>JAKAIY010000200.1 GCA_021814145.1 Chloroflexota bacterium
CGAAGACGCCTCGCTTGGGATGTCGCTGTGATATGGACGCCGGGCGCTGTGATGTGAGACGCCAGCCAGTCGCCTTAGGCTTACGTATGAAGCGGCGCCGCCCCTCAACCTGACAGACGGTGTTCGCGCACGACGCCCACACTACTGACGGGCCGTGTTACAATTTCAAATGGCGCTGGCGACGGCGCATGATCGAGACCCACCTGATAAGCGTCTCGTTACCACTTTGGAGGCCCTATGAGCGATACGGCCACGTTGAGCCGGCTGTTCGCCACTATCGAGCCTGACCTGGAGATTGTGGACCGCGAATTCCAGCGGCGCGCGACCTCTGGTCTGGAAATATTGAACGCCGCCGCCGCGCATGCGATGAGCTCGCCCGGCAAGCGCCTGCGCACCGCGCTGACGCTGATCTCTGGCAAGCTGTTTACGTACCGCTTCGACAAGCTGCTGCCGCTTAGCATCGCATTCGAGATGACGCATCTGGCGACGCTGGTGCATGACGATATTATTGACCAGGCCACTACGCGGCGCGGCATCCCCACTGTCAACGCGCGCTACGGCGAGCCAGTGTCAATCCTGCTGGGCGATTATCTCTTCGCCAGGACGGCTGGCCTGATCGCTGACGTGCAGGATTTCCGTATTGACCGGCTGTTCTCCGAGACGGTGGCGACCGTCTGCGAAGGCACCATCATCGAGCTTCTCTCCGCCCGGCGCATGGACACCTCTGAAGAACGCTATCTGGAGCGTGTCAACCGGAAGACCGCCTGCCTGATCGCGGCCTGCTGCAAGGGCGGCGCGACGGTTGGCGGCGCCAGTGATGAGCAGATCGAGTTGATGAACGACTACGGCGTGAGCCTGGGCATCGCGTTCCAGATCATTGACGATGTGCTCGACTATACTGGCTCAGATCAGAGCATTGGCAAGCCCGCGGGCAACGACCTGCGCCAGGGCGTGGTGACGCTGCCGCTGATCTACGCGTTGCGCAACGAGCACAACGGGCGTATTGAGCAGGTGCAACGGCTGCTGGCGTCGGAAGCGCCTGGCGAGGATGATGTGGCGGCGGTGGTGCGCTGGGTCAACGCGACCCCCGCTATCCAGGAATCGCTGGAGGTGGCGCGGGAGTACGCCATGCGCGCGAAGTCGCTGCTGGCCAGGTTCCCATCATCCTCGGACCGCGCGACGCTTGAAGAAGTCGTGGACTTCGTGCTGGCGCGCAGCCACTAGGAGGCCTCCCTTCCCGTCTCTTTCCCTGTGGGGAGAGATGAGGCGAGTTGATATATGTGTCCAGAGAGGCGCTGTCGCGATGAGTTCTTCCGTTCCCACACCGACGCCTGATCTGCGCGCGCGCTTCGAGGCGGCGGGCGGCAAGCCAGTCTATGTGCGCTCGATGTTTGACCGCATCGCGCGGGTCTATGACGCGATGAACCGCATCATGACCGGGGGGCTGGACGGACGCTGGCGTGACTTCGCCGCGCGGCAGGCGGCGCTGACCACTGGCGCGCGCGCGCTGGATGTGGGCACAGGCACGGGCGATATGGCGATCGCGCTGGCGCGGCGGAGTCCGGAGGATGTCCTTATCACGGGCGTGGACTTCTCAGAGGGCATGCTGGCTGTCGGGCGCGAGAAAATCAAGCGGCTGGGGTTGGATGGGCGCGTCGAGATGCTGCGCGGAGATGGACAGGGCCTGGATTTTCCCGATGGCGCCTTCGACGCCGTGACCTCAGCGTGGGTCGTACGCAACCTGTCGGACATTCCAGGCGGCTTCCGCGAGATGCGGCGCGTCACGCGGCCTGGTGGGCGGGTGGTCTGCCTGGAGATGAGCCATCCGCATAATCCCATCTTCAACTGGGGCTTTCACCTCTACTTTGACCGCGTGATTCCGTGGCTGGGCGCGCTGGTCGGCAAGGCCTTCGACGCTTATAGCTACCTCCCGTCCTCGGTAGTCGCGCATCCCGACGCGCCCACGCTCAAGCGTATCATGGAGGACGCTGGCTGGGCCGATGTGCGCTACTATTACCTGATGGGTGGCGTGGTCGCCGTGCATGTCGGGACCAATCCCGCCTGACGCGCGGCGAGCGCGCGGTAGCGGCGGAAAGGGATGGCGCCGATGGCGGCGTTTGAGGACCAGAAGATGCCGAATGGTGACGCTACTCCACGCTGGGACGCGCCACCGCTGATAGAGGTGGCGCCAGATGGGAAGCGATACCTCGTACAGCCCATCGCGCCGCGCGTCGTGGCCAGAACGCAACTGAACACTCCGCGCGAAACGTGGAACTGGGTGTGGAAGGATACTTTAGGCCGCGTTGCGCCTCTGCTGCTCGCCGCCTGGGCCTATGACCGCTTCACGCGCTGGGGCAAAGAGGACCTGGGTCTTCGCGGCGACGCGCCGCTGGCTGATCTTGCGCTGGGCGTGGCGGTGGGGCTGCCGTTCTCGTATATCGCCGCTGTTTTCCGCCGCTTCGTCGCGCCCGGCTACAAGCTGCCCACGCCTGCCGATCAGACGGCGCAATCCGCGTTCTATTTCCTGATCAACGCGCCAGCTGAAGAGCTCTTCTTTCGCGGCGTCGTGCAATCGCTGGCTACGCGCGGGCTGCGCAAGGTTCCAGGACTGCGGCGCGCGGCAGGACCGCTCGGCTGGATGTTCGCCTCGTCGGTCTACGGTGGCTACCACCGCTTCGGAAACTGGAGCTGGCGCTCGATCGCGGGCGTGACAGCGGCGGGTGGACTATTCGGCGCGCTCTTTGCTCTCCCCAAGCGTCGCTCGCTCTGGCCAGCGGTCATCGTTCACGGCTTCGCTACGGCGGGCTTCCTCAGTTGGGCCGATGTCGCGCTTTATCGCCGCGACCTCAGGCGACTCCGCCGCCAATATGCGCGCGAGGAAGCCACTGACACATCCACCAGCGACGCCGATCCGGCGGCTGGGCGATAATGGCCCCCACTCCGCGCAACTTTCCTGACCCGACGGCGCTCGTCGCGGCGTGGCCGCAACTGGGCCAGCCGGATGCGCTGGCGCTCGCGCCAATGCGCGGCGGCACGAACAATACCATGCTCCGTCTCACCAGCGCGGCGCATGGCGCTGCCTCGTATGTCCTGCGGCTGGCCGCGCCACATCACGATGAGCGGCGCGCCCGGCTGGAGCACGCCACGCTGGAGGGCCTGGAGCGGCAAGGGCTGCCGTTCGCCGTTCCCACGCCAATCCCGACGGCGGACGGCGCGCCGTGGGCCAGGTTGTTGGTAGCGGGCGCGCCCGCGATGGCGACGCTGACACGCCTTATCCCGGGGCAGCCGCCGGAACGCCGCGATCTGGCGCGGGCGGAGCGCTCAGGCGAGGCGATTGGCGCGCTGGATGTGGCGCTGGCGGCGATTGAGCTCCCCGACTGGGAGGCCGCGCTTTCCTGGCGCAGCGCAGGCGCGCTGGACGGGATCACGCCGCTCGTTCCCGATCCGCCCGCGGCTTTCGCGACGCTGCCCATCAGCGCGGAGGCGCGCGGGCGGCTGCGGGACGGCTACGCGGCGCTGATGGAGCGGCTGCCCGCGCTCTACGCGGCGCTGCCACAGCAACTCTGCCATGAGGACATGGCTACGACCAACCTGCTCATGGACGGCGAGCGTGTCACGGGCATACTGGACTTTGAGTTCCTCGCACGCGACATCCGGGCTACCGACCTGGCGGTAGCGCTTGTCTGGTGGCCGGCGGATATGTTAGAGTCAGGCGCGGAATGGCCGGTCATCGCGGCGCTGGCGCGCGGGTATGCGCGGTCGCTGCGACTGACGGCGGCGGAGATCGCGGCGATCCCCACCCTCTACGTTATGCGCGGCTATACCTCGCTGATTCACCGCCTGGGCCGCGCGCTGCAAGGCCTCAGTCCGGTGGCGCATGTCGTCGCCCGCGCGGAGGCCGCGCTGGTCTGGCAGGACTGGCTGCGCGCGAGCGGCGACCGGCTGGTGGACGTGGTAGCGGCGGCGATGGCAGGCGCGTAGCCGAAGGAACGCGCCCGCCAGGTATGCGAGCCGTTCAGCCCCGCTATTGGTGGAAAGCCTTCGCTCGCGGCCTTCAGGGCAGGAGCGCGTGTGTCCGCTCGTATTGCTGGACGGTTTCGTGGGCCTGGTCTATCAGGCCAGTATCGCCACGTTCGCGCAGCCCATCCTCGATCTGTTCGGCGTGTTCGGCGGGGGTGACGCGCCATCCCAGGTGAAAGACGAGCTCGCCTCCCAGCCAGCCAGAGACGGCCAGTGTGGCGAAGGCCGCGGATGCAAGGGCGAACGCCGTCGCGCTCGGGGGCCTGTCCGCTGGGGTCCCAGATTCACGGCGCGCGAGGAGGCTCGCCAGCTGCAAGGCGAGCATGCCAGCATTGAGATAGCCGTGGAGCGCGCCAACGCGTCGCGCCGGGTGGTCATGCGGAACGGCCTGGTAGTCCCACAGGCCAAGGCCCGCAGCGGCTAGCCCGCTGAGAAACGCGCCAGTATGGGCCGCGCGAGCGGAGAAGCGCCATGAAGGACGCTGGCTGACGAGTCCGGCTATGTCACAGGCGATGCCAATAGCAAGGGCGCCAACAGGCAGATCCGAGGATAGTGTCCAATTGAGTGTGGGGATTTGAGGTCGGTTGACGAGATCGGCCAGCAGGTGATTCTCATCGGGTAGATGAAGAACCCGTTCGAGGAGGATCACGGCATGGCCGACGAGACTAGCATGG
>JAKAIY010000201.1 GCA_021814145.1 Chloroflexota bacterium
TTACGGTTGCACTTGCGCTGGCCGGATGATGCGCCTTTCGCTGAGCACGACCTGGCGTATGGTATGGGCCTGATCGTGGAGCCTGCGCGTGACAAGCCTGCTGACCGGCTACAGCCGGCGGGAGGCGCGCGCTGTCACATGCGACTTCAACCCGGCGAGCGGATTATCGGCGCGGGCGAGCGAACGGAGCCGCTAGATCGGCGCGGCGCGCGTATGACCTTCTGGAATACTGACCCGCCCAGCTCACATGACGAAACGACTGGCGCGATGTACGCCTCGATTCCGTTCTGGATGGTGGCGCGCCCGGATGGCCGTGTCTGGGGCGTCTTCATGGATAGCGTGGCGCTCTCCGATCTGGACGCGGGCGCCAGTGACCCCAACGTGATGAGCTTCGGCGTCGCGTCAGGCGACCTCACCTATTACGCGCTAGCAGGCCCAACGCCCGCTGACGTCTTGCGGCAATACACGTCGCTGACAGGTCGCATGCCGTTGCCGCCGCGCTGGGCGCTGGGCTACGGACAATCGCGCTGGAGCTATTTCCCGGAGGAACAGCTGCGCGAGATCGCCGCCCAGTTTCGCGCGCGGCGCATTCCTTGCGACCACCTCTGGCTGGATATTGATTATATGGATGGCTGCCGGGTCTTCACCTGGAGTCCAACACGCTATCCTGCCCCCAAACGACTGATGACAGACCTGCGTGAGCAGGGTTTCAAGGTTATCACGATTATTAATCCTGGCGTCAAAGCTGATCCCACTGACCCGACGTTCGCGGAGGGCGTGCGCCGCGACTACTTTGTCCGCCAGCCTGATGGAACGCTCTTTACTGGTGTAGTCTGGCCCGGAGCGTGTGTCTTCGCCGACTTTAGCCGCAAGGATGTTCGCGGCTGGTGGGGCGATTTGCACCAGCCGCTGCTTGACGCGGGTGTCGCCGGGATTTGGGACGACATGAACGAACCGGGGTTGACCGACCAGCCAATCCCAGGCTCGGGAAAGGCGCACAGCTCGACAATGGCTCCTGACGCTATCCAGTGGCCTGATGGCCCTGACCGTGAACCAACCCCACATGCGCTGCTGCATAACGCATATGGCATGCTGATGGCGCGCGCCACCCGAGAAGGGCTGGAGCGGCTGCGCCCGAACGAGCGCCCATTCATCCTGACACGCTCAGGCTATGCTGGTATCCAGCGCTACGCCGCCATCTGGACGGGTGACAATCACAGCCGTTGGGAGCATCTGCGGCTGGCGGCGCGGATGTGTCTCAGCCTGGGCATGTCAGGCACGCCGCTGGTGGGATTCGACACCGGAGGCTTTTGGGGCGCGCCCACAGGAGAGATGTTGACACGCTTCACCCAGCTTGGCGCGCTGTTTCCGTTTTTCCGCAACCATTGCGCGATGAGCGTGCCCCCGCAGGAGCCGTGGGCGCTGGGCCAGCCATTTGAGGCGTTCATCCGTCAGGCGATTGAGTTGCGCTACCGCCTGCTTCCCTATTTCTACACCCTCGCCGATGAGGCGGCGCGCACGGGCGCTCCGATTACCCGCCCCATGCTCTACCACTGGCCAGACGATCCTACCGTCGCTGGGCTGGATGACCAGCTCACCATCGGCGCGGACCTGCTGGCGGCGCCCATCTTCGCGCCGGACCAACGCCAGCGGAGTGTACGTTTTCCGCCAGGAGCCTGGCGCGACTGGCTGACAGGGCAGCGCTATGCCGGACCAGTGACGGCTCAGGTGGAGTGTCCGATAGACGTTCTGCCGCTCTATCAGCGCGAAGGCTCGGTTGTTCCTCTGGGGCCAGTGATGCGGTTCGTTGGTGAGCTGGATGTGGAGCCGCTGACGCTGGTTTGCGCGCTTGGCCCCGAGTCGGAATCTCATGCGGCGGGCGCGCTCTATGAAGACGACGGCGTGACGCGCGCTTTTGAGGATGGAGCCTGGCGGCGGACTGTGTACACCGTCGAGCGGGCGGGCGAGCGGATCACGCTGCGCGCCAGCCAGCCTGAGGGATTCTATGACGCGCCAGCGCGTCCTGGCACGCTAGAGCTGCGCTTGCTCCGACGCGACTTTGCGCCAGCGACGCCCGACCCATCCGCGCGCGCTGTCACGCTCGATGGGCAGTCGCTGGATGTGGCTGAGTGTGTGACCACCGAGCGGCGGCGCTATGAAACAGCGCTACGTATTGCGCTCGGCCCAGTTTCAGCGCCTTTCACGGTGGAAATTGAACTGGGAGGGAAGCAAGACGCACGGGCCTGATACCCCGTCTCCCTGGAGTATGGCTGCCGGCGTTTGATATGTTCGCATCCTGCTTCGTTCCGCGATAAACTATCGTACAGGACGTATTCATGGGTTCGCGCGAGCAGCGCGGGCACTGGTTGCGCGAACCACTGGCTGGAAGTGGGAGGCGGGCATGGACAGAGCGCCGGCGCATCCAGATAACTGCGGTGAGCCGCCTCTCGCCGTTGATCCTGGCGCGGTGGACATGGAGGAATATTGGGAACAGAGGCTACATACGTTTCGCGCCGGGCACGAGGAGCGCATGCTCACAATTGGCGAGCAGGTATGGCGCTACCTAACAGGTGGAGCGGGCGAGCGCGCGGCGCTTCTGCTCCATGGCAGCTCTGGCGACGGCGAATCGCTCTTTGGACTGATGTCGTCGCTGGAGCGGGTGTATCGGGTTGTAGCTCCAACCTACCCTGATGGCGCGCATAGCATCACCGCTGTGGTGGATGGGCTGGCCCAATTGCTTCATGCGCTGGAAACGCCGCCCGCGTTGGTGGTGGGGTATTCCTTGGGTGGCTATCTGGCCCAGGCGTTGGCCTGGCGCCATCCCGCGTGTGTGGCGGGCCTGGCGCTGCTCAATACAGGCGGGCCAGTCCCAGGGGCCGTACGGGGAGAATCCCTTCAGAACGCGCTGCTTGCGGCGGCGCCTGGCGGAGTGGTGCGTGTGGCGGCGCGAGCGGGGGCGGCGGCCTTGCTCAGCCTGGAAGCGCCAGGACTGGATCGAGGCGCGGCGTCGTTCTGGCGTGGATATTTCGCGGAGATGACGCGACGAGTGGGGAAGCGGCGGATGCTCACGCATGGGCGGTTAGTGATAGACTTTCTGAGCGGGCCAATAGGCCTCGAACCAACCAGAGAGGGATGGCCCGAGCCAGCGACGCTGATCGTCAACTCGGCGCGTGACAGAATAATAGAGCCCGCAGAGCTGCGGGCGCTTGACGCGCTCTACCCGCACGCGGCGCGGACGCTGGAACCCAATGCCGGGCATCTGAGCGTGCTCACTCAGCCCGAACGCTATCTCGCTCACATCGAGGCGGCGTTTCCCAGCCCGCGCGCGGTGGGATGAATCGGACCTCCGCCGTGCGCCATCGAGCCATCTGGCATATTAGCTGGGTCCGCAAGCGATGGAGAGGAACACGCAAATCAATGGGAACGCATATCTACCTGATCCGGCACGGTGAGGCGGTCGCCAATGTTGAAAACATTCTGGCGGGCATGCGCTCCGACACAGGGCTGACCCCGTTGGGTGTGACCCAGGCCGAACGGCTGCGTGACCGGCTGGCGGCGACGGGCGAAATCGCCGCCGACGCTCTGATCGCCAGCACGCTCCCGCGCGCCATGCAAACAGCGGAGATCATCGCTCCCGCGCTGGGGCTGGACATCATTCCCGACGATGATGTGCAGGAGCTGCGTCCTGGTGAGGCCGATGGCCTGCGTCTGGGTGAATACATCGAACGCTATGGGCCGTTCCGCGATTTCCGCGAGGAGCCATACCATCCGCTTGCGCCGGGCGGTGATAGCTGGGGAAGCTTTGTGACGCGGGTGGGAGACGCGCTGCACCGCATCGCGCGCGGATATGACGGCAGGACTGTGGTGGTCGTCTGCCACGGTGGTGTAGTGGACGCCTCACTGCTGATCGGGCTGGGCATGGCTGCCATCGCGCCCGCTGTGGGGCAGTTTCGCACCCACAATACGTCCATCACGGAATGGGAGCGCGGCCTGCTCTCACCTACGGCGCGGACCCAGCGCTGGCGGCTGATCCGCTACAACGATGATCTACATGTGCGCGACATCGGCGCGACAGAGCGTATCCTCTGGACAGGGATGTCTTCTCTCCATCCAGAGGGGGAGCCTGCCGCGCCGCTGCCTACTGAAGAAAATGGATAGCGCGAAGACGCGGACCTAATCATCCTCCAGGCGGATGTACTTGAAGCCCTCGGCATAGGTCATGTCGTGCCCCATCTTGCGGGCTGCCGCGCCACCTTCCTTCGCCCTCTGCGTTATCGCCTCGGTGGGGTCCCAGCCCCGAAGCTGGCTGACGTGCTGGCGCAGCGCGGCGATTTTCGTCTCGACATAGCCGCCGATGTCAACCCAGCGATCCGCGTTCTGCGTGCCGGCGATGTAGATTTCCCGGACATTGTGCGTGGGCAGGCCCTCCGCGGCTAGCTCAGGGAAAGCGAGGCGCGTGCTGGCTACTGGCATAATCGCCGCCAGCGTCGCCTCGCCCGCCGCGCGATGGTCAGGATGATTGATGTAGCCCTGTCCACTCCAACGCACAGTCGGATCCTGGCAGATCACGACATCTGGCTTCACCTGGCGGATTACACGAGCGATATCGCGGCGCAGCTCGAGCGTGGGCTCCAGCCGGGAATCCATGTAATGCAAGAAGATGACAGGGTGCTTGACGCCCAGCGTATCAGC
>JAKAIY010000202.1 GCA_021814145.1 Chloroflexota bacterium
GGGCGAGGGCGCGGCGAAGGAGTTGCGCCAGAAACAGGACGAAAGCCCGCGCTTCGTCTCCGCGCGCCTCATCGCGCCCAGCGTCGCCTATACGGAGGGCCTGGTGATAGATGGTGGCGACCTCGCACTGGAACTGCTGCGCACGCCGGGTCATACGCCCGATCACACAGCGGTCTGGGTTCCCCGGTTGCGGCTGCTGCTGGCGGGCGACGCGGCGGAGCATCCCTTCCCGCAAGTCCACTCCGGCGCCGACCAGCCCAACCTCCGCCGCTCGCTGGCGCGGCTCCAGGCGCTCGATCCCGTCTGGGTCCTGCCCTGCCACGGCGGCGTCTTCGATCCCGGCCTGCTGGCGCGCAACCTGGCATTCTTCGCGACCGTCGAGCGGCGCGCTCGGGCCGCGCTCAACCGTGCTGAGGTCCCCGACGCGCTCGGCGCCATCGCCAGCGATGATCTGGAGCGGCTGGCAGGCTATACCTATACCGAGGCGCTAGCGGACGCGGGCGTGACCGAGGCGGAGACGCCCGGCTTCTACCACGGGTTCTTCGAGAGCGCCCTGCGCGCCACTTTTGCGTGGCTGCGCGCGCAAGGTTGACCATCACGGACTGGCGGGTGTGGTACGATGCGTTGCGGACGAGACGGCGCGCCGCCGGAGGGCGGCGAGTGGCAGGAGGACATGCCATGCCCAGGGCGATAGATTTCCACGTACATCTGCCTATCGCAGAGTTCATGGATGTGGCGATCGGGAAGTATCGCGCAGGCGCGGAAGCGTTCTTTCACCGTGAGGTGAAGCTACGCGACATTCAGGAAATCGCTGGCTACTACGCCGAACAGGACATGGTTGGCGTGCTGCTGGCCTGGGACGCTGAGACCGCGACCGGGCAAAAGCCGCTGCGCAATGACACCGTCGCGGAGATCGTGCGCCGCTTTCCCCAGCAATTCATCGGCTTCGGCAGCGTGGATCCCCACAAAGGCGACCGCGCCATCGCCGAGGCTGAGCGCGCCGTGCGCGACCTGGGGCTTTCGGGGATGAAGTTTCATCCCGGCGTCCAGGCGTTCTCGCCCACCGATCCACGCTTCCGCCCGCTGTTCGAGCGCATCGCCGCGCTGGGCGTCCCGGCGCTGTTCCACACCGGCACATCCGGCCTGGGCGCGAACATGCCCGGCGGTGGCGGCGTCAAGCTGGACTACACGCGGCCCATCCACCTGGATAGCCTCGCGACGGATATTCCATCCCTGACGATCATCGGCGCTCACCCCTCGTGGCCGTGGGAGCAGGAGATGATCGCCATCCTGCAGCACAAACCAAACGTCTATAATGATCTGTCGGGCTGGTCGCCGAAATACATCCCGGAAGCGCTGCTGCGAGAGGCTTCCGGGCGGCTCAACCACAAGTTCCTGTTTGGCTCCGACTATCCGTTCATCACACCTGATCGCTGGCTCGCTGATTTCGAGCGCGTGGGCGGATGGAGCGACGAGGCGAAGCGCGCCTTGCTCTGGGGCAACGGGCAGCGCCTGCTGGCGCACACGCCTATCGCTGGCATGACATTCGCGTAGGGTTAGACCGACCCACAGCGTCGCCGGGCGACTTTCGCCCAGCGCGCTGCCACCTGGTCAAAGACGACCGGATTTTGCCCGGCAGCGGGACGTCCACCGAAGTACGTCGCGTTTGACCTGTGGCGACGCGCGTCGCTATACTGGCTGTTGAAGCGAGTACAGCAGACCTTGTTTCTAGGGAATAAACGGCTCATGAGCGCACAGGCGCCAACTTCACCTTCACCGGTGGCTGATTCTCAACCGGCGAGATCGCTCTGGCGTCTCATGCGGTCCGTCCGGACAACATGGCCGGCCTGGCGGAACTGGCGAGCATGGCGGCGCGGGATGGAGCGCGTCTCACTGTCACTGACACGCTCGGAATGGGCGTTCGCGGCGCTGCTCATCCTGTGCTATAGCTACTTTCTGACTCCCGCCGGCACCAACACCATCAGCCGCTGGGATATGGTCTACGCCCTGGCGCATGGCGGGGCGAACATAGATATCCACGCCAGCAACACGATTGATGTGAGCTACTTCAACGGGCACTGGTTTTCCCCGCGCTCGCTGGGGCTCTCGCTGCTGGCGACGCCCGTGCTGGTGGTGGTTGGCCATTTCGTGGACCTGAACAACTTCCAGCGATTCTCGCTCACTGACCAGATCGCGCTCCTGAACGCGTTCACCGTGATGCCCGCGTCAGTGGCGGCGTTCATCGTGATGCGCCGCTTCATCGCCCGCCTGCGACCAGAACTGGCGTCTTCCCCCCTGCCGTTTGTCGTCTCGGGAATGTGCGGGCTGGCGACACTCTTCTATCCCTTCACCACCACCTTCTTCAGCCACACCTTCGGCGGCGCGATGCTGCTGATCTCGTTCTACCTGCTCTACACCGCGCGTGACGCCTGGACGCCCATACGCCGGCTCCTGCTGGCGGGCCTGCTGACCGGTCTGGGCGTCATCACTGAGTACCCCGCCGGACTTATCTTCCTGGTGTTGTGTGGCTACATCCTGCTGGCCTTCCCTGGGCGCCGCGTCAAGACCCTGTTCTTCTACGGCCTGGGAATCCTTCCCAGCGCGCTGGCGCTGGCCTGGTATAACTGGTTCGCCTTCGGCGATCCGCTCAGCCTGAGCTACGGTTTCGTCTCCGGCAGCGAGTTCTCCGGCCAGCACACAGGGTTCTTCGGCATCACCTTCCCGCGCCCCGAAGGGCTGTGGGAAATCCTCGTCTATCCACGAGGATTGCTGATCGAGTCTCCGTTCCTGATCCTCGTGCCGTTGGGACTCTACCTGTGGTATCGCGCCGGAACCGCCCGGCTGGAAGCGCTGGTGGCCATCGCCATTTCCATCATCTACCCGCTGATGGTCTCGTCGTATTTCCTGCCCATGGCGGGCGAGAACCTGCCCGGCCCGCGCCTGCTTTTGCCGGCGCTACCGTTCGCCTGTCTTGGCCTGGCGTGGGTAGTGGATGATCCGCGCCGCTGGCTGCGGCAGGCGCTGGTGGTCATGCTTGGCTTCTCGCTCGTTATCACTTTCCTCTATATCGTGACTGGCGTACGCATCTACCACAACTACGGGGCCTATCCCGTCACCGACCTGTATATTCCCACGCTCATGTCTGGCGTTGTGCCGGTTCGCAATGGCCCCACACCGCCAAACATTGGCAATCTGTGGCTCCATATCCCGTTCGGGCTGAGCATCAACGTTGTGGCGGTCGCTCTGGGCGCATGGTTCTACGCCGCGGCGCGCGCGATCATCGCCACCACGCCGCCCGCCCAGGAGCGCGGGGCCACAACCCACGAGCCGGATAGCGCCACCACTGAAAAGCCAACCACGCCGCGGCGCGTGGCTATCACCGCGTTGGCAAGAGCCACTTCCACTCCCCGCTGGCTCGCTTTTCTCATTCAAGGGGCAAGGTAAGCCAGAAAATGGAGCCGCCCGAGGAGCTTGCGCACACGCCCATCTCACCTCCATGAAGGCGGATGATCTCGCGCGCGACATACAGCCCCAACCCTACCCCATGATTGCCCTGGCAGCCAGTAACGTATGGCTCGAAAACGCGGTCGCGCAGGCTTACGGACATCGCTGGCCCGGCGTCTTCCACCTCGACGCGCGCAAACTCTCCCTGGCGCCAGAGACGTAGCGTGATATCGCCCGTCGTGTATTTCAAGGCGTTGCCTAGCAACTCACGCAGCGCCACATCCAGGCGCGCGCTATCCCATACCCCTGTGAGCGGCTCCCCCGGTCCCTCCAGCTGGATGGCGCGCCCCAGACCCGCGCTGGCATAGATGTCTGTCAGCCTCCGTGCGGTCTCATGGAGATCGCCCAAACGCGGAGCCAGGGAAAGGGAGCCATGCGTCAGGGAAGCCGTGTCGAGGAAGAGCGCGATCTGCTGCTGGAGGCGCTCGAGGTGATAGAGCGCCTTTGCGAGATCATCCACATCGCGTTCGCGCCCGCCTTCCCGCTGGAGGCGGCGGTGGGTCTGCTGAAGCCGCATCTTCAGTGGCGTAATAGGAGATCGCAGTTCGTGGCTGGCGATATTTAGCAGGTCATCAATCCCGTTTGGAGCCGCCTCTCGCGCGTCAGGCAGGTAGGCGGCGCGCGTTTCCTCATCCTGATCCTGACTGGTAGTAGTCTGACTGGTGATGCGCTGAGCGCGTCGTTGCGCTCCGCTGGTCTTGCTCACACACGCCTCCCGCGCTGCGCGCGTCTGTCTGTCCGCTTCCCATGATCGTTCCGGCGCCATGCCGCAAGAGAGATCGCGCGCGAATATCGCGCGTGACCGCGCGTTTCCCAAGCATTTCGCGCGCCAATCATCGGAACGTCGCGGGGTGGGAGGACCAACTGGCTAGCAGGTATGACAGGATAGCGCAAGCCGGCGGCGCGACTCCCTTGCGAGAATCGCGCCGCCGGCCCGTTTGCGGAGGCGTCTGGCCGAAGCCGGATTACGCCTCTGACTTGCTCTCCGCTGTCTCTTCCGTCGCCTCAGTGGCGCTGGCGTCTTCCGCGCTGGTGTCTGTCACGACATCGGCGGCGGTGTCAGCCGGAGCCGCGTCGGCGGCGAGAGCCTCTGGCGCTGGAGCGGCAGGGGCCTCTGGCGCTGGAGCGGCGGGAGCCTCTGGCGCTGGAGCGGCGGGAGCCTCAGCGCCGTTAACC
>JAKAIY010000203.1 GCA_021814145.1 Chloroflexota bacterium
GCAGGCGCGCTTGGCGGCTGAGCAAGCGGTGGCGCAGGCTGAAGCGGCAAAGTCGGGGATGATGACGGGCGAATGAATTCGCGCTTCCAGCCCCCTGAAAGGCGCATGGCGGCGTGCGCCGCCTTGTGGCGCGGGGGCCTTACCGTCCGCGCCGCGCCTGGCCATGCGTGGCTGCGATAGCTTGAGGAACGGCATGCGTGTAGAGATTATCGCGGACCGCGACCGCTGGAACGCCTTCGTTGAGTCGCAGACGACGGGCAACATCACCCAGACCTGGGAGTGGGCGGAGCTGGGCGACCGTCTGGGCGAGCGGGCGCTGCGCCTGGGCGCGGTTGATGATGGCGGGGCGCTGCGCGCGGCGGTGGTCGTGATCGTCGAGCGCGCTCCAGTCGTTGGGCAGCCGTATCTCTACGCGCCGCGCGGCCCGGTCTGCGATGATCCCACGTCGCCCGCGCTGGCGGCGCTCTTCGACTACATGCGCGGCCTCGCCCGCGAGCGTGGCGCGTTCATGCTCAAGGTCGAGCCGAATGTCCCCGATGGCGACCAGGCCTGGCTGGACGCGCTGGCGCGGCTGGGGCTGCGCCGCAACCCCTTCGCCACGCATCCCCGCCGCTCCTGGGCGCTGGATATCACGCCGGACGAGCAGGCGCTGCTGGCGGGCATGAAGGAGAAGTGGCGCTACAATATCCGCCTGGCGTCGCGCAAAGGCGTCACCGTGCGCGAAGGGCGCGACGCCGCCGACCGCGACACGTTCTACTCGCTCTATCGCGAGACTGCCGAGCGCGACGGCATCTTCATCCACGCGCAGCGGCATTACGACGACTTCCTGCGGCTGTATGGCGAGCGCGACGCGGCGGCGCTGCTGATCGCCGAATACGAGAGACAGCCCATCGCGGCGCTGATCGTCGCGCGCTGTGGCCCCGTCGCCACGTATATGTTCGGCGCGTCCTCCAACCGCGAGCGCAACCGCATGCCCAACCACCTGCTGCAATGGACGGCGATCCAGTGGGCGAAGGCGCGTGGCTGCGCGCTCTATGACTTCCGCGCCATCGCCGAGACACTGGAGCCAGGCGAGGATATGTACAGCCTCTACACCTACAAGCAGGGTTTCGGCGGCTCTTCAATCTTCACGCTGGAGACCCACGACATGGTGTATCAGCCGGCGGTATACTGGGCCTATATGCGCGCGCTGCGGCTGAAACGACGCATCGTGCGCTGGCGGCGCGCGCGGATGGACCGGCGGCGCGCCGCGCGCACACCGGGCAAGCCGGCGGACGCGGCGCCGGACGCGGGGACTTGATTGGCGCAGCCAGTGGTGTGGGCGTGTTACCATACGCCCTCGCCAAGCGGTTGTATAGCCAGGACTTCTCCTTCTCGCGACGGCTCGCCTGGCGCTAGCGGCACGCCACATGCGGGCGTATAAGCGCCGCGCTGTCTGGCCGCCCGGTAGAGGTCGCGACGCGCGGGAGGAGGATCCCTAGATATGAGTAAGCGCATTCTGGTGATTGATGACCGCCAGGAGCTCCTCGCGCTGCTTCGCATGCTTCTCGAAGACGCTGAATACGGCGTCTCCGTGCTGGCTGATGGCACGCTGGTCGAAGAGACTGCCCGGCGGGATCACCCCGATCTCATCGTGCTCGATATGCGACTTGGCGCGATCTCTGGCCTGGATGTGCTGGAGCGCCTGCGAACCAATCAGGCGACCGCTGATATACCGGTCATTGTGGCGACCGCCGCGATAACCGACGCGGATGTGGTGGAACAGCTGATCCACGATCCATCGGGCCGCTACGCGAACATCTCGGTGCTGAAGAAGCCGTTCGATGGCGATGTGCTGCTGGAGCGCATTCAGAGCATGGTGGGGGTCACCG
This sequence comes from Chloroflexota bacterium, assembly GCA_021814145.1. Lineage (GTDB taxonomy): Bacteria > Chloroflexota > Ktedonobacteria > Ktedonobacterales > JADMIN01 > JAKAIY01. The sequence continues at coordinate 1,872 of JAKAIY010000203.1, forward strand.
AGGCGAGTTGACCAACCGGCGTGGGAGTGTCCCGGGCGCCGGGAAAGGACGAGTGGAATCGTGGCGAAACGTGGACGCTCCGGGCCGGGATTTCTGACCGGGCTGGTGGTTGGCGTGGCAATTGGCGTGGCGATCACGCTCGTGCTGACGCCGCGCCCAGTGGCGGCGCCAGGCGCGGAGCCAGCCGGAGCGAGCGAGGGCGAAGGCGACGCCCAGCGCGCTCCTGGCGATCCGCTAGCGGCAGTGGTTGGGCGCGTGCGCGAACGCTATCAGGAAGCGATGATTCAGGGCCGTGAGGCCTATGAGCGCGCGCGCGCCGAAGTGCTCCAGATCTATAACCAGGCGCGCGCACAGTAGGCGAGCGCCCGACCCGCCAGCGCCCCGGCGCCTGGGTGATACACTATCCCGTGAGCGCCAGCGCGACCCGCCCGCGCCCAATCAGCATCGCCTGGTCGTCTGGAGCGTCTGGGGGGAAAGAGCGTTTGTGAGCTTACCATCATCAGCGGCCCATCCAGCGGCGCAACTCTCCAATGAGGAGCCGCCGCGCATACAGACGGCCTCGCTGCATCTCTATCAGCTATATGATCTCTGCTACAGTATTGACCTCGACAAGGCGCGCGAGACACTGGCCACACCCAGCGCGCGTGTCCGCCCGGTCGTGACGCGCGGGGCAAGCATAGACATCGCCCAGCTTCCGCTTGAGCTGAGCCTTGGCACGCTTGAGGTCCCACTCGGCGGCGTAGCGCACAATGGCGTGCTCTACGCCCGGATCTATGATCTGGGCATCATCGCCTTCCGCCTGGTTATTCTCTTCCGCAATGAAATGGACTGGGAAGAGGCGATTACACTGCTCGGTGACGCGCAGCCATACCCGCTGGTGGTCAGTGAAGCGTTCGATCACGGGCTGGAGTTGCTGAGCAAGACGCTCGCCCCGGCGATGGAGCGCCCGAATAAGGTCGTGCGGCCTGAAGACTATACGATCTTCGTCATCGAGCGCATGGCGGAGGGCGTTCCGGCCTCGCGGCTGGCGCGCAATCCCTGGGCGCTGCGGGCGGCGCTGGGCGAGCAGCGCGCGCTGGCGCCTTCGATGTGGTCGCTGGCCACCACCCTCAGCTACTACGAGGATGACCTGATCCTGCTGACGTGGGCCTCGGCGCTGGTGATCGAAAATGACCCCAACGCGCGTGACGACGCCACATTGCTGCTGGAGTTCGCCAACGCGCAATTGCTCTCATTCCGGACGTACGACGCCGAGGTGGAGAGCGCCCTGGAGCTTATCACCCCGCGCCTGGGCCGTCTCACCCGCACGAACTGGCCATTCTACCGCCGCACCAACCGCTTCCTCTCCGAGGTCCACACACTGATCGCCGACATCACCGAGCACAGTGGCCGTGTCGAGAACGCGCTGAAAGTGACCGAGGATGTCTACTGGAACCGTGTCTACACGGCGGCGCTGCGGACACTGCGCGTCGAGTCGTGGCGCACAGGCATCGCCGAGACGCTGGATGTCCTGCGCCAGACAGCGGGACTGCTTCACGATGAGGAGCAGGCCGCGCGCTCGACCCTGTTGGAAATCCTGGTGGTGGCGCTGATCGCCGTCGAGCTCGTGGTGGCGCTGATTAGCCTGGGCGCCGGTAGCGGGCATTGAGCGGGCTTTCTTCGCGGCGGGCTTTACCGGCGCTGGCGATGATAGCGGCGCTGGCGGCGTGGTATCTCATCCCCTCACCCACGCTGGCGCTGCCGTGGGCGGTCGTATTCGCCGGGCTGGCGTGGCGCTGGCCTCGACGGGCGCTGGCGCTGGCGCCGCTGACCTTCCCCTTCTGGTTCGCGCCGCTCCACGTGACGGGGCGGCTAGTGTTCCCGCTGAGCGAGCTCACGCTGGCGCTCCTCACGCTGGTCGCGGCGGCCCAGGCTGGCCCGCGACTGGCGCGCGCCAGCTCGCGGAGGCTGAACCGCATGGGGCGGGCGTATCTGGCGCGTCTGGGCGGCCCGGTCGCGCTGGGCGCCGGTCTCCTGCTGGCGGGGATGACGGCTGGCGTCCTCATCGCGCGGGAGCCGCATGTCGCGCTACGCGCCTGGCGCTGGGAGATCGCGGAGCCGCTGGTGTATGCCGCGCTGGTGGTCTGGCGGCTGCGCGGGCGCTGGCTGTGGCAAACATTGTGGGCGTTCGTCGCGTCGGGCGTGATGGTCGCGGCGCTGGCGCTGGCCCAGGCGACGCTCGCGCACATCACCTTCGCGCCACTTGGCGCTGGCGGCGGCCTCGTTCCCTATCCCGCCTGGAACGGCCCCGGCTGGCGCGCGACGGCGATCATCTACGGCAGCCCGAACAGCGCAGGGGCCTGGCTGGCGCGCGCGCTGCCGCTGGCGCTGGCCGTCGCGTTGTGGCCGCGCGCGGCGGGAAGAGCCGCGCGGCTTGGGAATTAAAGCCCTTTCAATATAAAGTCAACAGCCTTATCGCCGAGGCCGTGCAGAACGGAGATGCCGCGGCCGTCTCAATCTATTTTCGCGATTTGAACAACGGAAACTGGTTCGGCATCGGCGAACGCGAAAAATTTTCTCAGAAAAGTCTTCTCAAGATCCCCGTGATGATCGCCTATTTCAAATGGTCTGAGACGAATCCTCTCGTCCGAGTGCTGACTTGTGAGATGGCGCAATCGCGAGAGTAGTGGTGGAAGGTATCCCGTACCACCTGACGCAGCGTGGCAACGGCCGCCAGCAAGTCTTTCATTCCAACCTGGATTACGGACTCTACCAGAGCCTAATACTGGAGTACGCCAAACGGTATGACCTGGCG
>JAKAIY010000063.1 GCA_021814145.1 Chloroflexota bacterium
TCTTGGCCACCCGCGCCCGCACATGCCGGAACGAGAGGTCCTCCACCAGCGTGACCAGATGGCGCAGCGCAGCGGCGAGCGAGTGGACAGTCGCCTCGGCGACACCGGGCCGCTCGACGATCAGGCGGCGCAGCTCGGCGCCGCTGATCACATAGACGGTGGTTGGCTCCATCGCCATGACACTGGCCGGGTTCGGGCCGCCATCGAGCGCCGGCACGTCATTGAACGTGTGGCCGGCGCCGAGCAGCCGCAGCGTCTGCTCCTTGCCTTCCTCTGACGTCTTGAAGACCTTGACGAGGCCACGGCGCACGTAGTACAGCGCGCCGCCTTCCTGCCCCACGAGCAGGATGATGTCACCACGTGTATAGCGCCGCTCGCGGGTCACGGCGGCGACCGACGCCAGATCATCAGGGGCGAGCGTCGCAAAGAGGGGGACCTGTCGCAAGGCGTCCAGATCAATCATCACGCAGCCTCACGCTTGTTCGCCAGAGCCGGACAGCCCTGCGACAAAAGTCGCAGCCGCTCCGCTCTCACTCAGGGTACACTTTGACCACGCGGAGGCGCAATACCGCCGCTTTAGCCCGTCATCCGCCCGCGTGAGGCGCGGCGCCAACTAGAGCAAGGAGAGAGAACATGACGCAGGCCAATGACCTGATAGCCGCCTGGAAGAGCGCGGCGGCGACCGTGCTGGATGTGCGACCAACACTTGAGCGGGGCGATGAGCCATTCGTTGAGATCATGGAGGCGGCGGCGCGCGTCCCCCAGGGCGAATCACTCGTGCTTATCGCGCCATTCGAGCCAGCGCCGCTCTATGGCGTGCTGGGGGGCCAGGGGTTCTCACACGTTACGCAGAGCGTGTCCGCCAGCGAGTGGGTTATCCGCTTTACGCGCGACCAGTAGGGCGCCAGAACGCGGCGCCGAAGTGGTGTGAAGGAGAGCGGTTCTATGGAGATTTCCGTACGCCAGCCAGCGCGCCCTGACGGCGCGGGCGTCCCCGCGCCCATCGCGACCAGCGGACTGGGCGGACTGGCGCGAGGCGGGGCGCCGCTCTGGCTGCCGCTACCATTCCTGCTGACGGGCGTTGTGGGAGCGGCGCTCTTTGGCGCGCTGGCGCCGTTTGTGGCGTCGCAGGCGCTGCTCGCCCCGGGCTTCCCGCATGTGCTGGCGCTCGTCCATATCGTCACGCTGGGCTGGCTGACCATGACGATCATGGGCGCCTCGCTTCAGCTCGCCCCTGTTATCCTCGTCAGCCCGCTCCGCGCCGCGCGCCTCGCCCCCGCGCAATATCCTGTCTATCTGGTGGGCGTGACGCTGCTCGTCACCGGCTTCTGGCTGATGAATATTCCCCTGCTCATCACCGGCGGCTCGCTGGTCCTGCTAGCGGTCGCCCATTATGTCGTGATCCTCAGCGTGACCATCGCGCGCGCGACCACGCGCCCGCTCACCGCGCGCTATCTCGCGGCGGCCCTGGTCTATCTGTGCGTCGTCGTCAGCCTGGGCTTCACCGCCGCGCTGAACTTCCAGTTTGGCTTCCTGGGCGCGGGTGTGGAGCGCCTGCTGCTGGCGCACATCACGGCCGGCGTGGTGGGCTGGCTCACCTGCATGCTCATCGGCGTTTCGTACACCCTGACGCGGATGTTCGCCCTGGTCCATGACCATACGGATCATCTGGGGCGCCGCGTCTTCCTGCTGCTCAACGTAGGTGTCGCGGGCCTCGCCACGGGCTTCGGCTTTGGCTGGGTGTGGCTCCAGGCGCTGGGCGGGCTGGCCCTCGTCACCGCCGTGTGGCTCTTCGCGTATGACTACCGCCGCATGCTGCGCGCGCGCAAACGCAAGCCGCTGGATGTGACGCAGCGCCACGCGATCACCGCTGTCGTTTACCTCGTCATAACAGTCACGGCGGGTGTCGCGGTGGCGCTGCTCGGCGGGGGCGGAGAGCCGGTTCTTGTCGCGCTGGGCCTGGCGGCGCTGGTCGGATGGCTCGGCCAGAGCGCGCTTGGCTACCTGTACAAGATCGTGCCATTCCTTATCTGGCAGTCGCGCTACGGGCCACTCGTTGGCCGTCAGCGCGTCCCCCTGATGCGCGATCTCATCCATCAGCGCGCGGCCTGGCTCAGCTTCTGGCTCATCAATGGCGCGCTCCCACTCGCGCTCGCCTGCGCGCTGCTCAACTGGGCTATCCCGCTGGAGATCGTCATGGCGCCGCTCGGCGCGGGACTGGTGATCGCCGCCGCGAACATCGCTGGCGTGATGGTCCCGCGCGCGCCCGCCGCCAACCCCGCGTAGCGCGCCACGCCGCGCGGGCGTCTTTTCAGGACCAGCCCAGCGCCGCGCGCCCCTCGTCCGTCATCATGGATGGCTCCCAGCGCGGCTCCCAGACAATCTTGATCTCGCCGCCCGTGACGCTGGGGACGGTCGAGAGCGCCGCGCCGACCCCCTCGCCAATGGATTCGTGCATCGGGCATCCTGGCGTGGTCAGCGTCATCGTGAGGGTAACGAATCCGTCCTCACGAATATCTAGGCCATACACCAGGCCGAGGTCTATGATATTGATCCCGATCTCGGGATCGTAGACGTTGCGCAGCGCATCGAAAATGCGGGCCTTTACGCCTTCCGTGTCAAGCGCGTTTGTCATGGACGCTATCCTTCCCCCTCACGCGGCGGCGCGCCGCGCGCCCGGGACATATTCAGGAAACGCTGGCGAGGAAGCGTCTCCGCGCGCCCGCGCGGGTCCTGGGACGCCTCCCGCTTCTCACACCATAGGCGAAAGCGCGCGGCGGCGGCTGCGACCTTTGTCGCATGCGCGCGGGATTCCTCGTGATATGACAAAAGTCGCTGTCGGGCGGAGGGGCTCCGGCCCATACTCCGGGTAGCGCCAGAGGATGCGGCGCGGCTCGCGGAAATCGAGCGCGACCATCCAGCCCGCTCGCCCTCTGCGCGCCTGAATACATGTTGTCTGGTATGTCGCTGGCCCATCCGGTCGCTTCACACCATAACGCCAGGAGAAGATATCACCATGAGCGCCATGACCCCACACGAGCTGACCGACGCGATCCGCACGCACCACCGTTCCCTGGCCGGGACACTCGATGGCTACGCGGCCGACATGGAGGCGAGCGCCGCCAGTCCCGACAGCGCGGCCCTCATCGCCCTGCTCGACCGGCTGACCAGCTTCCTCGCGAATGACCTGCTCCCGCATGCGCGCGGCGAAGAGCGAACACTCTATCCCGCGCTGGACCCGATCATCCGTGAGCAGGGCTCGCCGACCGCGACGATGAGCATTGATCACGAGTATATCGGCGAGTATGTGCGAAAGATCGTGGAGATGGCGGGCGCGCTGCGCGCGGCGAGCGCGGACGGGCGGGCGGAGCTGGCGCGCCAGCTTGACCGCCAGCTCATCCAGCTCCAGGGGCTGTTCAGCGCGCACCTGGCCAAAGAGGAGCGCGTCTACCTGCCACTCGTCGAGCAGGCTATATCGTCCGAAGGCCAGCATGCGCTGCTGGCCGCGCTGCACGAGGAAGCCGAGAGCGCCATGAAGCCGGACGGAGCCACAGAGGAAGCCGTGCTCGATGTGCGGACGGTATCGCCAGCGCGGCGCCATCCCGTCATCTTCGGGCGTTTCGACGCGCTGACGCCGGGCCTCAGTTTTATCCTCGTCAACGACCATGACCCCAAGCCGCTCTATTACCAGCTCGTCGCCGAGTATCAGGGACAGCTGGTGTGGGAATATCTCGAACAAGGGCCTGAAGCGTGGCGCGTGCGCGTGGGAAAGGCGAACTGACGCGCGGAGGCGGCGCAGCGGATCCGCGGGTGAAGCGCAAGGCGTGAAGCCACTCAGCGTGGAGCGTGCGACGGAACGTAGCCCACCGTGACATCCGTGCGGCATAATACGGCATGAACGTGGTGGGGCGCGCGCCGGCGGGAATCATGCCGTTTCCGCCCGGCGCGTCCGCTCCACCGGAGCCGATTCAGCCAGACGACGTCGTGCTTCATGGCTTCATGACCAGAGAGTGAGGACCCAATGACCTATGTCATTGCCCAACCTTGCGTTGGAGTAAAGGATGGCTCCTGTGTGGATGTCTGTCCCGTAGACTGCATCCATCCAGCCGAGGGAGAGCCGGATTACGACCAGTACGACCAGCTCTACATCAACCCCGATGAGTGCATTGATTGCGGCGCGTGCGAGCCGGCCTGCCCGGTGGCCGCGATCTTTGAGGAGAGCGCCGTGCCGGAGCAGTGGAAAGAGTACACACAGCTCAACGCCGATTACTTCCGGAAGGCCGCGCAGGCCAGGTAGATCTGGCGCTGTAGATACGGCGAGGGGAGCGGACGCTTTGCCCGCTCCCCTCGTCCTGTCTCTTCCACGAGGCGGGAACGCTCCGTCCTAGCGGTGCCCCAGGCCATAGTTAGGCGCTTCTTTGGTGATAAATACGTCGTGTGGGTGGCTCTCGCGCAAGCCCGCGCTCGTGATGCGGGTGAAGCGCGCCTTCTCCTGCATGTCGGCGATGGTGGCGGAGCCAGTGTAGCCCATCGCCTGGCGCAGGCCACCCACGAGCTGGAACACCAGCGTGCCCAGCGGTCCCTTGTACGGCACGCGCCCCTCGATGCCCTCGGCGATCAGCCGTGATTCATCCGAGACGCCCGCCTGGAAGTAGCGGTCTTTGCTGTAGCTGCGCTGCTTCATCGCGCCGATGGAGCCCATGCCGCGATAGTCCTTGTAGCGCTCGCCCTGCGAGATGATCAGCTCGCCGGGACTCTCGTCCACGCCCGCCAGCAGGCTACCCACCATCACGCTGTCCGCTCCGGCGGCGATGGCCTTGGCGATGTCGCCGGAGTACTGGATGCCGCCATCGCCAATGATCGGGACACCGCTGCCGCGCGCGGCCTGCGCGGCGTCAAAGATCGCAGTGATCTGCGGGACGCCCGTGCCAGCCACGACGCGCGTCGTGCAAATGCTGCCCGGGCCGACGCCCACCTTGACGGCGTGTACGCCCGCCTCGATCAGCGCCTGTGTGGCCTCGGCGGTGGCGACGTTGCCGGCGGCGATCTGGGCCTGCTTGCCGAAGGCGCGCACGATGCGCTGTACCACCTCAATCACCAGGTGTGAGTGGCCGTGCGACGTGTCAATCACGATGATGTCAACGTCTTCAGCCACCAGCGCCTCGGCCCGCTGCATCGCGTCCGGGCCGGTGCCGATGGCGGCGCCGACACGCAGGCGGCCCTGGCTGTCCTTGGAAGCGTTGGGATACTGCTTCTTCTTCTGGATGTCCTTGACGGTGATGAGGCCCTTGAGCGCGCCGCGCTCATCCACCACCGGCAGCTTCTCGACCTTGTGCCGGTGCAGGATATCGAGCGCCTCATCCAGCGTTGTGCCGACCGTCGTGGTGACCAGCCGCTCACGGGTCATCAGTTCGCCAATACTGCGCGACAGGTCGCGCTCGAAGCGGAGGTCGCGGTTGGTGAGAATGCCAACCAGCTTGCCGTTTTCGGTGACAGGGATACCGGAGATATGGTATTTGCTCATGACAGCCAGCGCGGCGCTGAGCGGCTCGTCAGGCCCCATCGTGATCGGGTCGGTGATCATGCCCGATTCGGAGCGCTTGACCTTGTCCACTTCGGCGGCCTGGTCCTCGATGGAGAGATTGCGGTGGATGACGCCGAGCCCGCCCTCGCGGGCCAAAGCGATGGCGAGCCGGGCCTCGGTCACGGTATCCATCGCCGCGGAGAGAACCGGGATGTTGAGAGTGATCTCGGCGGTCAGCTTCGTCATCGTTGAGACATCGCCGGGCAGGACGTAGGATTCGCCCGGAATCAGCAGCACATCATCAAACGTCAGGCCTTCCTTGCCAAACTTCCACTGCCACGGATCGGTGGCTGGCGTTGTCGCCATGGTCACGCATCCCCCTTTACCGCATCGCGCGCCAGAGCGCCTCCGCATGGGCCGTGACCTGGGACGCGGCATATGTCCCCGGCTGCGCGATAAAGATTGCTCCGCCCGCTCGCGGACGCTGGTGGTTCTGAGCTCGCTTTCGGCGTGGGCCGCGCGCCAGGCGCGGCGCGCATGCCCATCAGGTATGAAAACGCCCAGCCGCGACACCCATCATCGCGCGCTGGGAAGCTCCGGCGCTCTCACGCGGCGTTGCGCGCGCGCCAGGTATTTCGAAAAGCGTACCACGCGGCCAGCGGCAGAGTCAATGGAAGCATGCGATCCACGGCGGGCTTGTGAATGGTCGCCCGCGCCGGCGTGCTGGGTGGCGGCGATAGCCGCCTTCAGGCGCGCATGCGTTCGCCAGCCTGCTTCATAGCAGCGACGTTGGCGCCCTCCTGGTCCGCGCTCACTCGCCAGCTTGACGGGCATTCACGCGCGGGCCTATACTGATACGGTATTGGTGGCTGGCGCCGCGTGATGTGGAAGATGACTTTTCGCACGGCGCGGGGACGCCGCTAACGGGGTGTAGCGCAGCTGGTCAGCGCGCATGGTTTGGGACCATGAGGTCGCCGGTTCGAATCCGGCCACCCCGACCACATGCCCCTGGCGCGCTTTATCAGGTCATGACTGGCTTTTGGGCGCTCTACTCGCTTCTATCAAGGTGGCTTTGTATACTGCATATCATGATGAAAACAGCCTCTCCTGAGAGTATCCGCGCCCTGCCGGATGCGCGCGCGGTCACCACGCGGCGACAAGAGGCATGCTGATGATAGCTGCCGCCGCGCTCGTGCTCGTCGTGCTGGCGTTCGCCTGGAATCTGGGCGCCCATTACACCGGCGCGGTCATGGGCATGCCGTTCGCCGCGCGCTCGATCGCTGAGTGGCCGGCCCTCGTCCTGATCGGCGCTTGCGCCATTCTTGGCGCGACATTCGCCAGCGGGGGCGTCGAGACAACCGTCGGGCAGCACATCATCAGCGATCAATATGTGCACATATCTGACGCCATCGTGATCGTGCTGGCGGCAGGGTCGCTGACCATGCTGTACAACTTCTGGAAGGCGCCGACCTCAACGATCCAGATCTTCGTCTTCTGCGTTGTCGGCGTGGGGCTGGCTGGCGGCATTCCCATTTACTGGGACACTATTGGCAAGCTGGTCATTGTCTGGGCTCTGGCGCCGCTCGTCGCCTTCGCGCTTGGCTTCATCTTCACACGGCTGCTTGACCTCATTATCCCGCAGGCCGCCGCCCAGGCGCAGGTGATGGCGCAGCTGGAGCCGGAGAAAAGCGCCCTTCCCCTCACCAGCCAGCTTGCCCGCTGGTTTCCTGGCGTCGCGCTAGCCCGCCAGCTCCCGCCGCGGGCTAGCCCCGACGCCGCGCAGCCAGCCCGGGCGCCCGCGGCGCTGACGCTCGCGGCGCTGCGCTGGTCGCCGGCGTTGCTCGTGGCGGTTGGCGTCTTCGCCTCGTTCGCGCTCGGCGCCAATGATGTGTCCAACGCGACTGGCGCCTTCATCCTCACCCACCTCTTCTCACTCACCATCGCCGGCTTGCTTGGCGGCGTGGCGATGGCGGCTGGCGCGCTCACCTGGGGGCGGCGTATCCTACACACTGTCGCCTTCGATGTGGTGAAGATGGACCTGACGATGGCGAGCGCGGCGCAGGGCGTGCAGGCGCTCGTTGTGCTTGCCGCCGTGACTCAGGGTTTCTTCACGTCAATGAATCAGGCCCTCATCGGCGCTATGGCCGGAACCGGGTTCGCCCGTGGCAGAGAAACCGTGCAGCGCAAGCAGATCCTGGGCATCCTCCGCGGCTGGGCGATTGGCCCCCTCTCCAGCATGACGCTGGGATTCGTTCTCGAATGGGCGATGCGGCGCATCATCTATTAGGAGCCATCCCGCGACCGCTTCTCCGCCCCCGCGCGCTCCACGCCAGCGCCATATCATCTTGGCGCGTCCTTTTTCAGCGTTTCCGCCCAGCGCGAAGCGATCAGGCTGGCGATATCTTCGCCGTTGGAGCGGCCATGAATCCGCGAGCGTAGTGTATAATAGGGTGGCGTACGGGAATATAGCCCCTTCCCTTGAACTCCGCGTGATACGCGAATAGCGGGCAGGCTCAGAGTTCAATGTGAATCGCGCCATCCCGCCCGCCGGGCGTCCGCTCCTATCGCGACGCTCACACTCCACTTCGCCGCGCTCCCCCTTCAGGGGGAAAGATACGCCGGACGGCAGTCGCTGTCATGGCGTGGCGGCGAAACGGATATGGAGGACACTACACACCGATGGACGCTGGCTCAAGTAGTCACTCGCGACCATATACCGCGCCATCCGGGCCTTTCCCGCCCGTGGGGTCTTGCCCCAAGGCTGTCCTGGACAGGCGTCAGCTCGTGATATTGAACCGAGAGACACAATCCGCTAGACCCGGCTCGCGGAAGATCACGCCCGCGCTTTCCGGCGTCACTCTCCTGAGCTAGCTCTCCCCCCTTCTGGGAGCGGGTGAGGAGCTCCCACAGACTGACGCTACGAGCGCGTCGCCTGTGCGTCTCCTCCAGCCTGCGCGCGTCATTGGCGCAAAGCGCTCATGACGTCACAAGGGAGCCCGCCTCATGAAGCTGCTCAATTTCTCTGAGCCGCGCGCCGAGGGCGTCAACGACGTTCAGCGCGCCGCTCCACCCGGCGTTTTCCACGCGCTTTCCCCGCTGCTCATCCCCATGCTGCGGGGCGTGGACACGATGAACCGCGTCAGCCAGGAGGAGCGCCAGAAGGCCGGCCCCACTTTGGAGCGGCGCTGGCGCAAGGTCCGTCAGAGCCCGCTGTTTCGTCCCCTCGCCGCGCTTGGCTTCCTTGGCCCCGGCCTGATCGCCGCCAGCGCGGGCAACGACGCCGGCGGCATCACCACCTACGCCGCCGTCGGCGCGCAATATGGCTATAGCCTGCTGTGGATGCTCATCCCCGCCACCCTCGCGCTAGCCGTTGTGCAGGAGATGGTCGCGCGCATGGGAGCCGCCACCAACCAGGGCCTCTCTGACATGATCCGCGAGCGCTTCGGGGTGCGTGGCGCGGCGCTGGCCATGCTCACGCTCTTCATCGCCAACGCCTTCATCACCATCTCCGAGTTCGCGGGCATCGCCGCCGCTTCCGAGCTGCTCGGCATCCCCAAGCTGCTCAGCGTCCCTCTCGCTGTCATCGGGCTGTGGCTGCTGATCACGCGCGGCACCTATAGCCGCATCGAGAGGGTCTTCCTGGCGATGACCCTGGTGTTCCTCGCCTATCCCGTCGCGGCCATTATCGCCCAGCCCGACTGGGGAGAGGTCGCCATCCAGACCGTCCGCCCCAGCTTCCAGTTCACCAGCGCCTATCTGCTGCTCTTCGTCGGCACAGTCGGCACAACCATCACACCCTACATGCAGCTCTATCTCCAGTCGAGTGTAGCGGAGAAGCGCATCCCGCTGGAAGAATACCCGCAGGTGCGCAAGGATACCTATCTGGGCGCGATCTTTGGCGATGTTATCGCGGCCTTCATCATCATCGCCACCGGCGCCACCGTTTTCGTCGCCAGCGGCGGCTCGGGCGTGCAACTCCAGACCGCCGCCCAGGCGGCGGAGGCGCTGATCCCCATCGCCGGCCAGTACGCGGGGCTGCTCTTCGCCATCGGCCTGATCGGCGCCTCACTGCTGGCCGCCGCCGTCGTGCCGCTCTCCACCTCTTACGCCATCTGCGAGTCGTTCGGCTTCGAGCGCGGCGTGTCCAACAGCTTCAGGGATGCGCCGATCTTCCACGGCATCTTCGTCGGGCTGCTGGTCATAGGCGCGCTGGTGGCGCTGGTCATCCCGAACACACTGCTGGTGACGCTGATCATCATCGCGCAGGTCATCAACGGCGTCCTGCTGCCAATCCTGCTGGTCTTCATCCTGCTGCTGATCAACGACCGCCGGATCATGGGCGACATGGTGAACAGGCGCGCGCAGAACGTCATCGCTTACGCGACAGTCGTCATCCTGACCGGCCTGTCGCTGGTGATGCTCCTGAGCGTCATCCTGCCCGCGCTGGGCGTCCCGTTCCTGCAGTAAAGAATCTTTCCCCGCCTCTCCTCGCGGAGGAAGGGGTGGTTGAGGCCCGCGAGGCTGAAAGTGAGGCTGTCCCATGCCCGCTCTGACAGAACTGTTGCGCAAGCCAATCTATGTCTCTACTGGTGACGAGGTCGCCACGCTGCAAGATCTCGTCGCGCGCGCCACTGACGCTCCGCCCGGCAGCCCTGACGTCTATCCGCCAGTGATTGGCCTGGTGGCGAAGGTCAAGGGGCCGCGCGGCTCGCGCCCGGTCTTTATCCCGTGGGACCAGGTGGCGCGCATGTCCAATGATGGCGTGACGCTCAAGACGACCGAGCTGAACATGCGCCACTTCGAGCGCCGCGAAGGCGAGATTGTGCTGGAGGAGTCGCTGCTCGATCATCAGGTGGTGGATGTAGAGGGGCGGCGCGTCATCCGCATCAACGACCTCAACATCCAGCCCGTCGGCGATACCTACCGCCTGACGGGTGTGGATGTGGGGCCAGGCGCGATGCTGCGGCGGCTGGTCGGCGCGCGCCTGGGCGAGCGCGTCTCGCAGTTTGTCCAGCGTGAGAGTCCCACGCGCCCAGGGCTGATTGACTGGGCGCAGATCGCGCCAATCAGCGATGGCGGCGAGCTTGGCGAGGTGCGGCTGCGCGTCCCGCGCGAGCGGCTGGATATGATGCAGCCGTCCGACATCGCGCGCGTCGTGGAGCAACTGACGCCGAGGCAGGGCGTCGCGCTGCTCAATGATCTGGACGAGGCGCGGGCGGCGGATACGCTGGAGGAGCTGGAGGACGAGCGGCAAGGACAATTGCTGCGCGAGATGGATCCGGAGCGCGCCGCCGATGTGCTGCAGGAGATGGAGCCGGATGAGGCCGCCGACGCCTTGCAGAACATCACCACCGAGAGAGCCGCCGACATCCTGGGTCGCATGAACCGCGAGGAGGCCGCCGACGTGGCCGAGCTGCTCGGCTACCCCGAAGATAGCGCGGGCGGCATCATGACGACGGAATATATCGCCGTCCCTGACTGGGTAACCGCTGGGGCGCTGGTGGACGCGCTGCGCGCGCAGGCCCGCGCGGCCGCTGAAGGCAAGGATGATCCCCTGCCCGACGCGCTGCCGGAGATTTACGTGGTGGTTGAGGATGAGCCACCACGCCGCGCTCCCGAAGTCCGCCGCCGCATACCCAGCCGCCCGCCCGCGGCGCGAAATGGCGCCTCCACCCAGATCGCTCAGGCCGGGACGCGCCCCTTCACGCTCTGGACCGAGGGCCGGCTGGTCGGTGTGGTCAGTCTGCGCGACCTGCTGCTGGCCAGTCCAGAGGCGCCCATTACTGAGGTGATGCGTCCACCCGCCTGCGTCGCCAACCCGCTGGACGACGAGCGCGAAGCGGCGCGGCTGATCGCCGACGAAGACCTTGTCGCCCTGCCCGTTGTGGACCATGCGGGCAAGATGCTGGGCATCGTCACGGTAGACGACGCGATAGACGTGATCCTGCCCACCGCCTGGAAGAAGCGCATTCCCCGACGCTATCACTGAGAGGCGCCGGGGGCGAAGTCCACACCTCAGACGCCCGGCGGCGTGATCGCGGTGCGCTCATGCACCCAGGCGTCGGCCCAGAGGGCGAAGTCCACACCTCAGACGCCCGGCGGCGTGATCTCTGGGCCTGGCGGGGGCGCCGCCTCGTAGCCGTGGGGCTCTAGCTCGCTAGCGATGCGCTCCGCCCAGGCGTCAATGGCGGGCCAGTCGCGGTAATCACCCTCTGGCGCGCGCACCGCTCGAATCACCATCCGCTCCGGAAACGACAGCTTCTCGTGATCGAGCGCGCCAAAGAACAGCTGATAGCCGCGCGGGTGAACGGCGTCGCGGAACTCGGCCAGCTCTCTGGGCTGCTCCTCGCCACCCCGGGTTTCCACACCAAGCGGGCCGCTGCTGAACAGCCACACCGGGCGCGCTGACAGCGGCGTCTGGTGGCGCAGAAGGAACTCGGTCGCTTCCCGCATCCACGAGCCATAGTAAATGGCGCTGCCCAGCACGACGGCTTCGTAGGTCTTGGGGTCGCTCACCGCGTCTACCGGCAGCGCCTCCGCTTCATGCCCCAGCGCCTGCAGCCGCTCCGCGATGCGCTCGGCTATGCCGCGTGTCGCGCCATGCTTGCTGGCGTAGGCGACAAGTATGGTCATTTTGGGCTTCCTTTCGGCTGTCGCGCGCGTGTGGCCCAGGCCTGGATGGCCAGCCCGGCCAGGATCGCGGCATTGATGATGACGCCCGCGACGGCGTCATTCCACCAGGCGACGCATAGAACCAGCGACAGCGCCGCCGCGCCCGCGGCCACGCCTTTCCACCAGGCCATATGCAGGGCGAGGCCCGCGGCGGCGAAGAGAAACGCGGCCATCGAAACCAGCCACAGCACGCCAAGGGCCAGAACGATGGGCGATCCAGCCGTCAGCCCCGCCGGGAATGTTGGAACGCTCGCCACACCGCCGCTCCCGCCCAGCCGCCAGGCGGCGGAGAAGCCCATCATGTGGATCAGGCCATGTACCATCAACAACGCGACGACCAGCCAGCGCCAGAGGCCCCCACCCACGATCAGGCCCCCGTTGACGCCGTGCGCTCGCCGCTTCGCCTCTCGCTCAGGTTGCGCGCGCATGGGGCGGACTCCTTTCGCTCCACAGATACTCCTAACGGAAACTATCGTCGCGCGCGCTCCCATCCACGTCACGAAATCGCGGGCGATGCTCACGGGGGCCGCGCGTTCAGGCAGGGGAACGCCCCATCCCGGCGCAAGCGAAGCGGCCAGGAGGCGCTCAGGAGCGGGCCGCGCCTGTCCGCGTTGAGCCGTTGCGGCCCTGAAGGGCTGGCGCATAAGACGGCTTGACACGCCGCGCGGGCTCAAGCCCTTCGCGGAGCGCCAATAGCCCGGTTGGAATCGCTAGGAGCGGGGGACGCGGAATGGGGGTAGCGTACAGGCGGGCGTCATTCTCCCCGCCGGGCGAGCGCCGCGCGGGCGTGGTAGAGCGAGGCGCCTTTCCGGAGCGCGAGCCCGCGCGCTTCCTGATAGACCTCTTCCCACTGATCGAGGATCAGCTCCCGGTCGTGCGCGAGGATGAGCTGCCTGCCCGCGGCGCCCATCCGCTCACGCAACCGCTTATCAGCGAGCAGACGGTTGACCGCCGCCGCGCAGGCGACGCTATCGCCTGGCGGGAAGAGCGTTCCGCTGCGCCCGTTCTGCACCAGTTCCGGCAACGCCACCGCGTTAGCGGCGATCACCGGCAAGCCGGCGAGCATCGCGTCCATCGTTGCGATACTTTGCAGCTCGCCCTCCGACGCGATCATAAAGACGCTGCTCGCCATGTAGAGCTTCGCCAGGGTATCGTCTCCAATCCACCCGCTAAATGTCACACGGTCTTCCAGGCCCAGCTCCCGCGCCTGGCGCGCTAGCCGCTGCCGCTCGGGACCGGAGCCAACGATAATGAGGTGCGCGGGGTGGGTGATATGCCGCATGGCCTCAAGCACAACGTCTACGCGCTTCTCCTTGCTCAGCCGGTTGGCGTGAAGCAGGATGGGGGTGTCCGCGGGAATGCGCAACGCCCGCAAGAGCGCGGCGTCCGGCTGCGCGTCAGCGAACTTGGTCACCCTGACGCCATTCGAGATGGCCCGCGCCGGAACCCGCAAGCCCTGCGACCTGAGCAAGGAGACCGCGGTCGCGGTGGGAGAGGTGACCATGTCGCAGCCGTTGAAAAACGACACGATATAGCGATAGGTCAGCGCGTTGAATGGCTTCGAGAACGCGCTGGCGCTCAGCGTGGCGCTGAGGTTGATCGGCAGATAGTGATTAGTCCCGATTACCGGAATGCCCAGCGACTTGCCCAGCATACGCCCGATCTGTCCGAGCATGAGCAGTGAATGCACATGGATGATATCCGGCCGTATCTGGCGGATCAGCGCGGAGACAGACGCTACCGGCAGAAAGGCGATGCGCAGCCCCTCATAGGACGGCCACTCAAACGACGCGAAGCGGTGAACGCGCAGGTTTCGCGCGCTCTCCCGGACAGTGCGCGCCCGCTCGCTTGGCGCGATCACCCAGACCTGGTGTCCGCGTTTCGCGAGGTCGAGCGCCAGCTCGTGGGTCGTCGTTGGAACACCGCCGATCATCGGTGGATAGAGATCGGTGATCAGCAGAATACGCATATCGTCACGTCGCCCTTCTCGCTCTTAAAACTACCGCGTTGCGCCTGTTTGTGAGGAAGCGCCAGAGCAGACGCCAGGCAGCGAGAGGCCGGCGTTCACATCTGTGCGAATGCGCCCACGGGTTTGGCGCGGTTGGCGCCTTCCACTGTTTCTACTGTTCCCGGCGCCGCGCTCTCGCGAGCGCGCGTCGCGATGGCGCTCGCCAGCGCGGGCGCCGGGATCGCCAGAGTATAGTATGCGATGAATTTGCCCCCGGCCACCAGCGCGGGAGGAAGACCCGCGGGCGCCTCCCGCGCGTGAGCGTGATGGCGCCTGGCGCGCGCGCCTGAGCGTTCCCGCGCTCAGGGCCAGCGCTTTGAGAGCCAGATTCAACATGAAATCAGTTCCTCATAGCGCCCGGGAAGACGCCGAGGGCGTCAGGAGCGCGTCCAGTACCGGCGCGATGCGCGCGGTCGCGTCCAGGTTCCACTGACGGTACGCGCTCACCGTGGCGGACATCACGGACAGCGCGCCATCGCCGCTCATGAGGCGCTCCAGCAGCGCGTGGAGCCGCTCCGCGGTCAGCGCCACCCAGCCGAGGCCATACTTCTGGATAAACGCCAGGTTCGTGTGTTCCTGACCGGGGATATACGTCGTGGCGATAAAGGGCTTGCCGAGCATGACCGCCTCGAGGAGGGTATTTGGCCCGGCCTTTCCCATGATGACATCAGCGGCGGCCATGAACGGCGCGATATTCGGGGTGAAGGGCAGCGCGGCGAGATGGCGTGTCCCGCCGTAGCGCGCGAGCAGGCCCTGATTGGAGCCCGCCGCCAGAATGACCTGCGCGCCGCCGGACGCGCCGCGCGCGCGCCGCACGCTTTCGATGGCGCGCTCGACATACGCCGCGCCTTCACCGCCGCCCTGCAGGAACACAGTAAAGCGGTTGGGGTCGAGATTGAGCGCCGTCAGGATTCCGGCGCGCTCCGCCTGGGACATTTGCGCGGCGCATAAAAATTGCTGGCGCACTGGCCAGCCGGAAAGATGGAGCTGATTGGGGGAGAAACCCGCCGCCAGGGCTTGCTGGTATGTCTCGTGGGTTGGCGCCAGGGCCGCCGCGACACGTCGCTCCGCCAGCCAGGTGGAATGGACGCGGCTCGCGTCGGAGAGGAGCAGCGCGAGCGGGGCGCTGATGCCATGACGCCGCAGTGTCTCGATCAGCGCATACGAGAAAAAGGGATACGTGGAGATAATCAGGTCAGGCCGCACGGCGCCGAGCAGGGCATAAAGCTGGCGGCGCGCAAGCGGCGCGAAGGCTCGTTGCGCGAGCCGCGCCCGGAGCGGCGTATCGAACATGCGGTATTCCGCCGCCCACAACCCGAGCGCGTGGCGGCTGACCAGGCGGTAGTGGAGGTGAATCGCGCGCGGCTGCGGATCGGTGATGGTAATCGCCAGCGCTCTCGCGCCGGACACAGACGCCTCCGCCGCGTCGGTGAGCAGGTCACGCAACGCTTCGGCGAGGCTGATATGGCCTCCACCAGTTTCCGAAGTCAGGATCAGAATATTTTTCTGGCCGAGCATGCAGCCTTTTCTCATATCATCCGCACTCCCGGTACAGGCAAGGCCGGGGAGCAGATCACTCTCTCATGTACTTCAACGATTCAACCGGACAGGCGTGGGACCAGCGCGCCAGAGCGCATGCCCGGTTTCCGCGCGCAAGCCGGGGCGCGCCGTCTTCACGGGTCGGGATAGGGATGCGGGGAATCATGCGCAGGGCCTGGGTTCGTGGCTTTCGCCACCGCTCGCTGGCCCGGTATGCCAGACGCCTTAAATTTTGGGTAGAGAAGCGGCCTCCCCGCGTCCTATCCGGCGCGCGGGTAATCTGGTACAATCACGAGCGCTGAGGCAAAGAATACCATACATACACTCTACGCGCGCCTCCAAAAATCGGGCAGCCGGGCGCCCGGTGGATAAGTCATCCTCCAACAAGAGCGTATGAGGGCTGTGACGAGACTATGCTGTCCTATCGTATTCAAGGGCGCGGACGCCCGTTGCTTCTGATACATGGCTGGGGCGTGACGCACTCCGTCTGGAAGCGGCTCACCCCTTTGCTCGCCCGACACTTTCAGACAATCCTCGTCGAGCTGCCCGGCCTGGGCGCCAGCGCGTCCGAGATGCCCGCGGAGCCCTATTATGAGGCGTGCGCTGAATCGCTGGAGAAGCTGCGGGAAGCGCTGGGCGTTACGCGATGGTCGCTGCTCTCCTACTCGGTCGGGACACTGGTGAGTGAGGCCTATTTGCGGAAATATCCCGAGTGTGTCGAGCGGGCGGCGTTCGTCTGCCCGATCCACATTGGCGGGCGCTGGCGCATGGTCCTGAAGGCCGCCCGCTGGATAGACGCGCACAACGACCACTCACTGGCCTGGCTTATAACCGGTTGGCGTCTGTGGGCGCTGGTCCAGGCGCTGGGCTTCAATTTTCGCGGGTCTCCCGGCGCCGTGATATGGACACAGGAGATCGCGCGCCAGCCAGTCGCCCATCTCAAGCGTATCCTCCTCGAAACGCCCGGCGACGGCTGCGCGCCCTACCTGTCCGCGACCACCATGCGGATACCAGAGCTGTTCGTGTGGGGGCTGCGCGACCTGATGTGCGTGAGGCCCGCTCGCGCGGGGCCGCACGATGTCTTTCTCCCGATCAATCACGGCGCGCCAGAGAGCGACCCCGGCGCGGTCGCGTCGGTCGTGGTGCCTTTCCTCACCGCGAGTGGACTGGATGAGGCGGCCGTCAGCGACCAGTGCGAAGTGGCCGGATAGGGTAGGCGGAAATTCCGCCTCTCTTCCTCCAGGCCCCACGGCTCATAGCGCCGGGCTTGTATACTGCGAGCATACTGGCGTCCGCGCCTGCGCGTTGCGCGCCGCCTGTCCATTCGCATTTCAGGAGGCTTCCGTGACCACGAACGCTGTTCCACAGCTTGCGCCGCTCGATCTGGCGGCTATCCGCGCGTCGTTTCCCTCGCTGGCGCTGGAGGTCAACGGGCGGCCCGCCATCTACGCCGACAACCCCGGCGGCACGCAGGTCCCGCAGGCGGTCATTGACGCGGTGAGCGCATACTATCGCGCAAGCAACGCCAACACGCACGGCGCGTTCCTGACCAGCCAGCGGACTGACGCCACGCTGGCGGAAGCGCACGCGGCGGTGGCCGATTTCCTCAACGCCGCCGATCCGCGCGAGATTGTCTTTGGCCCCAACATGACAACGCTCACCTTCGCCTTCAGCCGGGCCATCGGACGGACGCTCCAGCCAGGCGATGAGGTGGTGGTGACGGCGCTCGACCACGACGCGAATGTCTCGCCGTGGCGGATGATGGCCGAAGATCGCGGACTGACGCTGCGCATGGTGGACGTGAATCTGGCGACCTGCACGCTGGACATGGCGGACGCGCGGGCGAAGATCACGCCAAAGACGAAGGTCGTAGCGATAGGCTACGCCTCAAACGCGGTCGGGACGATCAACGACGTGGCGACGATCATCGCGTGGGCGCGTGAGGCTGGCGCGCTGGTCTGGGTGGACGCGGTGCAGTACGCGCCGCACGCGCCGATTGACGCGCAGGCGCTGGGTTGTGACTTCCTCGCGTGCTCGGCGTATAAGTTCTTCGGCCCGCATCAGGGGATCGTCTGGGGCAAGCTGGAGCATCTGGAGCGGCTGACGCCCTACAAGGTGCGCCCCGCCAGCGACGACGCGCCCGACCGCTGGGAGACGGGCACGCAGGCGCACGAGTTGCAGGCGGGGACGCTGGCGGCGCTGGAATATCTGGCGGCGCTGGGGCGCCCTTCCGTGGAGGCGGCGCGGGCGCTGTTCCCCGGCATGGAGGGGCGGCGGCTGGCGCTGCACGCGGCGATGGCGGCGATCCAGGCGTATGAGCGCGGGCTGGTGGAGCGCCTGCTGGCGGGGCTGAAGACCTTGCCTGGCGTGACGCTCTACGGCCTGACAGACGAGATGGACGCGGCCCAGATGGCGCGGCGCGTGCCAACGGTGGCGCTGACCATCGCCGGGCATACGCCACGCGCCCTGGCGGAGGGACTCTCCGCGCGCGGCGTCTTCGCCTGGGACGGCAACTACTACGCCCTCACCCTTATGGAGCGGCTGGGGCTGGAAGAGCATGGCGGCGCGCTGCGCATCGGCCTGGCGCACTACAACACCGCCGGTGAGGTAGACCACATTGTGGCCGCGCTGCGCGAGATCGTGGGCGGGTGAGCGCGCCCGCGGCCTCACACGGCCCGCGGTCTTATTCCCGTTCCCGGGCATGCGCGCCTCCGCATGCCCGGGTTTCCTATGTGCTATACTTCCCACGCTACAACTATTTGCGGCTTCCTTGAGAAATCTCCAGGATAACACCCCTCACTTTTTGAGCCAGACGCCAATCACATCGGACGCCCTCGCGCGGCGGGGTGATCGGATAGCTCCCAAACAGGCCGGCTGGCTTCCTGCTCCTCTCGCTTTTCTGGGTGGCGCCTGATTGGGACGCTCCAGATGGCCGCGCCAGACACTGGCGCGTGGCTACTGGCTACGGGAGGGAACGTTCCGCGAGTATGCGACAAGCATGCGGCGCGGGCGGAAAGGATGATCCGTCATGCAATCTGAAACAGCGTCCAGCGAGGCGATCATTCCCGCTGAGATGACCATCGAAGAACTCCGCCTGCGCGTGCGGCAATTGGAGGCCGAGAATGCGGCGATGCGCCCGATCGTGCTGAGGATGGCTGAGGCGCGTATGTGTCGCGACGCCGTCACCATGATCGAATCATGCCCACACTGCTCGCTCAAACGCGGCGGGGCGTACGGCTACAGCGGCGTTCACGATGAAAAGTGTGTCGTATCTCAGGCCCGAGCGCTGGGTTTTTAACGCATTGCGTAATGCGTTATGCCGTGCGGTAAACACGCCGCTCCTCAAACCTCCTCGCTCCGGTCCCCTTCCACTTCACTCCTCCCCCGCTGAACGGCCCAACTGAGGATTCCGTCGCGTTGACGCTTGCCGCGTGGGCGTGGTAGGCTGCGAGCAGAGAGACATCCCACAGGCGATGAGGGAGGACAGGCCGGGAGCGGACTCGGGACGCCCAGAGAGTGGCGCGCCCGCTGCGAGCGCCGCCGTCCCACGCTCCACGCGCAACCCCTCCCCAGCCTGGCGGTGAACCGCTGGCGGCGTGTCCGCTGGCGTGGTAGCTGGCCACGGGTCGCGCCCGTTAGCGCGCGGCGGCTTCTCGCGCGATCACGATGGAGAAGCCGGCTGAGGCCCGCCCGGCGCGCTGGGTGGGCGAATCGTGGTGGCCCCACGGGCAGGCTTGTTTGGCCCCCGTCCACATGCTGGACGGGGGCCTTTGTGTTGTCTTGCGCCATGAGATTGACGGCGCTGTGTTCCCAGGAGGTCGCGAGCATGGACGAACGCTTCACCACGCCGCCGCGCGCTGGCGACGCTAACCGCTGGGAGCGCGCCTGACCGACTCCCGACCAGGCCTGCCGGGGCGCGCTCCTATCCATGCTGGCGGCGACATGCGTCGCGGGCTACGCCTGGCAGGCCAGATGGGCGCCAACCATGAGCGGCGCGAAAATGGGAGAATCAGCATGGCGACAAGAAAATCCAGAGCGGGCGCGATGGCGCTCGCGACGCCCGAGCGTGTGCGCACAGCAGAGCTGGCGTCGCACGCGGGACAGCGGGCGCTGCTGTGCGGCTGGCTGCGTGGCGTGCGGCGGCTGGGCGCGATCACGTTTCTGATCGTGCGCGACGGCTGGGGCGAGGCGCAGGCGGTGGCGACCTCGGCGGAGGAGCTGGCGCCGCTGGAGGAAGCGGGCGCGGGACTGGAGAGCGTCGTCGCGATCAGCGGCGTGGCGACGGCCGCTCCGCAGGCGCCGGGCGGCGTGGAGCTGCGCGACATCAGCGTGAGCGTCATCACGCCCGTCCGTGAGACGCCGCCCCTGACGCTGAGCAAGCGTGAGCTGAGGGCCGGGCAGAGCGCGCTGCTCGATTACGCGCCAGTGACCAACCGGCATCCACGGCGCCGGGCGGCGTTCGCGCTGGCCGCCAGCGCGATGGCGGGCTTCCGCGAGACGCTGACGGCGCGCGGCTTCACCGAGATCCAGACGCCCAAGATCGTCGCGGCGGCCACCGAGAGCGGCGCCAACGTCTTCCGCATTGACTACTTCGGGCGCGAGGCGTTCCTGGCGCAAAGCCCGCAGCTCTACAAGCAGGTGATGGTCGGCGTCTTCGAGCGTGTCTTCGAGGTTGGGCCGGTCTTCCGCGCCGAGCCGCACGACACCGCGCGCCACCTCAACGAGTATGTCAGCCTGGATGTCGAGCTCGGCTTCATCGAGGACCACTTCACCGTGATGGCGCTGCTGCGTGACACGCTCACTGGCATACTGGCGCGCATCGCGGCGGAGCGCGGCGCGGAGCTGGCGCTGTTGGGCGTGGATATGCCGGTGGTCCCGGCGATCATTCCGCACATCCACTTCAGCGAAGCGCAGGAGCTGATTCTGCGGCTGCATGGGGTAGACACGCGCGGCGAGCCAGACCTCTCGCCACGGGACGAGCGCTGGCTGGGCGAATGGGCGCGCGCCGAGCATGGCAGCGACTTCCTGTACGTCACGGGCTATCCGATGCGCAAGCGCCCATTCTACACGCACCCTGATCCCCAGCGGCCCGAGTACTCGAACTCCTTCGACCTGCTCTTCCGGGGGGCCGAGCTGGTGTCGGGCGGGCAGCGGCTGCATCGCTATGAGGACTATGTGGCGGCGCTCGGAGCGCGCGGCTTGCCGCTGGAGCCGTTCACGTGGTATCTGGAGGCATTCCGCTACGGTATGCCGCCGGAGGGGGGCTTCGCCATCGGGCTGGAGCGGCTGCTCGCGCAGCTTACCGGCGCGCCCAGCGTCAAGCTGGTGACACTCTTTCCGCGCGACATCAGCCGCCTGGAGCCCTAGATGGCATGAATGAGCGCGGCGCGCTCAGCCAGCGACGAGGTTGCGCGCGCGGGTAGCGGCCTCCGCGACCCGCGCCAGCAACTGGTCCATGTTGAAGGGCTTGCGCTCCACTGGAATGGTGTGCGCCTGCATCAGCGTCCGCAGGTGTGGTGTGAGCAGTCGCTCATTGGCGGTGATGATGATGAACGCCACTCCCGCGGGCGGCTGCTGGCCATCGGCGTGGGCCAGCGTGGCGTCCAGCATCTCCTCACCGGACATGGTGGGCATCAGCAGGTCGAGCAGGACCACCAGCGGCTCCGCGCTGGCCAGCACGGCGCGCAGGGCTTCATCGCCATCGGCGGCGTCGCTGACCTCGTAGCCCTCATCTTCCAGGAGCGAGCGCAAGGTGTCGCGAATGCCGGCGTCATCGTCTACAACCAGTACACGCACGGGCAATCCATCCTGTCTCAG
>JAKAIY010000204.1 GCA_021814145.1 Chloroflexota bacterium
CTTCGCTCCGGCGACCGTCGCCAATGTCATCAGCGGCTTCGACATCTTCGGCCTGGCTGTCGAGGAGCCCGGCGATGAGGTTGTCGCGCGCTGGCATGAGACACCCGGCGTCAGTATCGCGAGCATCACGGGCGATGGCGGCAAGCTGCCGCGCGCGAGCGGCGCCAACACCGCTGGGGCCGCCGCGCGCGCCCTGCTGGACAGCCTCGGCGCCTGCCACGGCGTCGCGCTGGAGATCCACAAGCGCATGCCGCTGGGCAGCGGGCTGGGCTCCAGCGCCGCCAGCGCCGTCGCGGCGGTCGTCGCCGTCAACGCGCTGCTCGGCGAGCCGCTGAGCCGCCGCGAACTGCTGCCTTTCGCGCTGGCGGGTGAGCGCGTCTCGTGCGGCGGCGAATCCGCCCACGCCGATAACGTCGCTCCCGCATTGCTGGGTGGTTTTGTCCTCATCCGTGGCTATGACCCGCTGGATGTCATCCCGCTGCCCGCGCCCGCCCGCCTGTGGGTGGCGCTAGCGCACCCCGATCTGGTCGTGCGCACGCGCGACGCGCGCGCCGCCCTGCCGGAGATGGTCCCGCTGCGCCAGGCGGTGACACAGTGGGGCAACGCCGCCGGACTCGTCGCCGGCCTCTTCCTGGATGACGAGGCGCTGATAGCCCGCTCGCTGCGTGACGTGATCGTCGAGCCAGCCCGCGCGCCGCTGATTCCCGGCTACGCGGAGGTGCGCCGGGCCGCGCTGGACGCCGGGGCGCTGGGCTGTGGCGTCTCTGGCGCCGCGCCTTCGATGTTCGCGCTGACTACCTCGCGCGCCGCCGCCGGGGCCGCCGGGCAGGCGATGGCCGCCGCTTTCGGGCGCGCGGGCCTGAGCGCCACGATCTATGTCTCCCCCATCAATCGCGAGGGCGCGCGCGTCCTCGAAGCGCGCCCCGTTCACGCGGCGGCGGTGAAGGAGTAGCCTGAGCATGCGCTATTTCAGCGTCAACGGTGGCGCGCCCGTCCCATTTCGCGAGGCCGCGCTCTCTGGCCTGGCCAGCGATGGTGGCCTCTACATGCCTGATTCCATCCCCTGCCTGCCGCCGGAGGTCTGGAACGGCTTCCCGTCCGCCTCGCTGCGAGATGTCGCCTTCACCCTCGCCCACGCGCTGCTCGCTGGCGATATTCCTGACGCCGACTTGCGCGCGATCGTGACGGACGCGCTCAACTTCCCCATCCCGCTGGTCACGCTGGACGGCGAGACACGCGCGCTGGAGCTGTTCCACGGTCCGACGCTGGCCTTTAAGGACGTGGGGGCGCGCTTCATGGCCCGTGTCTTCGCCTGGCTCCAGCGCGGCGAGCGGCCCCCGCTGACGGTGCTGGTGGCCACCTCCGGCGACACTGGCGGCGCCGTCGCCAGCGGCTTTGGCGAGGTCCCCGGCGCGCGTGTCGTCCTGCTCTATCCCAGGGGCCGCGTCAGCCCGCTCCAGGAGCGCCAGTTGACGACAGGCGGCCCCAGCGTTACGGCCCTGGCGGTGGATGGCTCGTTCGATGACTGCCAGCGGTTGGTGAAGGAGGCGTTCCGCGATCCTGACCTGCGCCAGCGGCTGACGCTGACCTCCGCCAACTCGATCAACATCACCCGCCTGCTGCCCCAGACGTTCTACTACGCCTGGGCCTGGACGCAACTCGATGACCGCGCGCGCCCGCTGGTCTTTTCGGTCCCCAGCGGCAACCTCGGCGACCTCACCGCCGGGCTGATCGCGAAACGCATGGGTTTGCCCGCCGCGCGCTTCATCGCCGCCGCCAATGCCAACGGCGGTCTCACCGGCTACCTCGTCGGGCAGGAGCCAGCGCCGCGTCCCTCGCTGCGCACCCTCTCCAGCGCGATGGACGTGGGCGACCCCAGCAACCTCGCCCGTATCCTCGCGCTCTACGGACATGACCGCGCGGCGCTGGCCCGCGATGTCGCTGGCTACACGATCAGCGACGACGAGACACTGGAGGCCATGCGCGCGCTCGACCGCCGCTACGGCTACACCGCCGACCCGCATACCGCCGTCGGCTACGCCGCGCTCGCTCGCTACCGCGCGGCGCATCCAGCGCCACACACGGGCGTCATCCTCTCCACCGCTCATCCCGCCAAGTTTCCAGACATCTGTGAGCGGGCGCTTGGCCGCCCCATCCCGCTCCCCGACCGCCTGCGCGCCATTCTCGACCGTCCGCCCCACGTCACTCCGTTGCCCAATGACTACGCCGCCCTACGCGATGCGCTGCTCTGGTGATGGGTGGGTAGCGAGCGAATGATAGCGGGCGAGATAGCGGGTGAATAAATTCGCGCCTGAAGGCGGCTCCCGCCACCACAAGAGCCGCCGTCGCGGGTCCACCACGGCCTGCCGAGCGCGTGTCCGAGGAGGCGGACGTTGTGGGCCGCCAGGCCCTTCAGGCGCGGTTTCAACCGTCCCGCTCGCTTCTGGTCAATGACCCTGACGTCGCACTGCCACGCTGCCGCCGCTTGACAGCCCGCATGGCGCTGGGTATGCTGCGCGCGACATCTGGTCCGATGGCGGGCTGGATGCTGGTGGGAAGGCAGGCGGGTCATGGCGGATACTCCGTTGACGCCTCCGGACGCCACGGCGGCGTCGCTGGCGGGGGTGGAGGGCGAGAGCCAGTATGAGGCGCTGCGGGCGCCGACAAAGCGGCTGGGCTTCGGCTTTATCCTGATGCTGTGCCTGGCGAACATCGCGCTGTGGTTCAGCATGCAGCCAGTCATCATCTATCTGCTGCCCAGCCAGATCACCGCCTTCGATTCCGATCCCGGGCGTCAGGGGCTGTATGACGGGCTGGTGCTGGCGCTGGGGGCCTTCCTCTCGATTTTCTCCAACATCATTGGCGGCGCGCTCTCCGACCGCACGACTTCGCGCTGGGGACGGCGCGCGCCCTGGCTGGCCGGTTGCGCCGTGCTGTCGGCGGGCGCGCTGGCGCTGCTGGGCAACGCCACCACCCTCGCGATGCTCTTCATCGGCTATGGCCTCTACCAACTCGTGGTCAATGGCGCGCTGGCGGCGCTAACCGCCGTTGTCCCCGACAAGGCGCCGGATGCGCAGCGCGGGCTGATTTCGGCGTTCGTCGGGCTGGCGCTGCCAGTGGCGATTGTGCTCGGCGCGGTCGTGATTGGCATCGCGGTCAGGGATGTCAAGACCGGCTACTACATCCTCGCTGGCTCGTTTGTCATCGTCAGCGTCCTGTTCACGCTGGTCCTGCGTGACACGCCGCTGCCGCGCGAGGCCGTGCCGCCCTTCCGGCTGGGCGCGTTCCTACGGGGCTTCTGGATCAGTCCCCGCGCGAATCCCGATTTTGGCTGGGCATGGCTGGTGCGCTTCCTGGTCAACTTCGGCTGGTCCTCGACGCTCGGCTCGTTCCTGTTTCTCTACCTGAAAAACGCCGTGGGCGTCAAAGACCCGTCGGGGAGCGCCGCCATCGCGCAGATCATCGCCGTCGCCATGATCCTCGTCTCCAGCGTTCTCGGCGGCTATCTTTCCGACCGCTTCCGTCGCCGCAAGGTCTTTGTCACGGGCTCGGCGGCGCTGATCTGTGTCGCGCTGGTCATCCTGGCGTTCTTCACTTCATGGACGACGACGCTGATCGCGGCGGTGATCGTCGGCCTGGGCTTCGGCGCGTATCTGGCGGTGGACCTGGCGCTGATGACCGAGGTGCTGCCCTCCGCCAGAGACCGCGGCAAGGACATGGGTGTCTTCAACATCGCCAACGCCCTGCCCAACGCCCTCGCTCCGCTCACCGGCGGTCTGGTGATCGCCACCTTTGGCAGCTTTGAGCCGCTGTTCTTCATGGCGGCGGGCGCGGTATTGCTGGCCGCGATTTGCGTCCTGCCAATCAAGAGCGTGCGCTAGTTGGTGGCGCTTCCGGGCGGGGATTGGGCGCGCGTCCCAACGCGATCAGCGCCGCCACGCCCCACCAGAAGGCCAGCGCGAAGTCGGGCTGGAAATACGCGCTGTCCACCAGCCCATGCGCCAGTCCTGCCGCCAGCGCGCCCATCACGCCCGCCACCGCCGCGCCACGCCACCCACGCTCCAGGCCGCCCAGCCAGAGAATCGCCCGCCAGCCATGCGCCCGCGCGCCTTGCTGCCCCGCTTTCTGTGGACTGCGGGGGCAAGGGGTGAGACTTCGCCCCACTGCCGCCACCAGCGCCAGCATATACCCCACCAGTCCCGCCAGCCCGGCGCTCAGCCAGAGCTCCAGCCCCAGATTGTGCGGGTGTGAGAGATTCGGCTCGCGGGCCGCGGCGGTTGGGCGCCCGTCGAGCGTCGCGATCAGGTAGGGATGGGCCGTATAGCGCGGATCATAGGAGTAGAGAAACTGGTCCGGGCCGACGCCGAGGAGCGGATGGTCACGCGCCATCGCCTCCGCCGCCCGCCAGACCAGCAGCCGCACCTCACCCGAGCCGCCATGCGCCCCGCCAGATAGCCCGACGAATGGCGCCAGCCAGAAAGCCGAGGTAGCATAGACCAGCGCCGCCGCGAGGGTGATGGCCAGCAGGCGGGCTGGCGCTATTCCACGTCCGCGCAGGCGGGCGTTGTGGGCTGCGGACCCTTCAGGCGCGAATGCATTCGCCCGCTCCGATATCCGCCGCCGCGCCACGATCGCCGCCAGCGCGCCGACCAGCACCGC
>JAKAIY010000064.1 GCA_021814145.1 Chloroflexota bacterium
ATGCATGACCTCGATGCGCGCCCGCACATCCGGATCAGAGCAGAGGCTATCCATCAACTGGGACAGGTTAACCGCTAGATTGCGGGTAAAGGTCGTCAACAGCACGCGATCATTAGGAGCGGTAAACACCTCGCGCGCCAGGTAGTGGGCGCGGTGCAGGCCGATGACGGTCTTTCCTGTGCCTGCGCCACCGCTTACTAACGCTGGGCCGCTGAAGCGGCGGCGCACGGCGGCGCGCTGATCGGGGTGGAGAAACAGCCGCCAGCGCTCCAGTGGAAAGTCGAGCGCCTGCTCCAGTTCCTCCAGGCTGGAAATCGCCACGAACCGGCGACCACTCTCCGGGCGGGCGAGCGCCGCTGCCAAAGGATCTGGCACCGATTCCTCCCTGATGGCGCTCACCGGTGGGAGCGGCGCTCGCGCTTCTGTTGCTTCGATTGCAGCGGCTTCTTCATCGGCAGCCTGCGCGCCGAGAGAGACCGGCTCGCCTAACGCCAGGCACATGACTGCTTCGGCGACCTCCTGGCGCAGCGCGCTGAGCGTCTCCAGCAGCTCGCTCTCGCTCACACACTGGCGAAGCGCCACAAGTAAGGTTGAGGGAACACCCACAGCCAGGAGTTGATCGTCAGAGCACTCCTTGAGCAGGCTGTCGCTCAGGGAGCTCGGGCGCAGAAGTGGGAAAGGCTGCGCTGCTGGAGGGTGTGGAGCGGCGCTCACGGGGGTGACCGGGACAATCGCTAGACCTTCGCGCGTGTCACCCTCGTCAAGGCGGTGACGCATGGCCCAAGTGTAAGCCTTATCGTGCGCGTCCACCCAGACCAGAAGATAGGTTCCGGCGCCGTTGGGATGGGCCACAATGATGCGATAGTTGTCATTGACGCGGAGCGAGCGCATGCGCGGATCGCCCGCGTTCTTGATGGTCTCATAATTCAGCGAGGGGTGAGCAGGATTGGCGCGCAGCAGTTCCAGTTGCTCACGCACCCGTGTGCGCACCTTCTGCGGCAGCGCGTCATACGCCTCAAGGAAGCGATCTGATATCGCTACCCGGTGCGTCGTGGCGATGGCGGCCATGAAGCGTTTCCTTCCTTCTTGAACATTCACTCGCGCGCCAGCGCTGCGCGTATGTCCGCCTCCGTCGCCGCGAGATGGTGTGGATCAGCGACAAGCACGCGCCAGCCAGCGCGTTCAAGCACAGTGCGGCGATCGGTTGGCATGTGATCATGGGTGGCGACACAGATGAGCCGCTTCGTCCACGACAGTTCCACTGTGGCGACCACGCGACCGTCAACAGTGAGGTCGAGGCCGATATCATCCGGCGCCGCTTCGCCGTCGTGGGCGAGTGAGCGCATCAAGGGGTGCAACCAGGACGCTGCGGAGTCGAACATCCATGGCTCCCAGCCGCTTGTCGATGGACGCATGTCTGCTCCATTCGAGCGCCTGGACGGCACTGATGGCGGTGTCGCTGGCGCTTTGACGAATGCGACGCCGAGCCGCTCGGCCACCTGCGCCAGCCCCTCACCTACGGCGTCAAACCGGATGGAAACCACGCTGTAGCCCGCGTCTCTCAGGCGTGTCCGGCGGTTCACGTCGCCAGCGTGGACGTAATCCTGATTGTGGGCTGGGCCGTCCACCAAGACAGCGAGTCGCTGGTCTACGTAGTAGAAGTCAGCGGATGCGACGGGCACGCGCATCTGGTCGAAGCAAACATGCTGGACGGCGGTGGGCAGGGGCAGGCCGTGCGCTATGAGCTGGCGCAGCACATCACGCTCCAGCTCCGTCTGGCAGCTAGAGAGGAGCGCCTCCAGGCTTGGACCAGCGGCGCTGGAAGCTCCCATTCCGCTCGCAGGGGTAATCACCAGATCAGGAGAGCGCAGCGCCTGCAGCAGCGGCAGAACGAGACGTCGGTCGAGCAGGTGGTGCTTCTGCTGGTTGTAGAAGGTGCAGAGACAGTCATAGCATGCGTGCTCGCATCCCCCCTGGGTCGGGTCACCGCTGGCGGCTGCCGCCGCATCTTCAGCTTCGTGCAGCAACTCGCAGGCGCGGGCGGCGATGTGCGCGAACCGTTCCGCATTGGTGAGCGCCTTTATGGCTCCGGTTCCACCTTCAGCCGTCTCGTAGAGGATGATGCGCCAGCGTCCGCGCTCAGTGGGGTGTGGCGCGATGAAGCCGTTGAGTTCGCTGTCGTCCAGATTCAGCGCAATCTCCGCCGCATGCAGCAAGGCAGTCGCGAGGGTGGTGTAGAACATCTCTTCCTGGCCGTCTGGCACGTTCTCTGGCAGCGGTGTATCGAGAGTGAGCACATCGACACGGCCCGACGTATAGAGCACAACATTATGCGCGAGGTCGTCCGCGACGGCGCCATGGCGGCAACCGCGCCCGCTCCGCGGATCTACGTGGTCGGTGACGCTTTCATCACCGTGGAGCCAGCGACCGCAGCGCGTGCAGAGCACAAAGCCGCGCTCTGTATCATTGCGCTCCGATTGAACGGAGCCCTCGTTCACAATGATGATGCGACCATTGTGTTCATAGCCAAGCTCAATGGCTGGCGACTGCGCAACGCCCGCTTCATGCGTAGCCGCCGCGGGGATAGTGGGCGTCGTCATCGTGAAACGTCGCACTGTGGCGCCCTGCTGGTAGTGCGGTGTAATGGCATAGCCCAGGCGTTGCCGCTCTTCTTCGTCGGAGGTAATACTCGTGCGGCGCTTCGCTAGCATATCAGGAAGCGCGAGCGCATGACCGTTGCTATGGGTTGTGGTAAGCGTGGCGCCACAGGCGACGCATGCGGCAAGTTTCGCGTCCTGGCCCAGGTACGCCGCCTGGCAGGAAGGGCAGATGAGCAAATCGTCGAAGGCGGGCGCGCCTTGCTCTGTGCGAGGCCGCGCCATCGTGACCTCGAAGCGTGCGCCACGGTAGTAGATGGAGTTGCCGGGCGCATACTCACGCAGGGCAAGCGCTTGCTCGCGGCTGATGTCGTTTTCGATCTCGTAGAAGCTGACCGTCGTCGCCTGACGGGGAAAGGCATAGTTGGGCAAGAATCCCTGTGCGCCGAGATAGCGGTAGGGGTAGAAGTCGCGCTTGCCGTCACGCATCGTTGCGAGACGGTCACCGATGACCCCCTGGCGACGTTTCAACTCAGGTACGGAGGCCTCATCGCGGAGCACCATGCTAATTTCGTCGTACTCGGCGCGCAATTGGACGTACTCGCGGCGCCAGGCGTCAAACGCCTGACTCAGATGGTCAACAAAGCCCTCGACCGTATTGCGGGTGAAGGCGTCGGTGAACCACGGGAACTGCTCCTGCTCGCGGGCGAACGCCATGCGCACCGCTTGCAGAATCTGCTGCCCGCGCGCCTTGATGTCTTCGCGGTATCCCTCTTCGAGGTGATGATACAGCGGCAGCCCCGACGTGTGTATGTCCAGAATCTCCGCGGGTCGGCGCGGCAGTTTCTGCTGCTGGCCCAGCGTTTCGAGAACGAGCGAGTGGATATGTGTCCGCAGGAGCATTTGGTTATCGAGCAGGAAGCGCGGCGCGGAGATGGTTCCGGCGATGATTTTCTCGGGATGCTTGTAGAAGTACTGGTCGTGGGGGCCACGCGCGGAACCAACGCCACAAAAGACGTTGATGAGCGACGCCTGCCCTTTGCGTCCGGTGCGTCCGGCCCGCTGGGCATAGTTGGAGGGTGAAGGCGGTACGTTGCGCATGTAAACGCTCGTGAGTGGCCCGATGTCAATACCGAGCTCAAGGGTAGGCGTACAGACCAGCACGTTGAGTGGATCGTCCGGCTTGCGGAACCGCTCCTCGATCCCACGACGGTCCACGCCACTGACCTGGCCGCTGTGTTCTTCCGCTTCCACGCGTACATCGCTCGCGAACGGTCGCGTGTATTCGGTAGTGAAGTAATTGTCCGTAAACGCTTGTGGGCGCAGCTGATCGCACTTCGCGCCGGTGCACAGCGTGAGCGCGTGGAAATGTTGCACTAGTCCGCATTTGGGGCACGCTTGGTGCTGTGTCGCCTGTGTCAGTTGGAAGCGCAACCGCTCGGGATTGAGCATGGTGAGCGCGCCAACCCGTTTGCGCTGCTCCACCACCAGGAAGGCGGCTTCCGGATCGCTCATCGCCGCCGCCACCTGGCGCACGATGTCCGCGGCCGCCTGCCACTCGACGCCCAGCACGCGCACCGTCCATCCGACCAGCGCGCCACCAGCCGCTCCCCAGCGATAGACTGTGGCTTCATGCGTGTCGTTGTTGGCGGTATCGGAGTAGCCAACGGGTTGGACGGCGCCATAGCCGCCCTGATGAAAGAAGACGGTGGCGTTCAGCTTGCCCAGCACGTCCTGATCAAAGGTCTCGAAGTTCGTGAGGTCAGGATGGGCGATGGCGCGCCGCCGCCGGATGATATCCAGAAAGCCCTGCAAGTAGTCGAGTCGCGCATTCAGTGATGTCTCAGCCAGCGCTGGGATTGTGCGCCACGCCTCAGCGTCAGCCGCAAAGCGGTCAAGGCCATCGTAGCCGACAAGAAGCACGCCAGCTTCTTCCAGGTTCAGATGGTTGCGGCGACCAGCGCTCGTCAGCTCTTGCAGCGCGCCAAACTGGAGATAGCGCTGATAGCGTGTATCATCGCTTTTGGAAATGCTGTATTTGCCCTGCGCTCTGGCATACGCCGGCATGATGTCACGCTTGCTGAGCGCGTCGAAGATGCGGTGGCCCACGTCGTCAAGCTCCAGCGCCTCGCCGTCAGGATCAAACGTGTCGCGCGGGGTAACACATCCCGCGTCTTCCAGCGCGGCGACAAAGCCGCGGCGGAAGTGGATGCGGCGCTGCAGATTGTTGAGGTGCGCCGCCTGTAGCGCAGTGTCCTGGCGGTTATCGGAGAAGGCGATAAGCTTGCGCTCCGAGGCGGGCAGAGCGCGCAGCGTCTCCGATACGATAACGTCGGTCGCGGTGGAGCGGCCAACGGAACCGAACGAGAAGAGTTTGTTGAACTCGCGTGGGCGGCGATCATAGGTGACGCCACAGGCGGGGCAGAGCAGGAAGGGCACGCCAATCACCGCGACGGGCACGGCGCCTGGCTCGCCACAGTCGCAATCGAGCCTGTTGTGGGTTGGGCAATAGCTCGTGTTGCGCGGGACTGCCGTCTGGTAGTCTTTCTTGACGCGATGCGTCTTGGGTGTGAGCCAGCTCTCGGGAATCGGCGCTTCCTCTAGCTTGTAGACGCCTGGGTAGAGATAGACGGCGTCATCCTGGAATGGCGCGGCGTCGAGATCGCAGGGCGCGAGCGCGCCAGCTGGCCCGATGGTGGCACCGAAGAACTCCTGGCCACAGCCACGACAGAAGCTGAGTGGGAAGGATTGCCGTTCCTGTCCGGCATTGGCGCATGTGGGACAGAGCAGGTCGCCACGATCATTGGGGTGAGGGCCAGCGGGCGAAAGACAGGCGTGGATGGTGCGGCCCTGGCTGTAGAAGGCGTGTAGCTTGGGGACGATCCTCGGTTCCTGGGCGCTGTGGATGGGAACGGTGGCGACCTGACCCACGAGCAGCGCGGCGAGCAGTTCACGTGCGCAGGCGTCTTCGCTGTGCGCGCGGCGATACTGCCGCTGGTAGCGCTTGACCGCGTCCGAGAGCGCGATGGGTGCAAGGCCAAGCTCATGCTCGATGAAGTAGAGGGTAGCCTGGTCCTTGAGCGCGATGCCAAAGCCCTCACGCGTGCGTTCAGCGGGCAGCAGCGTGCGGCCCAGCAGCGCCTCGACGAGCGGCGTCGCATGGTCGAGCAGGCTGTCCTCCGCGCCGTGAAAGGTGTCGAGCATCTCCTGGGTGACCGCGATGGCCGGTGGCAGCACGCTGTCGCTCTCACCGACCGGGGGAAGATAGCGCTCGCCGATGACATGTTCGGGGGAAAACGACTCCCCGAACAATTCACTGGCGAACTGGGCGACGACCGCGTGCGCCTGCTCGAGTGAACGGCTCTCGACGGTGGCGCTGGTGCCGATGCAGCGCAGCTTGCCGATGGTATCGGTGTGCTGCTTGAGGCGGCGAATGAGACAGGCCACGTCCGCGCCGCGCTTGCCGGTGTAGGTATGCACCTCATCGAGCACGAGGAAGCGTAGCGCCCCGGCATGCTCCGGCGGGAAGAGCACGCGGTCCTCGAAACGGGTGAGAATCAGCTCAAGCATCTGGTAGTTGGTCATCAGGATGTCGGGCGGGCGGGCCTGGATCTCCTGCCGGGAGATGACCTCGCTGTCGTAGGGCTGGGCGCGTCCGGTCACCACGCCATAGGCGGCCAGCGCGTCATCCTCGCCAAACTCGGTGTCGCCGGTATAGAGCGCGATGCGCAGCCCTGAGCCATGGAGCCGGCGGGCGAAGTCGTCGTACTGGCTGTTGGCTAGCGCGTTCATCGGATAGATGATGACGGCCTTGATACCGTCTACGCCCTGCTGGCGCAGACGCAGGCACTCGGAGACGATGGGGATACCAAAGGTATAGCTCTTGCCGGAGCCTGTGCCAGTCGCCACGATGACATTCGCGTGCTCGCCCAGGACGGCGCGCACCGCATCCGCCTGGTGGCTGTGCGGCCAGATTGGCTGCGCGTCGCGCTCACCCGCCGTGACGGTGAAGCAGCGCCAGGTGTCGGGATGCAGACCAATGCGTGTATCCTGCGCCATCTGCGCGAAGGTCTCGCCGCGCTCGAAACGCCGCGTAAGCTGCAGGAAGGGCTCTTTCCAGAGGATGGAGCCGGAGCCGATGCGCTCCTCAACCCAGGTGTCGATATCCTTATTGCGGAAGCGCTGGAACGTGCCAACATAGCGCCGGTAGGCCGCCTGTACATCCTGAAGGATCAAAAAAGGGTTCATGGCAGCGCTCCTTCGGCATGTGGCGCTACAGCGTGGGGACGCTGACGCGGTACTGCTATCCTACGCTACTCAGCATACAAGCGCAACCTCTGATTCTGTTATCGTACTTGGGGCGCGCCATCATTCTTTTTTAATAGTTACCGTCCGCCTCATCATCTTCGCCGTCATCGTAGTCATCGTAGTCATCGTAGTCATCGTAGTCATCGTAGTCATCGTAGTCATCGTCTTCCTCATACTCGTCATCATCATCGTAAAGGTCGCGTTCGAGTTCTTGCGCCTGCCAGTTATCAGTCTCATAGTCCCGCTCTATTTCAGCCAGAGCTAACGCGCGGGAATTTATTGCTGGGCCATCTAAATCCTCCTCAAGGTGATCCAGCAGATCTTCGCTTTCTTCCCGGTCCTCGCTCTCTTCCTCCCAACATTCCATATCAGGTTCATCGTCATCGAATTCGTGTGGATCAACATAGTAGTCAAGCCCGTCTCCTGTATAATCCGGCACATAGTCATCGAACGTTGGCGACTCAAGCGACCGCCTCTCTGCGTCAAACTTGGCCGCCCAGAACTCCTGGCGCGACTTTGGCATGACAAAACACGGGCCACACAGCCACCCATCCTCATCAGCTTGCGGGAAGGCATGTTCAAGGCAAAGCGCGGCGGCGCAGATCTTGCAGGTGTAGTTGGCTAGCGACTCGCATGAGTCGTCTTCACACATTGTCATTTGTGGTCACTCGAGAGCCTGTTCAACCACTCAAGCGCCTCGGCTTCACCACTAGCGTCACCGAGCTCGTGCGCTCGCTCACGCGCTGCCGTGAAATACGTCTGTGCGGAAGTCATATCGCCCATGGCATACTCCAACTTCCCTTGGAACATCTGAAAGGTTCCCTCGCTACGCCTGTCACCGACTTTACGGATAAGGCGCAGAGCCCGCCAGAGCCGCCAGCGCGCGCGAATGAAATGGCGAGACTCGATATCAACGCGCGCTATGTTGGCGAGAATAATCGCTTGACCGCGACGGTCCTCGACTCTGCGAAGAACCGCCAGGCTATCGGAGAAATATGCGCGGGCCTTTGGCAAGGAGCGGCGTTTGTATGCGATGCGCCCGAGATATCCCAGATTGACGCCGATGTCGAGTTGATCGTCAATCTCGCGAGCAATAGTGAGGGCTTTGTTATAGTACGTCTCCGCCTCTCTGAAGTACGCCTCCGCCTCACTATAGTTCATCTGGGCGGCGCTGAAACTCCCGCGTGTGCTTGCGATGCGCCCTAGATAATTGAGGTTAACCGCCTCCGCCTGACGATCCAGAACTATCCTCGCCAGGCTCAGGCCTTCCCGGAACGCCCGCTCTGAGCCCTCTATATCACCTTGTATTCTGGCAATACGGCCAATCTGAGTCGCGACAACGCCTTGTCCACGCAAGTCACCCACCCTTTGCGCAAGTTCTCTGCTCCGTTCGAAGTACTTGAGCGCGTCTCCTATCTGACCGCGTACACGCGCAATGCGACCACGATAACCGAGCGCGACGCCCTGTTCGTAAAGGTCTCCTGATCGCACGAAGAGTGTGAATGCCTCGTCAAAGAGCCTGTCCGCTTCTATCAAATATCCCCGTGAGCGCTGGATTCTTCCTTTCTGCGCGATGAGAAACCCTTTTGCCTGGATCAGCTTTCTCTCTTCTTGTTGGTCGTAATGGCTAGCTTGACGCCGCCGAACGACGGCCAACCCTTTACGGCAGTAGCGCAGCCCCATCTTCATGCGACCGCGAGAGCGCTCCAACTGGGCAAGTTGATGATATGCCTCCGCTAGCTCCGCGTATTGATGCTGCTGCTTGCGGAAAGCCAGATCATGCTTAAATCGCGGCTCAGCTTCGGTGAGTCTTCCTGTTCTCCGGTACATCCGGCCAAGCGTAAACGAGAAATTAGCGGCGTTTCCGCGCTGAACGTTCTCCTCATCAGTATTCTTCGTCTGCCTGGCCATTTCGGCCAGTATTGTAGCCGACCTCAGCGCCTTGGGCATGAACAGCGCTGTCATGTCATTGCGCCAGCGATCATGCCAGAAGCGGCGCATGCCTTGCGCGAGCGCAACGATCTTTGTGTGTTGTTCCTGCCTGATCGCCCATTCAAGGGATCTGGTAATATTGTCGGCGTCTCGTTCCAGAACGATTTGGGCGCTGCGCGAAGGATCGCGGTAATCATACTGGGTGACGTAGCTCGCATAGAAATCCGCTGCCGCATCACGCGCCGAATCGGCCAGTTTTAGCCATTCTGGTCTTTCGAGCTCATGATTCACATAGCCGAGCAGCAACGTATGAATCTCCAGGCGGTGCCGGTCACTGCCTTCTGGCATCTCATTATCGTCAGCGCTCTCCATTAATTCGTTGAGAAGGAGGTCGTAGATAGCGCCGTCTTTGTCCCGCAGGCCCAGCCTATCGCCTAACGCTCGAACCGCCCGGCGCCCCGCCTGGTTTCGCTTAAACGCCGCGACGAAAGCGAAGAGCAGGTTTCGCGCTTCGGGCTTGAGGTTGTTTACGACAGTCGCTAGCGCTACAAACACACGTTCCAGGACGCCTTCGACCCCAGGCGTCACTGTCCCTTCTTTCAGTTTACTGACATCCTTGGCGATGCCACGCAAAATGTTGGGCTGTAAACGCACATAATTGCCCATGAGCTTGAGCGCAAAGGTGTGCCTACCCAGCGCTTCCACGATGCTTGCAGCATAAGCCTTGTCCTGACCGAAGTCCTCCGCTGACTCTTTACCAGCGTAAATGGCGAACACTTCCAGCGCCTCGTCCTTGACGCCCTCCTGGCCACGCGTTATGCCAAATGGCTTTAGTTCCAGCTGGTTTCTAGCGGGGGCGACATCGAAAGAAGGCGTTGAGGTCGTGACAATCAGGATGTGGGTCGTGCGCCCGCTCGTGCGTAATGCGCGCACGACACTCTCCAGGTGAACTCTGGGGCTCACATCATCGAGAATGATGAGTCGCTCCTTGTCCGTTAAAAGTTGTTCACTGATCTGCCGCAGGACCTCGAGATCGAGCGCAGGGGGGAGGCTTCGGGAGGAATCAACGGATTCCAGCGCTGACTGGACGACTCGCGCATGATCGTTCATGCCAGCGCATTTGATACGAATGATCGCGTCTTTGAAGCGACCCTGATTAATGCTCTCTAACGCCTTTTCGACCAGCGCGCTCTTACCAATGCCTGGTATTCCGTGAATAACCGTCGTATCGCTCTCATGGCTGTGCGATTGCAGCCGTTCATACAGCCAGGCTAACTCCACCTCGCGCCCAATAAAGACATCAGATGGTATGGGATGGTCGGGCTCGAGTGGCCTGCTGGGAGGGGCAACGGAAGGCAATTCGGGCGGAAACGGAGGTGGTGAGGGCGGCGGGTTCTCGATTAGCTTAATGAGACGCTGAAGAAGCCGCTGGATAGTCTCCAGGCGAGAGACGACTTTGCTATCGAGCGCGCTATTGAGAAGCTCTAGCAGGTGCCTCCTCATCTCTTTGATTTGGATTGCCTGATAGATCTGCTTTCCTGCGGCGATCACGCCAACACATATGAGCGCGACAACGACAGCGAGCGCCTGCGCCGCATGAGGCCATCCGAGGAAGGTTATCAGCGCTTGTAGGAGGAGCGCTGAATTGACGTGAGACAGTATTCCGGCGACTATGACAATGGCCCCGACAAAGAACGATCCAGCGATAGCGAGACGCTTCAATGCGATAGCGAGACGCTTCACTGTGGCTTTCCAGCCCGAAACAGCCGGAGGATTGAAGGATCTCCGCGACGGCGGTGGCGTGTCATCCCTGTTCATGGGCGCCTGACCTTTCCTCACAACATATCCGCTCAATTACACTTCTCAGTCAGGTTGCGAGATGGATATTATCACATTGTGAAGCGAAAATGTGGCGCGCCACACTGAAGCTTTTTCCACCATCAAACTCGCGCAGCCATTAATCCCTCAATGGGCTTCCTCCAGCGCATTCTCCTCACGCGCCCATCCCCACGCCAGCGCCCGCTTCAGAAGTGGCTCATCGCACTGTCAGCGCGCCCAAGTTGGCTTCAATACTTTCCAGCAGCGTTTCCGCTGTGAACGGCAATACGATGAAGTCATCCAGGATGCCCCAGTCGAGCCCCATCTGGCGCACAGGCTCGATGTCCAGGCCGATGACCCTGACCCGCGCTCGCAGCACAGGAAACTCGCACAGCGTGAGCAGCGCTTCACGGCCCGCCGGGTTGGCATTGAGGTTATCGGTCAGGATGAGGCAGCGTTCAGCGCCTTTATGGGATCACGGATAGCCGTGACTGTGTAGCCCTTGAGTGGCAGCGCCTTCTGCAGCAATCGCTTGATGCTGGCGTCGAACCAGAGCAGCAGGATGTTTCTCACATCTTTCATAATCACCCCGCCATTTCAATCATCCCCGCCAGCGCGTCATACGCCGCCAGCGCCAGCCGCGCCGTGCGGTACTCGCCGTACGTGCGGCGCTCGTTCTTCTCCAGCACGGGGAAGGTGGTGAGGATGTAGGCGAAGTCGTCGCGCGAGAGGCCGTAGAGGTGGGCGTACATCCCGTCGAGCTCGCCGCGCAGCCGCGCCCGCCGCCCCTCATCCCATGCGAAAGGCGAGCCGTCGTAGCCCAGATCGCGCGCCAGCGGCCGCAGGCTCCAGCTGGTGTAGCTCAGCTCCAGCGCCCGCCGCGTGACCCACTCGGCCAGCCGCTCGCCGCTTTCCAGCCGCCGTTCGTAGATGGATGGCGGCAGGACAGGGAGCTGCTTGACGATGAAGAAGTTGAGGTGGGTGCCTCCCGCCTTCTGCCTTGTCACGTAATCGAATGGCAGCGAATTGAGATTGCTGAGAATGCAGAGGCCCTGTTGCTGGTATCGTGAATCGAGCAACAGGAGTGGCGCATTGTTTCCTACGCCCACGCGCGGCGTGACGCTCGATATCCAGGTGCGCTCGTTCGTCGCATTGGTGATGTCGCGGAAGAGCAGCATCCACGGCGTCTGCCAGCCGCCCAACGCATGCTCAACCTCGTCCGCCGGGACCCAGTAGCGTGGCAGCGGCGCGTAGGTGGGATCGGCGTGCTCGGCGTCGGTCGTGTCGCGGGCCTTGTCCTCGCCAGGGCCGCCCGCGAAGGTGGCGAAGCGGTGGTCGTACTGGTGGAAGAGCTTGGCCTCGTAGAGCGGCAAATAGTCGCCCGTTCCCGAACCCGCGAAGGCGGGTTTCGTGGCTGTAGGCCCTCCAGGCGCGGTTTCAACCGCCAGCCCAGCCGCGCGGAACACCCCCGCGCCATCCAGCGTGTAGCCCGCCGCCTCCAGCTCGGCCTGCGTGCGGAAGAAGCTCGAGTCGTTCGACATATGAAACATCGTGCCGAACTTGATGCCCCACGGGCTGCCAGGGTCGGGGTCGCTCTCGTCCACCAGCACGGGCGCGGCGCGGTACATCTGGCGCGTGAGGTCGGCGTCGCGGCTGGAGCGGAAGATGGGCAGCGTGCGCGTGTTGGGGTTGATGAGCGCGAAGTCGGCGGGCGAGAGTGTGAAGTGGCGCTGCTCATCGCGCAGGTCGTCGGGGCGCAGCGCGAAGCACAGCAGGTCGGCGCGCTCTGGCCCGCGCCCGTCACCCGCCATCGTCAGCAGGCTGAACTTGTAGCGCGAATCCACAGCGGGGAACATCGGCGCGCGGTTCTCGAAGTCGTAGAGGCTGGCGAGGGCGCGATGGGTCGCTACGTCACCGAAGAAGTCTTTGTTCGTGTCGTCGGTGGCGATGCCTGTCGGCACGATGATGCCCGCCCGTCCGTGCGAGGCGATCAGCCCCCGATCACTCTCGGCGAAGATGCTGTAAACATTGATGTCGCCGCGCGCGGTGAGGGGATAGCGCCCCGACTCACGATAGTACTTGCTCTGCCCGTCAGCGCGCCGTAAGGCGGCTGTGTATGCTTCGTAGAGGTCAGGGCGCGTGGCTGGCAACCCGGCGATCATCTTCTTCCGTGCGGCGGCGTTGGGAGCCGCTGCGATCTCTGGCGCGCGGGGGCCAAAGAACTCTTCCTCCTGCAGCTTGATGCGCTCCCACGGTGGGTTGCCCAGCACGCAGTCGAAACCAGGGTCCTCGCCCGCGAAGACATCAGGGAACTCCAGATGCCAGTGGAAGAAACGGTATTCCTCACGCAGGCGGCGCACCTCGCTCTTGAGGAAGATGCTGGCGCTGTAGGGGCTCTGCTCGATGCGCTTCACCTCGGCGAAGGTCGGCGCGTCGCCCGCGTGGTCGGCGTCCAGCGGCCAGAAGAAGGCGGCGAGCCAGGCGTCAGCGTAGAAGTGGCCGCTGTGCTCGTAGCCCATCTGCCGCACCAGCCGCTCATACGCCTCGCGCTTGGCGTGCACCTGCTCCGGTGTGTCCTCCGGCATCGCGCCGAGCCGCGCGTACTCCGCCGGCAGGTTGCCCAGCAGCGGCGCGCTGGTGTCGAAGGGCAGCATGCTCTGCGCGTGGCCTTTCGCCCAGAGCTCGCGCTGCTGCCGGTTGCGCGCCTTCAGCGATTTCGCCACGCTCTTGTCGTCACCCGTCACCGGCTCGAAGGCGTCATCTGGCACGCCCGCCTCCAGCAGCGCGGGCGTCGCGCCAATCAGCGAGTTGCCGCGCTTGATGTGGTGGTCGAGGAAGTTGAGCGGCAGGTCCTCCACCGCCGAGTTGATCCACAGACTGACCTTCGCCAGCTCCACCGCCATCGGGTTCAGGTCCACACCGTAGACGCAGCGCATCAGCACGTCGCGGCGGGCGCGGCGCAGGTCGCGGTCGGCGGGGTAGTCGTCGCCCGTGCGGATACGCGCCAGCTCGCGGCCCAAGTAATCCGTCGCGGCGATCAGGAAGGCTCCGCTGCCACAGGCGGGGTCTACCACGCGCAGCGCGAGCAGGGCCGCCTCGCGCGCCTGCGGGTCCGCGCCAGCGCCGGCCAGCCGCTCCTCCAGCACGGGCTTCAGCGCCGACTTGATCAGCTCGGCCACCAGCTCGGGGCGGGTGTAGTAGCTGCCGCTGGTCTTGCGCGATGTGCCGCGCGGGTCGAGATAGAAGCTGTTGGCGGGAACTGTCTCCTTGCGCTTCTCAATCTCCACCACCTCAGCGGCGGTCGTCACACGCGGCGCATACTCCAGCAGGCTCTCGTAGACCGCGCCGATCTCCTCTACGCCCACATCCGCGTAGTTGACGCTCTGGAGCGCGCCGTCCTTGTGCGTGAAGGTCAGCTC
Source organism: Chloroflexota bacterium (assembly GCA_021814145.1). GTDB lineage: Bacteria > Chloroflexota > Ktedonobacteria > Ktedonobacterales > JADMIN01 > JAKAIY01. Next base: position 14,075 of record JAKAIY010000064.1, read on the forward strand.
GCGGATCGCCTGGAGCAGCCAGCCATTGCGGCAGGCCAGCGCGTTGAGCGTGGGCGTGCGCGTCTCGCTGAAGAGCTCGCCGTTGTAGCCGAAGATGCCCAGGCGCGGCACACCAGTGGCGACCATACGAAAGGTCGCCTTCAGCCCCTCCCACAGGTCGCTATGCGCGTCGGTCGCGGGGAAGGCGCGCGTCACCCGCTCGCGCAGCCGGGCGATACTGTATTCCTGCGCATAGAGCGTCGTGCGGCCCGGCAGCATGCCGCGCTGCTCGGCGTAGAGCAGGAAGAGCAAGCGATAGACGACATGCAGCGTCTCGGCGTAGAAGGCGCGCGTCGCTTCCTCATCGCCGCGCAGCCGCTCCAGCGTCGCCGCGTCGAGGAAGCCGGTGGCCAGATACTGGATGGCGCGGCGCACGTTGCCCTGCAGCTGCTCGCCGACCTTCACCCCGGTGGCGACGCTATCGTCGTAGAGCCGGTCCAGCGGGCGCCTGCCCTCGGCGCCGTCGCTGCCCTCACGGACCCAGAAGCGGCTGGCGTGGGCCAGGCGGTAGAGCGCGCGCCAGTCCGCCGAGGCGCGCGACTCGCAGATGCCCTCCAGATCGAACTCGACATAGCCCTTCGAGTAGACGTGGTGGTATTTTCGCAGGATACGCAGGAAGCGCCCATTGGTGAGGATCGCCCAGCGGTCATCCGGCGCGGCGTTGAGATAGGCCTGCACCATGTCATGCGGGCTCTTGCCCTTCATGCCGCGCTGTCCCGGCGTGCGCGCGTCGAGGTCCTGCGACGGCGCGACGGTATGGATGATGGGCGCGCCCGCCTCCGGCCAGCCGCGATGCGAGAGGCTGAAGCGCAGATCATCGTCGGCGCCCAGCACGGTATCGGCGCGCTGGTAGATCCAGCGGAAGTCGAGGCCGGAGAAGAGGTGCCGCAGCCAGCGCTCGCGCACGTCCGAGACGGACATGCCGTTGAACGACGCGCGAATCTTGTCCCACTGCTCCACCACCAGCTCGAAGACCAGACCCATCTGGTCCTCCAGCTCGCGCGGGGTAGGCGCCGGATCGAAGGGCGTCGCGAAACTCTCGGGCAGCAGGGCGGGATGGTTGAAGGTCGGCTGCATCAGTGACTCGACGAAGCTCTGCGTAAAGACGCCGCCTGAAGTCGAGATATGCGCGCCAGGAGTCGCGCTCGCCGCTGTCACGTCCGCTCGCCGCTGGTCCGCCGTCATCGCCGCCGTCGCCATTTTCGCAGTCCTTCTTGTAGCAGGTGGAGTCCAATTTCGTGTCAGGCTGGTCACTCAGCCCTACGCGCGCTAAACGCTCGGTGGTAACACAGTGCGGCACGTCGGGTAGAACTTCGCGTCAGGCAGCGCCGTCGCCGCGCACACAGGACAGATACGCGGGCGGAGGACCACTGACTCGCCGCAGTAGGCGCAATACTCCGCGCCGACCTGTAGCGGCTTGTGGCAGGCGCGGCACTCACCCTCTACGGATGGCAGGATGCCAAGCTGGGATTCCAGCGCAGCGGTGCGTCGCTGTAGTTCGAGCTGCGCGCTCTGCGCCGTCGCACGCGAAGAGCGAAATGCGTCAATAACGATCCGCGCCGCATAGATTGCCGGGAACACTGGAAAAAAGATGACGATCCCGCAGATGAGCAATACCTTGTTGATACCAGGCATCATAGCCCAGTGAATATGATCGCGCAGGCTGAGCAAGCCGCGCCCGTCACGAATCGCCGCGTAAATAAGTCCAGCGATAAACATGACAGATCCAAAGCCAGCTCCTCCCGCAAAAATCAGAACCGGACCCAGCGCCAGGAGACAGGCGACGAGGATCGCCTCCCATATCGGATATGGGTAGAGCGAGCGAGACGGTGAGCCGGGCGCCCATGTCTCTGACGGCGGAGCCATCACTGGTCTGGACGGCAGCGAAGTGGTGGTGTCCGTCGCCGGCTGATAGTCATATGTCACGACTATGTAGGGACGATTGAGCTGGCGACTGGCGTCATTCCGCACCAGGCTCTTGACGCTCCACCCCTGGAGCGCTAGCTTACTGGCCTCCGCCTGGTATGCCTCCTGCGACGAATAGGTCTTGGTAAATCTCTGCCCTGGAAATGGCCGGATGAGCCTAGCCACGCTTGTCGCCTCTCTTCGCCATCACCGCGCCCATGCTATCCAAGCGCTGGATAGTAGATCGCCGCCGTAAGCACGTCATAGGAGGCCGTCGTCAGATTGGCGATGCCGCGCAGCCAGCGCTGCTGCTCCGCGCCCTCAGCGGAGAGGTCGCGCTGGAGCATCGCCTGCCGGTCGGCGCCCAGCGCCTGCCGTCGCGCCTCCACCGCGGCCGCCAGGACGCCATCCAGGTCAGGTCGCCGCAGCGCCTCCGCCAGGTCCTCGCGCACATCCGCCTCAGAGCGGGCGCGCGCCGCTGGCTTCGCGCTGAGGAGCGCCTGCGCCTGCGCTTCACTGAACACCCCTGCGCTATAGATAGGGAACGCCACAGGAATCAGCTCCTCGACAATGCTCGGTGTCTCTGTCCCCACGACGTAGCGCGCCAGTATGTGCAGTAACGCCGTCGTCTGCGCCACATCCGCGCTAACAAAGTAGGTGGTGCGCCCGTAGCGCTCGCCTCCCTCAGCGAAGGCGCTATCCTTCACCACATCCATCAGCCGTCGCACCAGCGGATGGCCGAGGTCGAGCAGCGTCAGGTCGGGGTCATCCAGCGCCGCCTGCGGGTTGAACGTCGCGTGCTCGATCACGTCTGGCACGCCCTCCACGCGCAGATTCGCGTCGGTGATCGCCACGCGCGCCGTGCCGTCGGCGTTGGCCGTCCAGGCGCAACCGAAGCGCTGCAAGCCGCTGCGCACGAACGTCTGGATGGCTTCGGGCGAGCCAATCGCCGCCTCCGTCTCGCGCAGCCGCCGCTCGACATCCGGCACGCTCACGTCCGTCGCGCCATAAAAGCTCTCCGCCTTGATCTGCTGCAGCGTCTGCTCCGAGAACGGATCTTTCACGTTGGGCGCATGCGGGGTCACGTTCTGCCCATCCAGCTCAAAAAGCGGGACCTGTTGTGGTCGCAGACTCACGCGGATGCCTTGCTCGCGCAGCAGGTCGAGAATGCTCGCCTCATCGCCGAAGTAGGGTGGCGCAAAGCCGTAGTCGGCGCGAATCTGTTGCGCCTTCTGCACCAGCGTCCGCAGAATCCAGCCATCCAGCGTATCATCCATCACCAGCAGGCGCACGCGCACCTCCGGCTCTGGCTGGCCGACGCGGTCAATGCGTCCAACGCGCTGCTCCAGCCGGTTCGGGTTCCACGGCAGCTCCCAGTGAATCATCTGGCAGCAGGCGTGCTGCAGGTTGATGCCCTCGCTAATGGCGTCAGTCGCCACCAACACCGCCCTGTTCGCCTTCTCAAAGGCGGCGAACGCCTCGCGCCGCTGCTGCTCCGAGAGGCTGCCCTCGATGCGGATCACCTTCGTGTCGCGGTAGCGCTCAGACCGCTCGATCTGCTCGGCGACATACATCATCGTGTCGCGGTAGCGCGAAAAAATGATGACGCGCGGACTCCTCCGTAGCAGCTCGGGCAGCTCATCGCGCAGCGCACGCTGCAGCTTGGAGTCCTGCGCGGGTGTGATCTTCTCCGCCAGCCCGATGACGCGCTCCAGCTCGCGAATCTCCGTTTCCAGGGTTGCGCGCGCATGGTCCTGCCGGACGTAAATGCCACGCTCCACGCGGATGCCCGCCTCGTCCTCGCTCAGTCGCTCACCGGGGTCATTGTCCAGCGCGTTGGCGCGCGCCGCGAACTCGGTGAGCGCGGCGCCTGTGTCCGCCTCTGGCGCTTCTTCCGCCTGCTTGGGATGCAAACGGCGGAGCAGCGCGTCTTTGCGGTTCCTGAGCGAGATGCGCAGCGCCTCGGGAGACGAGAGCGCCCGCTTGTGCAGATGCATCACCGCCCAGTAGGCCATCACCTGGCGTGGCGTTCCCTCAGCGTCGCGCAGCACCATCCGGCCATACTCATCAGCGGCGTCAATCGCCGCGCGCTCTACCGCGGTCGGCGTGATCGTGCGCTCCAGCTGTTCGCGCCGCGGAAACTGGTCGGGGCGCCCCTCGCGCTCGAACCAGGCGCGCAGATCGCGCCGCGTCCGCTGGCAGACGTGCCTGCGCGCGATGTCGCGGCGAATCACCGGCTCATGCGCGGGACCTTCAACCGCGCCCACGTCGAGCATGCGCAGCAGGCTGGCGAACGAATCAGAGTAGCCGTTGTGCGGCGTCGCCGTCAGCAGCAGCAGGTGCCGCACGCGCGGCGAGGTGGAGAGCGCCTCCGCCAGCCGCCAGCGCTCCATGTCCACCCGCGCGTCCTCAGCGCCCTGGTGTGGCTTCGCCAGCGTATGCGCCTCATCAATCAGCACGATATCCCACGCCTGCTCCAGAATCTGCTGGCGGATCGCGGCCTCTTTGGCGTAGTCCTCCGAGACGATGAGGCAGCGGAAGAACTCCCACGGATTCGCGCCCACCGGCAGCTGACGCTCCAGCGCGCGCCGGTGCGTTGACGACATGATGCGAGCGTCATCCAGGTGGAAGAAGTAGCTGAGTTGCTCGCGCCACTGCTCGCGCAGATTCGCCGGGCAGATGATGAGCGCGCGCGAGGCGAGCTGCCGCGCCATCAGCTCGGTGATGATCAGTCCTGCCTCGATCGTCTTGCCCAGGCCCACGTCGTCGAAGATCGCCAAACGCACGCGCGGCCCTTCCAGCGCCATCGCCACCGGCACGAGTTGATAGTTCATCGGCGCCACGCGCGTTCGTTGAAGACTAAGCAGCGGCGCCGAGCCATGCAGCAGTGAGAGCCGGTAGGCGCGCAGCAGCAGATCATGCGTCGCGGGATGTCCCACACGCTGCGCATCGGGGGGATCAAGCCGCGCGGGCTCGATGCGCTCGAACGGCGCGCCCTCAGGGTCAGCGCCCAGATAGAAGCGGCGCTGCTCGGACTCACCCCCATCAATCGTCGTCGCCAGCAGGACATCCTCCTCCTGCCGATCCACCCGCCAGAGTCGCCGTCTCGCGCGAATGATGGTTCCCGGAGCGTGGGACGCTAGACGCGACACAGGAACGTATGTCATAAGCGGGTAATCCTTTCTGTGCGCCATCCCCACGAACCACACAGCGGCATACCGCATCATTGCTGCGACAACAAGTATACTGCGAGTGCGGACCAGAGGCAACATGAAGTTCCCGCGTAGTGTAACGTCTGGTAGCTCGGTCGGCAGTACAGATTATCCAACTGATGTTCCGGTAGCGCCGGGCGCTTTTGCCGATGTGTGAACCCATTGACGGCGTCAATCAGTGCGATGAAGTGGACAAGTGGACAGTGGACGGAGGCGCATTGGTGACGATGTGTATGTGTTTTGCAGTCAGCCATATCAGCGCTATATGACGTTCTGCCAAGCGCTTCCCCACCCTCTTCGCCCGATCTGCTTCACCTCTCGTTTTGTTTGACCGGTTGCGCGATTATTAGGAGCAAGCGGTTCTCGGCGGAGATGGCCAAGTGATGAGCGTTGCAGTGGAGGAGAGGTAAACATGATGAGCGAGAGACCACGCATCTTCGTCAGTCACAGTCATGAGGATGACGCCTTCTGCCAGCGGCTGATCACTGATCTACGCGCACTGCTGGGCGAGGAGGCGTTTCAGAATTGGCATCACGTGCGAGGGAACATGCGCAAGTGGCGCCGCAGTGTAGCAGCCTAATATCGCTTGAATTCAGACTTTGGAAGGGGTGCCGGCGAAGGGATTCGAACCCTTAAGCCCGTGAGGGCAGCGGTTTTTGAGACCGCCGCGTATACCGTTCCGCCACGCCGGCCAGTATATGAGGCCCCCATAGTGTACGTGATGGGAACGGCGTTCGGCAAGCGGCGGAACGATCCGTGCGAATGCGCGTTCCCAATTTATAGTACTCGCGGGATGCGCGAGAGGGACGTGGAGGAAGTCGTGTGAGTGGGCTGGAGGCGCGCGTTCCGGCGTTATCCCCCGGCGAAAACCGATAACTACCCTTGCCGTCCGCAAGCTCCTCGCCTACAATACCCCCATCGCGTACCAGCGGGCGTTTTCCAGGCCACCTATCGCGCGCTTCCTGTCGCGTGATGGCGCGCCTCTCAGGCGTTCTTCGCCGTATCCACACCCCGCTTGACAACAAAGAAGGAGGCGCGTGTCGCCAGCGAGGTGGCGGGTCCGGCATTGGCTGGCGCTGGCTGGCGCTGGCTGAGCACACGCGAAGGGGCGACACGCGGACATATATTCATGATGCACCAACCAAGCGCCACAGGGCGTGGCGAACCCTCGCAACCATTATCCGGCCGCAACGCGCCGTCGCAGCCGCTCGCCGGGCCAGTCTCACAACCGCTCGCCGGGCCAGTCTCGCAGCCACTCGCCGGGCCAGTCTCACAACCGCTCGCCGGGCCACTCCCCCGACCAGCGGGCGGGGCACCATCACAGCGCCGGTTGCAGCTATCCGAAGCGGTCGAGAGCCGGATCAAAGCCGTCACCGCGCGCGACCGGCAGCGCGTCTGGCTGGTCAATACCGTCGTCCTGGCCCAGGCGCTTATCACGCTGGCGCTCATTCCAGCGTTCATCATTCCGACGATCAGCGAGCCAATGCTGGCGACGTTGGGCGCCGCCCTGGTTGTCTACGCCGCGACATTTATTCTCAACCGCACGCCAGGCAAGCTCTCGCCCGCAGTCTACACGCTGGTCATTGGCGGCGGACTGGTCACCACGGCCCAGATCTTTCTAAGCGCGACGCTCACATATTCGGGGACGCATACCGCCCAGGCGGCGCTTTTCTTCCTTCCCGTCATTATCGAAGCTGGCCTGTTCCTCACCCCAGAACTGACCCTGATCGTCGCCGCTGTATCCGCGACACTGACGGCCAGCGCGATCTTGCTGGCGCTGTCACTGGCTGGCAATTCAGCGACCGAGCTGGGTGGAGCGTATCTGGTGGTCGTCTATGCGCTGGGCCTTGAAGCCCTGGTGGGATACATGTCTTGGCAGCTCGCGACCTTCATTTACGAGAAGATCGAAATGTCCCAGACAGTGGAAGATCTGCGCTTCGCCCAGGCGCGACTTGAGGCGCTCCAGCGGCAGATGACCGAATACCGGCGCCAGCTCCAACGCGAGGCGGGGCAAATCCAGGCGGCGGTTTCTGGCATGATGAGCCACGAGTATGACACGCGCGTAGAGATCGAGGACGGAGAGCTGGCGCCGCTGGCCGCGAGCCTCAACCTGCTCTTCGAGCGGCTGCGCTCTACAAACGAGCTGGAGCGGAAAGTCCAGCGGATGGAAGCAGAGGTCGCGCCGCTGGTGGATATCGCTGGGCGCCTGGCTGACGCGGGCGCGCCAGCCCAACCCGCGGGCATGGTTTCTGAGACGG
>JAKAIY010000205.1 GCA_021814145.1 Chloroflexota bacterium
GCCATCCGTTCCCTGGCCCGGGCCTGGCGATCCGCGTGATCGGCGAGGTGACGCGCGAGCGGCTGGACACCCTGCGCCACGCCGACGCGATCTTCATCGAGGAGTTGCGCCGCGCCGGACTCTATCGCGAGATCGGTCAGGCGTTCGCCGTGCTGACGCCAGTGCGGAGCGTGGGCGTGATGGGTGACGGGCGCACCTACGCCAGCATGGTCGCGCTGCGGGCCGTTACCACCGGCGACTTCATGACGGCGGACTGGGCGCGGCTGCCCTATGATGTCCTGGGCCGCGCCGCCAACCGCATCGTCAACGAGGAGCCGCGCGTCAACCGGGTCGTCTACGATATCACCAGCAAGCCGCCCGCGACGATTGAATGGGAGTGATCCGCTCATGAGCAGCGATGACTGGGGCCGCCCCGATCCGGAGGGTTGGCGTGCGTCTTCCGGCGAAGACGGTGGCGACCGCGCTAACCACGCGGACGGTCACGCCAATGGCGCGGGCGGCTGGGTCGCTCACGGCGGCGTGGTCCGCTGGGAAGCCGGCGAGGAGGAGGACCTTCAGGAGGACGCGCCACTGCGCGAGGAGGCGCAATCACCCTGGGCGGCGGAGGATTTTGAGCTGCCGCTCGGCGCGCCCGCCGCGCCGCGTGTCCGCGCGGTGCGCGCGTGGCTGGCCCGCCGCCGCCAGCGCGAGACGGGCCTGATCGGCGAGCTGCTGCTGGAGCGCCGCCGCCTCTATCCCGCCGCCGAGGACGGCGCCTCCACGCCCGCTGATGACGAGGCGAACCCGCTGGCGCTGGCGCTGGCGGGAGCCCAGGCCGCCGCCGACGAATACGAGACGCTGCTCGGCCTGCTGGAAGACGCCCGCGCCCACGGTGGCCCCCAGTCTGTCCTGATCGAGTTCCATCTCACCCTCGACGAGCGGCTGGCGGCGCTGGCCGCTGACCCCGCCGCGCCGGACGAATTCGCCGAGCGCGCGCTCTACGCCCCCCTGACGGAGGAGGCCGCCGCCGCCCGCGCCGCCGCGCCCGCGCCCACTCCCCGCGCCCGCGCCGAGTGGGAGGGCCGCGCCTCCGCCATCCTCGCCACCCGCCAGCGCGTGGAGCGTGTCACCGCGACAGAGGAAGGGGAGTAGTTGAGGGGGGCGGGCAGGCTGATGAGTAAATTCGCGCCTGAAGGACCCCTGCGGGAGCCCTGAACCCGCATGGGGCCTTCGCTCCGCTCGCTTCCCGGCCCATAAGGCCCGGTTTCATCAGCCGCCTGCGCGATCCCCTTTCCGGCGGATGAGGACCCGCGCGGACGGGCGCCCGCAGAGGGGGCTTGTGGCGGCGGAAGCCGCTTTCAGGCGCGGTCGCAACCACCCGCCGGGTGATGCGCGCCCCACGCCGTTCGTGTGAGCGGCGTGGGGCGCAAAACATCCTACAGAAACAAACGCCCTAGGAATGCGTGTCGTTCAGCGCGACATCATCCACCCAGAAATCAGACAAGGTCGAGCTGGTCGTGGTCCCCTGGAAGAGGACAGATACCTGCTGGCCAGAGTAGGCGCTCAAGGCGGAGGTCAGGTCAAAGGAGTACTGGACCCAGCCATTGGTCGCGTTGGCGTCGCACTGCGTCTGGACGGTGGTGATGATGTTCCCGCTGCTGTCGAGAATGTAAGCGTGGAAGTAGTCGTTGCAGGAACTGCCGGAATTGTACGTGTCGCTGTAGAACCAGTAGCTCAGCGTCACCTGGGTCGTCGCGCTGGGCAGCGTCACCGTCTGCCAGATCTGGTCGTTACAGCTGTAGTAGCCGCAGAGCCAGGCGCTATAGCTGCCCGTATGCGGGTTGGTCGGATCAATGATCTGGTAGCCGCCAGCCGACGACTCCTGCCAGGGCGTCTGGCCGTTCTCGAAGCCAGCGTTGCTCAGGAGCTGCGTGGTCGTCGAGCTGGTCGTCACCGTGAAGCTGGAGGAAGACGTCGCCGTTCCAGCGGATGTCGTCACTGCGATCGGTCCAGTGGTGGCGCCGCTGGGAACGGTCGCTGTGATGCTCGTCGCGCTACCAACCGAGAAGCTGGCCGAGGTCCCATTGAACGTGACTGAGGTCGCGCCGGTGAAGTTGGTTCCCGAGATCGTGACGCTCGCGCCAACTGAGCCGGAGGTTGGGCTGAAGCTGCTGATCGTTGGTGGGCTGGACGTGGTCGTCGTCACCGTGAAGCTGGAGGACGAGGTCGCCGTCCCGCCTGAGGTCGTCACGCTGATCGTCCCGGTCGTCGCGCCGCTCGGAACCGTCGCCGTGATGCTGGTTGAGCTGCCGACAGTAAAGCTGGCGGACGCGCCGTTGAACATGACCGACGTGGCGCCAGTGAAGTTCGCGCCGGTGATCGTCACGCTGGTCCCAACCGGGCCGGAGGTCGGGCTGAAGCTGCTGATGGTCGGCGCGCTGACGGTCGTCGCGCCCGCCGCGTCACGGGCCAGGTTCCACACATCCGGCGAGCCGATGCCTGAGGCCATGTCATAGCCAGTCGTCGCTGGATAGTAGAGGTTGTTGCCCGAGGTGATGTCATGGTAGGCGCTGTAGGTCTGCGTGGTGTTGAAGAGCGTGTACAGCTCCGCGCTGGCGCTGCCGAAGGTCGGCTTGCCCAGCCCGGCCAGATACTCGTTGGCGTCCGTGATCGCTGACGCCCAGAGCGGGGTCGCCGCGCTGGTGCCGCCAACCTCGATCCAGGGCGAGGAAGAGGAGCAACCCGCCGCCGACACGGTGCAGTAGACCGAGTAGCCCGTGTTCGGATCGGCGTCAGCCGAGACGTCCGGCACCTCGCGCATGCCGTTGGAGTAACTGTTCGAGACGCCTGGGCCGCTCTGGTAGCTGGGCTGCGAGAAGTAGGTGCTCAGGCCGCCGCCGCCGCCTGCGCCCATCGGGCCGCGCGACGTGTCATTGGGATTGGACCAGACTGACTCGCTGCTATACGTCCCGCCCGTGCCGGTGTTGAGCGTTGTGCCGCCCACGCCAACCACATTCGGGTCACTGGCGGGCGAGTCAACGGCCAGGGTGGTCGTGCCGCAGTCATAGGCGCCCGCGTCGCCTGCGGCGGAGAAGAACGCCTGGCCCTGCGACGCGCCCTGGGCAAAGATGTTGTCGAGCGCCGCCAGCTCGGACGTGCCGGACGACGACTCGCAGAGGCCCCAGCTAGTGGTCATCACCTTGGCGGTGTCGTTGGTGACGATCGCGTTGTAGGTGTCGTTGACGCCCTGGGTGCTGTTCGGGCCGATGTAGACATTCTGGGTGGCGCCCGGCGCGATGGCCGAGACCACTTCCATATCCAGCTCAACCTCGATCGCGCCGGAGCCCGGCGTCGTGGAGGCGCCATCCACCACCACGTTGCTGTACTTCGCGGAGCCCAGGCCGAAGTAGCTGAGATAGGCGTTGATGTCGGAGGCGTTGTAGCTGTCCAGCTCAAAGATGGCGACGGTCTGGCCCGCGCCGTCATCGCTGGAGATCAGCGAGTTCATGTCGTAGGCCGTGCGCAGGTCGCTCGGCGCCATGCCACCGGCTGGACCGCTGCCCGAGTGTGGCGCCACCGCCGACGGCTTGGTGGCGATTGGTGTGGCGCCCGCGTGGTGGTAGACGCCCACGTTGTCCAGGCCACCGACGTTCAGGATCATGCCCGCGAGCGCGGCGGGAACCGACGGGTCCACCGTTGGCGCGTAGACCGTGCGCCCCTGGAAGCTGAAATCAGCGATGTGGGTCTGGAACGCCGCTTCGACCTTGGCGACCGAGCCAGTGGCGTCTATCAGTAGGCGATTGGAGGAGACGGACCGCACCTGCAGGCCGCCGCTCTGGAGGAACGCGACGACCGCGTTCACCGTCGCCTGGGTTGGGGAGAAGCGGGCGGTGAATTGCGCGGGCGTCAGATAGTGGTGATAGAGGCGCGAGCCGCGTGTATTTTGCGCCGCGAGCAACATCTTGAGCGCGGCGGGATCGCGGAGCTGCAGCGCGATGGAGAGATCGAGGCCGCGCGCGCCACTCGTCGCGCGCAAGGGGCGCAAACCTCGGAGAGCGGGAACCAGATGCCCAGGAATCGTGGACCGGCCACCCCCTGCCGAGGCGGTAACGGGGCTGGCGAAGGCAGCATGAGGGGAGAAAGCAATCAGACTAATTGCGGCGAGCAACACGGTGGCCACATGCAGTGACCATTTCCGAATATGCATTCGTGCCCTTCCTCGCAGCGCCTCACACCGCTCATCATTGAGCGGGCAGGCTTGGAACATTGCGCAACAAGAGCGGCTTCCCATTAGTCAGGAAGCGGCGCCGATGAGATAGTGTCGCGTGAGATGCGAGGACATTCCCCACCAGGCAGGGGAAGCGCGCGTGATTCTCTGTAGCGGCTCCCTCCTTTCACCAGCGCGCGTCGCCAGCCCATCAGCGCTTTCCCACATGCGCGTTGATGGACGGGTGATGCGCGCGCACGTCGCAGCGGCCAGCCTTGCCCGCTGACAATCGAGCGGCGCTGACAACACAGACCGGTTGTGTAGCGTCTAAGCAATTATACTTATGCGCGGCTTCTTGTCAAGCGGGCGTTCCCACAGGCGGGACGAGGTGGGGACAATGTCGTTGACATGCGGCGAGCGGGCGGTTGAAAACAGCGAACGAAAGGCCACCTCCGCGCG
>JAKAIY010000065.1:0-2298 GCA_021814145.1 Chloroflexota bacterium
TCCGGCGCTGGACGGGCTGCGGGCGCTGGCGGCGCTGAGCGTGCTGGTCTACCACGCGACTTCCGTCGCCGGGGCGCAGACGGTCATAGATGGGCATAATCTGACGTGGATGTATTTCTATACCGAGTCGGGCGTGGACCTGTTCTTCACGCTCTCAGGGTTCCTGCTCTTCCTGCCCTACGCGCGAGCGATCCTGGACGGGAAGCCCGGCCCGCGCGCGCGGACGTTTTACCGCCGGCGGGCGCTGCGCATTCTCCCCGCCTACTACGTTTGCCTGGGCGTGGTGGCGCTGGCCGAGACGCTGATGGGCTGGGGGCCGAGCGCGGGCAATATCGCGGCGCACCTCGTCCTGCTGCATGACATCTGGCCCGCTTTCAACCGCACGATCTCTGGCCCGTTCTGGACGCTGGCGGTCGAGTGGCAGTTCTATCTGCTTCTGCCGTGGGTGGCGTGGCTGATCGGGCGTGTGAGCGGCGGCTCGGCGCGGCGGCTGGCGCTGGGGCCTGTGGCGGTCATCGCCCTGGCGGTGGGCGTTCGCGAGGGGGCGGCGCAGGTGGAGGCGCACTGGGCGGCGCTGCCCGCCGGGTGGGCGCCGGGCGTGGACTGGGCGCTGCGCATCCTGATTGGCTCACAGGGGAAATACCTGGAGGTCTTCGGCGTTGGCATGCTCTGCGCGGTGGCGTACCTTGTGGCGATGGAGCGCGGCGGGCTGTCTTCCCGGCGCGCCTGGTGGATGGGCGCGGCGCTGCTGGCGCTGGCGCTGGTGGTCTACCTGACGTTCGCGCCGCTGGTCTTCGCGCGGCGCAACGAGATCCTGGCGCAGTGGTACGGGCGGCTGTATCCGGCGGACGCGGCGATGATGCTGGGGCCGCTGACGCTGGGCCTGGGCTACGGCGCGCTGCTGCTGGGCATCCTGCTGGGGCCGGGGCTGGCGCGCTCGCTCTTCGCCTGGACGCCGCTGCGCTTCACCGGCCTGATCTCATACAGCCTCTACCTCTGGCACGAGACGGTGATCAACGCCGTCTATCCCCGCCTGCCTCACACCGCCCAGCCCAGCCCGCTGAATGGCGTGGTGGCGCTGGCGGTCGGCTTCGGCGCCGCCATTCCCCTCGCCTACCTGTCCTACCAGCTCATCGAGCGACCATTCCTCAGGATGCGCTGAGCGGCGGGCGTACCATTTCCGCGCCTTTCATTGACGCGCGTCAACTGGCACGGCGCGTGCGGCCCGGTCGAGAAAGCGCAAGGCTTCCGCTGGGGCGCCACACCAGCCGCGATGGGAGCGGCGCGAGCGCCCGACGCATGGTACAGCGGGCGCGGAAAGGTATGCTGAACGATGGAACACCGGGAAGACGAGCGAGACCGTGACATGAAGTCCGCGCAAGGGCCAATGGAGCAGGCGCGCGACAAGGCTGGCGGCGAGGGGGCGATGCAGCAGGCGCGCGACCGGGAGAGGGCGTCCAGGGAAGGTGAGGCGCGGCGTCAGTCGAGACAGGCGCGCCGCAAAACGCGGGACACGCTGTCATTAGAAGAGGCCCGCAGACGGGACCGCGGCATGGGGCCGATGGAGTGAGCGGATGGCGCGGACGCGCCCCGTCGCAGGAGAGGCCGAACAGACTGAACGGACTGAGCGGCGCCGGATCCTCCTCCATATGTGGGGGAATCCGGCGCCGCTCAGCCGCCGCGCGTGGCGAGTGGCTAGGCGAGGTCGCGAAGGCCGGTGGACCCGGCGGCGCCGCGCAGCTTGGCGAGCGCGACCATCTCGAGCTGGCGGACGCGCTCGCGTGAGATGCCAAGCTCCTTGCCGACTTCGAGCAGCGTGCGGCTGCGGCCATCGCCGATGCCGTAGCGCAGGATGACGACCGACCGCTCGCGGGCGGTGAGCTGCGAGAGCGCGCGGTGCAATTCCTCGCCCAGGAGGTGCTGCGAGGCGATGTCGGCGGGGGTCTGAATGCCGGGGTCTTCGAGCGTTTCGGCGAGAGCCGTCCGGTTGTCAGCGTCGGTGGGGATATCGAGTGAGACGGGCTGCTCGGTGATATGCAGCAGGTCGTCCACCTCTTCGAGGGCCATGCCGGAAGCCTCGGCGATCTGCTCTGGCAGCGGGTCGCCGCCATTCTCCTGGGAGAGCTGTGAGGCCACGCGGCGCACTTTGCGCAGGCGGGTGGCCACATGCTCTGGCAGGTGGATCAGGCGCGACTGCTCCCCGGCGGCGCGGCTGATCGCCTGGCGGATCCACCAGGTGGCGTAGGTGCCGAAGTGGGTGCCACGGCGCCAGTCGGATTTCTCGGCGGCGCGCATCAG
>JAKAIY010000065.1:2308-21403 GCA_021814145.1 Chloroflexota bacterium
CCTGGATGAGATCAATCAGCGGGACGCCGGAGTTGGTGTAGCGGCGGGCGATGGAGATGACGAGGCGGAGATTGGCCTCGATCAGGCGGCGCCGGGCGCGGGGGTCGCCAGCCTGGGCGCGGCGGGCGAGGATCGTCTCTTCATCGTGGGAGAGCAGGGAAAGGCCGCGAATATCGTGCAGGTAGCTCTGGAAGGCGTCCTCGGCGCCATCGGCGCCACCATAGGAGCCGGCGCCCTTGCCGTAGAGGGCGTCTTCTTCCTCGGCGGTCAGCTCGTCAAGCGACAGCGCGCCGTCATCGTCTTCTTCAGCGTTATCGTCAACGTCGTCGGGCTCGGCGGAGTCGAGTGGATAGGAGCTATCAGCAGTCTCCTCCAGGTCCTCCGACGTTTCCGGCGCGCCCACCAGTTCGTCCGCTTCCGTCGCGTTGTGTATGTCCAGCGCGCCCTCAGAGCGCATCGCGCTGATCATGAGCGGGCTGAGTGAGTCCAGCAGTGTTCGTGTAGCAGCCATAACGACTTATCCTCCCCGGCGCCAAGTCTCGCAGTGGGCCTGGGCCGGACTGGCCGCGCCTGTCACGTCGCGCCATGCCCGAAGGGGTGTCGCGCGCCGCCAGGTGATGCACGCGCGTACAGGTGAGCGCCACAACTTGCATATTATTTGTTCACACTTGCCCGCAGTGTACGCACGTGGCTGGCCGCGTCGCATCAGGTGAACACCTGACTTTTCCGCAACGCCCGCCTTACTTCCCTCTATAAAGTTATACCCTTCGCATTGGGAAGTCAAGGCCGCTTCTGGAAGTCCCAGCGCCCAACAATTCTTCTGAGGCGCCCTTTTCGCGCGACGCGCGACTTCCGGCGCCACCGCCCGCACTCCTCTCTACGTATTCAGTACGCCTGGCGTTACAGGCTGGATGTTTCAGCCGAACAGAATTGCACACTATTTGCACGGTGTTTCGCGAAACCTGAACGCAACTGTGAACAACACGCAAACACCACCTCTCCGCCACCTGGAAGCGAGCGTTCTGGCGCCCCGTTTGCTCTTACTCCCCCACTAATCCGCTATAGATGAGCGGCTCCCGATGGTTGGGAGGCCCGTTCCGCAAGAGCGGCGCCGTGATGGCGGATGGATTGGACAAGCGACGAGAAAGGATGCGACGATGCGAGCCGCGCCAGTAGCCCAGAATGTTCCGCGTGGCGCGCGTCACGCCGACGCGCGCCTGGACGCGCAAGAACAGGGCGGCATGATGGACAGGATAGTGAGGCGCATGAAGCGCGCCGCGCGGGGAACCTCCAGAGAGGCGCGTGGAGCGGGCGAGTCGCCGGATGGTGGTAAAGGCCGTATAGAGCGGATAGTGGGATGGCTGGTGAGCGGGCTGGCGCCGCTGGCGCTGCTGGCGCTGGCGCTGACGCTGGGCGGGAAGCTGGTGAGCGCTTTGGCTTCCCTGAACCTGGGCTCGCCTTCGGGATCCGCGCGCCTGGCTGACACCTATGGACTCATTATTCTGGCTCTTACGGCGGTGGTGTCAGTAGCCTGGGGATTCAAGCCGGCGGTGGTGGCGCTGGGCGAGGGAGCGTTAGGGCTGGCGGGCATCATTTTTGTGCGACATCTCACGCTGGCGGCGCTGGGCGGCTGGGTGCTGGTGGACGCCGCGCTGGTCGTGGTGGCGCTGGCGGCGCTGGAAGCGATGACGGCGCGCCTGGCGCGGACGCGGCGCGAGATGGCGCGGCTGAAAGAGGGCATGGCGTGGGAGCGCGCGCAGGTGGAGGCCGCGCGCCCAGCGCCCCCAGACAGGCCCGACGACCAGTCGCGCATGGACGCGTTTATTGGGTTGGCGGGCCATGAACTCCGCACGCCGTTGACGACGATCAAGGCGAGTGTGCAGCTGGCGCTGCGCAAGCTGGACAGGACGAGCCAGCCGGCTCTGCTCGATGAGGACCTGCGGGGGTTGCTGACGCGGACTGACCGGCAAGTGACGCGAATGGCGCGGCTGGTCGAGGACCTGCTCGACACCTCGCGCGCCGCGTCGGGCCAGCTCGCGCTGCGGCTTGAGCTGTGCGATCTGGTGACGCTGGCGCGCGGGGTGGTCCGCGACGCGCGCCAGCGGGCGCCAGGGCGAGTGGTCCTGCTGGAGGTGGACGGAGACACGGCGCTGGTATGGGGTGACGCCGCCCGGCTGGCGCAGGTTGTCGAACGCTATCTCTCAAACGCGCTGAAGTTTTCGGACCCGCGCCAGCCAGTGGAGGCGCGGGTGTGGGGGCGGTGGCGCGCGCATGAGGCGGGCGGCGCGAATGGCTGGCTGGCGCGGGTCGAGGTGCGTGACCACGGGCCGGGGATCAAGCCTGAGGCGCTGGAATGGGTGTGGGACCGCTTTTACCAGGACCCGGAGCTGGCGGCGCGCGTTGGCTCGGAGGTCGGGTTGGGGCTGGGGCTCTATCTCTGCCGGGCGATCATCGAGGCGCACGGCGGGGCGGTGGGCGTTGAGAACGCGAGCGATGGCGGCTCGCTCTTCTGGTTTACGCTGCCCGCGCTGGCTGGATGAAGCGCCGGGTGGCGCGCTCAGCTCCCGCCGTATGCCGTCCAGCGCCGGCCTGGGGCGGGCAATGCGCGGAGCAGGTCCGCGGCGCCCTGGCGTACAAAGGCGTCCGACCCGATCAGCTGGCCATACTGGATGGCGTGCAGCGGCGCTATGCTGGCGTAGAACGCGGCGCGGGCCAGCAGCGTCCCGTCTGTTTCGCCCGCCGCGCGCGGGCCGCTCCAGCGCGCGATCACCTGGCGGGTGAAGCGCTCGCCCAGCCCGCCGAGAAACCCCGCGAAGTCTATCGCCGGGTCGCCTACCGCCGCGTCGCCCCAGTCAATCACCCCCGCGAGGCGTCCATCTGGCCCCAGCAGGACATGCCCGATTCCCAGGTCGCGGTGAATCAGGACTGGCTGGAAGCGGAAGTTTCCCGGCTCATCCAGATAGCCCGCCCACAGCCGCTCCAGCGCGCGGCGCGCCTCCGGCGTCAGCAGCGGCGCGGCGCGCGCGCGCGACCAGTCGCGGAAGGCGGCGTATTCCGCGCGCCACTCCTCCGCGCTCACAACTGGCAGCCCAGCGGCGACCGCGCGGTCAACGGGGATACTGTGCAGCGCGGTGAGGAAGTCCGCTACCTGGCGCGCGATGGCCTCCGCTCGCGCCTCGGTCCACGTCAGGTCGCGGGGCGCGAGCGGCTGCCCGCGAAGGACCTCGTAACCCACCACGGCGGGCGACGCATTCAGCTGTGTGATGGTGAACCGCGGGACGCGAACGGGCGCGACCGCAGCGGCGATGACGGGCAGCAGCCGCGCCTCGCGCGCCAGCGACGCGCCCACCTCGGGCCGGCGGGCGGCGCGCAGCAGCCAGTGACCATTCACCAGCAGCGCCAGGCTGTCCCACCCGCGCGTGATCGTTTCCACCCGCTCCACCACCTCGCCCGGCTGGCTCGCGCGCAGCGCCTCCAGCGCGGCGGCGGCCAGCGCGTCATCAGTGGGCGCCGTAGCCATAGGCGCAGCCTCCGCGTGCGTTGAGCGCGCGGCTGAACGTTATGCGTTCGGCCCGCGACGTGCTATCATTACGAAAATCAGCCAGGGGTATCGGGAGCCCCGGAACACATACCAGAGTACAGCAAGAGCGTACGGCGGTTCGCCGCGCGTTTTCACCTCCACCGTCTCAGGCAGCCGCCACCAGATCAGGACAGATGTGGCGGCCCGGCGAGCGTCGCGCAGCGTGGCCGCGCTTTCCCTGATCGCTCCCGATACCCGCCGTACCTGTGGTGTGACCCTGTTTTGGGAACGAAGAGCGCGTGGAGCGCGAAGCCGGTTCGATCCCCCCTATCAAGATGTTAACGGGCTTGCGCGGCCAGGGTACGGCGAGGGCGCGATCAAGCGGTGGCGGCTCACACGCGCGGCGCTGGAAGTGCGCATACTGAAGCGAATTCATGATGGCGCCGGCGCCGGGGCGTGGTGGTGACTCGCTGTCGCGGGTCCTCGCCCGTTCGTCGCGCCCGTTCGCTCGTTGCGCCAGACGAGGGGAGCGTTCCCATGCTCGCGGGTGACATCCTGAAGAAACTGCGCGCGGTCGTGGGGGAGGATGGCCTTCATGACGGGCTGGCGGAGCGGATCGCCTATTCGGGCGATGGCACCTTCCAGCAACGCCTGCCGGACGCCGTTGTCCATCCCGCCACTACGGCGCAGGTGAGCGATATCCTCAGGATCGCCAGCCAGCAGTACCTACCTGTCGTCCCGCGCGGCTCTGGCACCAGCCTCGCGGGTGGCCCTGTGCCGGTCGCGGGCGGGCTGGTCCTCAATCTGGCGCGCATGAACCGCATCATCGAGATTGACCCCACCACCTCAACCGCGACCGTCGAGGCGGGGGTGATCAACGGCGACCTGCAGCGGGCGGCGGAGGCGTATGGCCTCTTCTATCCGCCCGACCCGGCCAGCCTCGCGCAATGCACGATTGGCGGCAACGTCGCCTGCGACGCGGGTGGGCCGCGCTGCCTGAAGTATGGCGTGACGAAGGACTACGTGCTGGGGATGACGGTCGCGCTGATGGATGGGCGCATCCTGCGGCTGGGCGGCAAGCTGCTGAAGAACGCGACCGGCTATCAATTGATCCAACTCTTCACCGGCTCCGAGGGGACTCTGGGGGTGGTGACGGAAGTGATCCTGCGGCTGCTGCCCCTGCCGCGCGCCCGCGCTACCGCCGCCGCGCTCTTCCCCCGGCTCGACGCCGCCAGCCGCGCGGTGACGGGCATTCTGAGCGGCGGGCTGCTGCCAGCGACGATGGAACTGATGGACCGTGTGACGCTGGACGCCGTCGAGAGCTCCGCGCATCTGGGCCTGCCGCGCGAGGCGGAGGCGATGCTGATCATCGAGCAGGACGGCTTCGATGCGGAGAGCGTGGCGAAGGAGTCCGAGGAGATTGGCCGGATGTGCCGCGAGTTCGGCGCGATCCAGGTGGATGTGGCCGCCGACGCGGAGGGCCGGGCGCGGCTGTGGGCGGCGCGCCGAGCGGCGTCGGGCGCGCTGGGCCGCATCCGGCCAAACAAGCTGGGCGAGGATATCGTCGTGCCACGCGACCAGATCCCGGAGATGGTCCGCCGGGTGGGCGAGATCGCCGCGCGGCATGATCTGGTGATCGCCGTTTTCGGCCACGCTGGCGACGGCAACCTGCACCCGAACATCCTCTTCGATATGCGCGAGCCTGGGGCGCTGGCGCGTGTGGAGCGCGCCGCCGCTGATATCCTTCGCGCGGCGCTGGAGCTGGGCGGCGCGCTGAGCGGCGAGCACGGGCTTGGCACGCTCAAGCGCGAGTTCCTGCGCGACGCGCTGGGCGATGACGCCGTTGACGTCATGCTCGACATCAAGCGGCTCTTCGACCCGCACAACCTGCTCAACCCCGGCAAGGTCTTTCCCACCCGCCCGGGCGCCGACCACACCGGCTTCCTCACCGGCCTGTCCGCGCAAGGGTGAGCGGGCGCATATGGTCAGCGACCCCATCAGGCCAACTTCCTTAGGGAGCGGGCGGGGTTAGTAGCTCGGCTATCCTTCAAAACTCCTAGCGTGGGACGAATGGTGGCAGTTCTGGCCTGAGTCTTTTGGCTCGGACATCCGCTATCAGCTGTTTAGTCTGAGGATTGTTGCAGAACGGATGCGCTAATTGATGATTGGCAGAGTCAGTCGGCCCACCCTTTGCGTAGTCGATTACATGGTCATGCTGCACTGCGTCGGTGAGGTCTAAGAAACCGCCGCAGATGCCGCAGCGCGCATGATTATCGAAGAATGTGTAGTAGAGTCTTGCCGCTTTCTGCCTTGATGTAAAGACACGCCCGGTTGCTTGATACTCCGGAAACTCAATTGCATCGGCGACAGTCTTACCAATAACCTCTTGAACCATCACCTTGTAGTCCTGCATGAATCCGATTGAGGAAATACCTCCCGCATTGTGAATGATCGTTTCCAGCAGTCGATGAAAGTACTGTGCGGTTTGGGCTGTAATCTCGGAGCCTGACCCTGTCCGCTGGGTTAAAGCAACAACATCGCCCTTATGATGAAGGAGTACTTGTTCGAAGCCAGCACGGTATCCACAGAATATGCGCATTCGTGCTAAACGTGCCTCTTGATTTCCATTGAAAAGCCAGTATGCAAAACCATAGAGGAGACTCCGAACATACCTACCGGCGTCAGTATACATGTAGAGGAGGGGGATAATCCCCAGAGATTTGTTCTGATTCCGATTATTGCTGAGCATAGCTGCGCCAGTGAGGTAGCTAAGCTTGTCGAGCGCGTCGGTGACCAATTGTAGCCCATTGTTGACAATAGGTTTCGACTCCTCGACACCCAAATCTCCAGCCAATAAGGCCGTAATCTCAGCCTCGGTGCCTCGGTTTCCTTGCAACACGCAAAGCAATTCGCCTAGCAAGTCTGCCTTTCCCCCTGGATTAGGCATGCCTAACATTGGGACTATCCCAGGCCGAAATGGCCTACCCAGTGGTGGCTCGAAGAGCGAGGTGCGGAGATGTCGAATGCCGTCATGGATCTCGGAAATTTGCGACGCGAGCTGTTCTCGTTGCGTGTCTGTTCGAGATAACGCCGGCCAGTAGTGCTCAGCACTAGAGCTGTTAGCAACGGACATGATGACGCGCATGGCGCTTGAGTTTCGGTACTCGATTACCCGTTTTTCCCATTCCGACAGACCTTGCCCACTGTTGTTGATTCTGAGGAACGACTGCTCGGCACGGTTGTAATCACCCTCGACCCATAAGACGGGAAAATTGCTCTGCTTGCCTATGTAGTCAGCGTAAAACAGAGCCCGCTGATGGCGTTGTTCGCCGAGGTCTTCGAGAGCGTCACCGCCGGAGTCAGAGATGCGTTTGAATTCATCATAATCCGCCCGCAGATCAGTGAAGAATCCGACTCCTTGACGCAGTTTCTCACGCACCTCACTGGCAGCTTTCTTGATTTGTTCCTCCTCCTCCTCCGTCTCAGCGACCTCTGCGGCTGCTTTCTCTCCCCAATCGTCTGTGAGCCAGGCCATAACGACCGAAACACGATGGGCACCGTCTAGAATATAGCGATACGTCGACAACGGGCTAGTCCACATTACGATACTCGGCACGACAAGACGTTCGACCATCGATTGGATAAGCATGACACAATCTTGTGGCGTCCAGGAGAGAGTGGCTCGCTGAAAGTCGGGCTTGCGCAATTGACTCACAAATGATGGCTCTTGGCCATGTAGTTCAGTTGGGAATAGGTCAGCGAGTGGCAGCCAAGGAATTTTCTGGCTAGAGTAGACCATTGCGCCATGACCTCGGCGCTGATAGCGCAAGCTCTCACGCTTAATTAGATGATCGAGATATACAGTTAACCCTTTCTCATCCTTGCTGGTCATCGAGAGTCCCCTTGCACAACTGTTCCGTCACTTTCGCATTCTGCATAGCCCAAGACTTGGTCTGAGAACCATGTTATTATTATAATTGTTCCAAAGTAAATGTAAAGACTGCTCAATTTTCAGGAATGGAAGATGCATGCCATCAGCGATGACGTCATCTGCTACTAGGACGGCATTCCAAAGAGACATTTGGCTACACTTAAAGTTGAATCTCGCGTCTTAGCCTGGTGTCTGTGCAACCTCCAATAACAGCGCCACAGAGATATTCACATCTAGCTTGCTATATAATCAGTATCCCAGTTTCACAATACTCAAAGGTTGACGCTACTGCACGAGAGGCCCGCGCGAATTCGGAGTGACTCTTCCTGATGTCGTCCGTCGGAATGCATGATGGTTTAGTTTGTTCAATTTCAAGGAGCCGCTACACGGCTGCGAGCGTGAGGTGGATCACAGATTATGATCATGACTATACGTGGCCACGATACTCATGAGATAGCCCGAAACTCTCAAGATTGGCCTGACAGGCAATTAAAGATGGAACCTGTTTCCTGCACGGTTGACTCTGATCCGAGAGTGGGCGATTGTGTGACCACACAGATCTTCGTCGAGCGACCTGATGTGATGCTATTTCAGGGCAGCGCGCGATCTGTGATTGCGCAACTTGCCGACGCTTCCGTGGACTGCATTGTAACGTCGCCGCCCTACTATGGTCAGCGTGATTACGGAGTTAGGGGTCAGCTCGGATTGGAGGACCATCCACAGCAATACGTTGACAAGCTAGTAGCAACATTTCACGAGGCGAAACGCGTCCTGAAGCCCACTGGAAGTCTGTGGGTCAACCTTGGCGACACATATTGGAGCGGTAAGGGCAAGCCGAGGGGAGACGATAAGAAGCAGAAACATCGCCGCTTTTCCCGCCCTCAAGACAAAGCGGGCATACGCCCCTGGTGCGCGCCGAAACAGTTGCTGCTAATACCCCATCGATTCGCGATCGCGATGCAAGACGATGGGTGGATTGTACGAAATGACAATGTCTGGTACAAGCCCTCGCCCACGCCAGATCCCGTCCAAGATCGCTGTGCGCTTGCGCATGAGTATGTGTTCCATTTTGTTTTAAAGAGGCGCTATTACTTCAACCTCGCTGCTGTGGCTGTGCCATCTAACGGAAAGCGCTCCACAAAACCGCCACCCTCCGTGTGGGAGGTGGCAAGCGGACATTCCTCTAAAGTACATCCGGCTGTGTTCCCGGAAGAGCTTGTCCGCCTCCCAGTCTTGGCCACGTGCCCGCCTAACGGAATTCTGCTAGACCCCTACTGCGGAAGCGGCACAGCTCTGGTCGTAGCAATCAAATGTGGGGAAGGACGTCACGCTATTGGCATTGACATCAGCGAACAGGCATTGACGGAGGCGAGAGGACATCTCCCCCCTCCTAGCAACAACCAGACCAAGGATCCAGCTCTCGCTTAGCAGGAATGCTAACTATTCATGATTGCACCGTCTGCGCCTCACACCTCACCACTGCGCGTCGCCAGTCAGCACCTCAGCCGTGAGGAAGCTGATGCGCCGACCACACCGGCTTCCTCACCGGCCTGTCCGCGCAAGGGTGAGCGGGCGCGCTCGCAAATACGCCTGTGTTCCCAGGGCAATGCGCCAGAGGCGATCAACACGACGGGGCGTTAGCCCATCGCAAATCACGATGCGCCAGCGGCGGCGAGGCGTGTGGTACACTCCCGGCATGGCGGGAAGACTGATCGCAACGGCCTCACGCCCGCTCGCCCGCCGCCGTTGCGCAGCCGCGCGCTTCCTCTTTCACCAGCGTGATGGCGGGCCAGCCAAGCGTAGTTCATCGTAGACGGACGCCGCGTAGGATTCTCTCCCGTAGACATGGATTGTGTGGGCGGGCGCCGCCTGCGCCTGCCCCCTGGTGAAGCGTCTCTAGAGCGTCGTGGCGACTCTCATGACAGGCGCCACGACTGGTCGCCCGGCTATGCGGGCCAACCGCCTCAAGCTGGCCGGTCGCCGCGCGCCCTGGACGGGCGCCGCGCGCCCGTGGTGAGCGGCAGGATCGGGCCAGGAGGTAATGGGGGATCGGAGAGGAGCAGGGTCAGATGCCAAAGGTTCGCGTCAACGACATCACGATGCATTATGAGCAAGAGGGCAGCGGAGAGCCGCTGCTCCTCATTCCCTATCTGGCGGCGGACAACGCCTGTTACGCTTTTCAGGTCGCTGAGTACGCCAAACATTTCACCTGTATTTCGGTGGACCCACGCGGCGCCGGCGAGAGCGATAAACCGGCCGGCCCCTATTCCACTGAGCAGTTCGCGGACGACATGGCGGGGTTGCTGCAAGCCCTGGGGATCGAGCGGGCGCACGTCATGGGCCTCTCGCTGGGAGCCGCCGTCGGGATGTGGCTGGCGGCCAAGTATCCGGCGCGGGTGAAATCGCTCTCGCTGCACAGCGCCTGGCCAAAGACGGACCCATTCCTGGCAGCGGTGGTGACGGGCTGGCAGGTGATAGCGAAGGGATTGGGGAGTGTGCCGGAGATGGTCATTCAGGGCATCTTTCCCTGGTGCTTCACGCCTGAGCTCTACGCCGAGCGACCGGACTTTATCGAGGCGCTGTCCGCGTTCGTGCGCGGGCGGCCCGTGCAGCCTCTGGAGGCGTTCATGAGCGAATCGAACGCGGTGCTCGCCCATGACGCGCAGAGCCAGCTCGGCGCCATTCAGGCGCCGACGTTGATCACGTTTGGGCGGCGCGACAACGTCACCTCGACCCGCTTCGCCAGGCCCTTGCAGGAGGGCATCGCCGGCGCCGAGACGCTGATCTTCGAGGAATGCGCCCACGCGCCCATCTACGAGCGCGTGGACGAGTTCAACGAGAAGACGCTGGCGTTCTTGCGGCGTCAGGTGGGATGACGGCGCGCCCTGATTACGCCAGCGCGCTCAGCGCGTCGCCAACGAGCTCGTCGGCGGCGCGCGGGCCGATGGCGCCGATCACCAGCGGCCTGGTCAGGGGGTAGCGGCGCATCAGGCCGAGAATCTGCTCGCCCGTCACGCCATCCACCGCCGCCTTGAGCTCCTGGATGGTCGTCAGCTTGCGCTCGAACCACCACGAGCGGGCCAGCGCGCTCATACGGGCGGCGGAGCTCTCGCCGCGCATCACCAGCTCGCTCTTGAGCTGCGTCTTGGCGCGCTCCAGCTCGTCCTGGGTGACGCCCTGCTCCTGGAGCAGCCGCAGCTCGTCGAGCATGACCTTGACCGTCTCGTGGGCTTTCTCTGGCGTCGTCCCGGCGTAGAGATAGCCCGCGCCAAACTCGCCGTTGGGGGCGAACATGGCAGAGACGGAGTAGACCAGCCCGCGCTTCTCGCGCACCTCGCGGAACAGGCGCGAGGTCATGCCGCCGCCGAGGATCTCGAGCGCGACGCTGGCGGCGTAGTAGTCGGGATCGCCATAGACCGGGAAGGGGAACGCCATCCCGATGTGCTCCTGGTTGCCCTCGATGAGCTCGACGCTCACGCCCGTCTCTGGCGCGGGCAGTGGCGTTGTCGCGGTGGGCGCCGCGCCCTGCCAGCCGCCGAAGAGCGCGCCGACCCGCTCTACCACGTGGTCCCAGTCGAAGGCGCCAGCGATGGCGAAGAGCGAGCCGTCGGGCCGGTATCGCTCATGGTAGAACCCGCGCAGGTCGTCCGCCGTCAGCGCCTCCACGGTTTCGCGCTGGCCCAGCGAGCGGCGGCCCAGCGGCGACCCGGCGAAGAAGCGCTCGCGCACGAGGTCGAAGATGCGGCGCATCGGCTCGTCGTCGCGGCGGCGGATGTCCTGGAGCTGGACGGCGCGCATTTGCTGGAACTCGTCCTCGGGGATGACGGGATGCAGCATTACATCAGCGAACAACTCCAGCGCGGCGTCCAGCCGGTTGGCGACGATCTGCGCCGAGTAGCGGGCGTACTCCATCGCGTTCTCGCCGCCCTTGCGCGCGCCGATGGCCTCGAAGGCCTCGGTGAGCTGGCGCACGTTGCGCGTCTCGGTCCCCTGGAACATCATGTCGGCCAGCAGATAGGTCAGGCCGAGGCGGCTTTCGGGCTCGTCACGGATGCCCGCCGGGACCTGGAAGCCGAAGGTGACTGACGCCAGGCTGGGCATGCGCTGGCCCACCATTCGCAGGCCATTGGGGAAGACGTGCGTGAAATAGTTGGGCGCGAGTCCGCCGCTGGTAGGCGCGTTCATGAGCGTGGCCCCATCCTCACATGTCAGAGCCACGGCGCGGCCTCCGCGCTTCCGGCTCGCATCGTCGTTCCGCCCGCGCGCTCTTGCCACGGGCATGTGGGGATATTGTATCGCGCGGAGGCTGACAGCCGCATAGCGGGCGGGCGGCGCTAGAGAGAGCCGGCCGGCGGTTGAAACCGCGCCTCAGGGCGGCTTCCGCCGCCACAAAGCCCGCCTTCGCGGGCTCCCCAGCGGCCTGCGGCGCGGAGGCGCGGCCACGTATTGCCGCCTGGGAGCCGCGTGAGGGGGGCGGCTATTCCTCATCCAGGGCGCCTGCGGGCATAATGGCCGGGGGCTCTTCGCGTCATTCCACCCGCCTGCGCAGCCCCTTCAGCGCCGCCGCTGGCTCGGACCGCTCGACGGCGATGGTCTTCGCGCCGAGGAAGGCGGCGAGGTCGCGCAGCGCGCCCGCCAGCCCGTCCAGCAGGTCCGCGCTGGGCTTGACGCCTGGCTCCAGGTAGAGCGCGCGGACGGTGAGGCGGCGCTCCTTGCGGTCCATCTTGGGGTCCAGGCGGCCCACGAGCCGCCCGCGATGCAGAATGGCGAGGCAGTAGTAGCCGTAGCGGCGCTTTTCGGGAACGACATACGCCTCAAAGCAGACCTCGTAGCCGAAGAGGGCGCGGGCGCGGGCGCGGTCCCAGATCAGGCTGTCAAAGGGGGAAAGCAGCGTTGTGCGCTCGGGCGCGGCCCCGGCGCGCAGGCGCTCCAGCGCGGGCAGGCGCTCCGTCGCGACCCAGGCTGGGCCGTCCAGCCCTTCGACGGTGGCCGGCATGACCAGCCCCTCACGCTCCATTTCCTCCAGCAGCGCCACCGCCCGCGCCCTGAGGCCGCTGCCCCGCGCGCCGGGATGCGCCGGCTGGTCATATTCCCGCCAGGTAAGGCGGAAGTAGTCCCAGAGCCAGGTCGGGGTGACGATCCCGAGCGCGCGGACGGTCCGGCGGGTGAAATGCCGCAGCCGCTCCTCGGCGCCGGGCAGCGCGCCATCGTCCGGCGCGCCCTCGCCAAAGGCTTCGGCCAGCACACGCTCGCGCAGGTCGTAGACCTTCTGCCCGGCGCGTCGCGAATGGACCATCAGGTCGCCCATTGTCCAGAGGACATCGAGCGCGCGGCGGCTGTCCTTGGGGCCGAACCAGTCCCACGCCTCGACGCGCCGGCCGTCGCTGGGCCGCTCGAAATCGGCGGAGGCCATCGGGCCGTTGACGCGGACGCGCTCCAGCGTATCGGCGATGATGGCGGGATTCTCCAGCATCCACGAGCGCACGTCACCCCACATGTGGCGCTCGTGGGCCAGCCGCATATCCTCGCGATACCACTGGTAGTCTGACATGGGCAGGATGCTGGCGGCGTGGCTCCAGTATTCGAAGATCGCCCGCCCGGGATAGAGCAGCTCATCCAGCAGGCCGCGCTCGTAGGCGCCCAGGCGGCTCCAGAGGACGAGGTACTGCGAGCGGGCGACAACGCTGATGGTGTCAATCTGCACGGCGCCCAGCGCCTCGATCAGGGCCGCCACCTCCGAGGAGGTAGCCGCGGCGCCCGGCGGCCGCGAGCCGTCCAGCCCGTCCAGCCGCTGGGCGGCCAGCGCCAGCCCGCGCGCCTCCTCCAGCGTCAGCGCCAGTGTCGCCCGCCCGACTGTTCGCGCCATGCCGCCTCCTCGCGTGTTCGCCGCTGGCCCCACGTTCCGCCGTGAAACAAGTGTTCCACAGCTGTGCGCCCAGTATACCATACGCGCCACGAACCGCTGCCCGCCTGGATGCCATATCGGCAAAAATACTGCGAGGGAGACATGACGGCCATGAGGAGGGCTGGACCTCTCCCCCAGGCCAGGAAGGATACAGGAATGCGCAAGGATCGCGAGACAGGCGCTCGCGGCAAGGACGCCGGGAGCGCCTGGCGGGGAACATGGGAGACGCTATGCGTTCAGAGGCGCGGCGACAGCGTTCCGCCGGGGCAGGCGTGGCGCTGGACAGCGCGGGGAAGCGCACGATCATCATGGGCGCGGGGCCAGCGGGCCTCACGGCGGCCTATGAGCTGATGCGCTATGGAGTCCCATCGGTGACGCTTGAGAAAGACGCGCGCTATGTCGGCGGCATCTCGCGCACGGAGGAGCGCGACGGCTACCGCTTCGACATCGGCGGCCACCGCTTCTTTAGCAAGAACCGGGAAGTCGAGGACTTCTGGACGGAGATCCTCGGCGACGAGATGCTGACCCGCAGGCGCCTCTCGCGCATCTTCTACAAGGGCAGGTACTTCGACTATCCTCTCAAGGCCGGCAACGCGCTACGGAACCTGGGGACGGTCGAGACGGCGCGCTGTGTGGCGAGCTACGCCTGGGCGCGGCTCTTCCCCACCCGCGACCCGCGCACCTTCGAGGAGTGGGTGACCAACCACTTTGGCCACCGGCTCTTCAGCATCTTCTTCAAGACCTATACCGAGAAGGTCTGGGGCATCAGCACGAAGGAGCTCTCCGCCGACTGGGCCGCGCAGCGCATCAAGGGGCTCGACCTTACCACAGCCATCAAAAACGCCCTGTCACCGTGGAAGAAGAGCGGTGGAGATCATGGCGCGGCCGTCAGGACGCTGGTTGACGAGTTTCGCTATCCCAGGCGCGGCCCCGGTGAGATGTGGGAGCGCGTCGCGGAGAAGCTGCGCGCGGGCGGCAATATCGTCGCGCTGGGCCAGGAAGTCGTCAGCGTTCGCCACGATGGCAGCCGCGTGACCAGCGTCATCGCGCGTGACGCCGCCTCTGGCCAGACGCGCGATGTGACTGGCGCGCAGTTCATTTCCACGCTGCCCATTCGCGAGCTTGCCCACAAGCTGGAGCCCGCCATGCCGCCGTGGGTGGTCGCCGCCGCCGACGACCTGAAGTATCGCGACTTCCTGACGGTGGCGCTGGTGGTGAACAAGCGCGAGGTCTTCCCCGACAACTGGATCTACATCCACGACCCGTCGGTCAGGGTCGGGCGCATGCAGAACTTCAAGGCCTGGAGCCCCTCTATGACGCCCAACCAGGACACGACCTGCATTGGCCTGGAATATTTCTGCTTCGAAGGCGACGGGCTGTGGACGGCCAGCGACGATCACCTGGTGGCGCTCGCCACGCGCGAGATGGTGAAGCTGGGCATGTGCAAGCCGGAGGATGTGATGTGGGGCGTCGTCGTGCGCCAGCCCAAGGCCTACCCGGTCTATGATGGCGCCTACCGGCGGGACCTGGCCGTGATCCGCGACCATCTGGCGGCCGCGCTGCCCAACCTCCACCTGGTCGGGCGCAACGGCATGCACCACTATAACAAT
Source organism: Chloroflexota bacterium (assembly GCA_021814145.1). Lineage (GTDB taxonomy): Bacteria > Chloroflexota > Ktedonobacteria > Ktedonobacterales > JADMIN01 > JAKAIY01. The sequence goes on from JAKAIY010000065.1 coordinate 17,275, forward strand.
CAGGACCACTCGATGATGACGGCGATGCTGACAGCGCGCAACATCGCCACCGGCGCGACCTACGACCCCTGGAAGGTCAACACTGACGCCGAGTATCACGAAGAGGCGCGCCTGGAGGACGAGGATATCTCTGGCCGTCTCGTCCCCAGCCGCGCATAACGTCGCGCCACTGGCCAGCGGCCCGCGCGCCGCGCTACGCTACGCGCAAGCGCCGGGGCGGACCGGGCTCCGCCTCTGGCTACCATGAGGAGCGCGCAGTGGAGCTGTTACGCACACCTGAAGAGCGGTTCGCCAGCCTGCCGGGATACCCGTTCGCGCCGCACTATCTCACGGTTGAGGGCGTGCGCATTCACTATCTGGACGAGGGGCCAGCCAGCGCCGCGCCTATGCTGCTGCTGCATGGCGAGCCCTCCTGGAGCTATCTCTACCGCAAGATGGTCCCAATCATCGCGGCGGCGGGCTATCGCGTCATCGCGCCGGATCTGGTGGGTTTCGGGCGCTCCGACAAGCCGGCGGCGCGCGAGGACTACACGTATCAGCGGCATGTGGACTGGATGCGCGGGCTGCTGCTGGGGCTGGACCTGCGCGACATCACGCTCGTCTGCCAGGACTGGGGCGGGCTGATCGGCCTGCGGCTGGTGGCGGAGCACGCGGAGCGCTTCGCGCGCGTCGTCGCGGCCAATACTGGCCTGCCGACCGGCGATCAGCCAATGTCGCGGGCGTTCATGGCGTGGCAGGCGGCCTCGCAGTCGGCGGAGACGCTCGACATCGGCGCCATCATCCGCCTGGGCTGCGCGACGGAGCTACCCCAGGAGGTGGTCGCCGCCTACAAGGCGCCGTTCCCCGATGAGCGCTACAAGGCGGGCGCGCGGGTGTTCCCGCTGCTCGTGCCGACGCGCCCGGACGACCCGGCGAGCGCGGCGAACCGCCAGGCGTGGGAGGCGCTGAAGCGCTTCGAGAAGCCGTTCCTGACGGCGTTCAGCGATGGCGAGCGCATCACGCGCGGCGGCGACCGGCTCTTTCAGGAGCTGATTCCCGGCGCGGCGGGCCAGCCGCATGTGACGATCACCGGCGCGCGCCACTTCCTCCAGGAGGACCAGGGCGAGGAGCTGGCGCGCGTCGTGGTGGCGTTCGCACGGTCCGCGGGCTGAAGGCTGGCGCCGCTCACGCGCATGGCGGCGCCAGCGTGGCCAGCACGGGGCGGTGGTCCGACGCGGCGGTGACGGGACGCGCCTCGCCATCCTCCAGCGCGACGCAGGTGATGAGGCCGCTGGCCAGCGCGGGGCTGGCGAAGATGTAGTCTATGCGGCCCGCTGGCCCGTTCGCCGGGCAGGTCATCAGGCGCTGGCGCGGACCTGGCTGGGCGGCGGCGAGGTCCACCAGACCGGCGGCGCGCGCTCTGGCGATGACGGCGCGCGGGACGTAGAGGCCGACGGCGGTGTCGAACAGGGCGGCGGCGGGCGACCAGCGCGCCAGCGTGACCAGCGCGTTCCCCAGCGGGCGCAGCGGCGGCGGCAGCACGCGCGCCATGCCCGGCAGGCCCTTCATGCCCGCGCCCCGGGCGCGCGCGGCGTCATTGCCAGCGGCGCGCAGCAGCAGCCGGGAGGCCAGCAGCGGCTCGCCCGGCGCCACGCTGTTGAAGTCGCCCATCAGTATTTGCGGCTCGCCGCCTTCTTTGGCGGCCTGCCCCATGCGCGCCAGGATGTGACGCAGCTCGCGCAGGCGGACGCTTTCGCCCCCGCGCCAGGCGCTATACTCGGCGGCGAGGTGCGCGACGAAGACGCGCAGCGGCCCCACGCGGGGGAGCTCGATGACCGCTTCGAGCATGGCGTTGAGCAGGGGGGCGTCCGCGTGGGAGGGCGCCGCGCGCACTGGCCAGCGGCTCAGCAATCCCACCGGCGAGCCACGCCCGCTCCGCGAGACGCCGTACACGCGCTCCATGCCCAGCCGCTCCGCCAGCGCGTCCAGCGTGCGCGGCTCGATCTCCTGCAAGCCGATGATGTCGGGCTGAGCGTCGCGGATGACGGCCTCGATGGCGTCGCGCCGGGGCCAGCCGCCCGCCAGCGCGTTCCATGTCATCACCCGCGCCACAGCGGGGGCGGTTTGCTTGGGGACGTCCATGCCACTTCCAGTTCGTAGACTCAGGGCGGCGCTCACACGCGATACGCGCGCCGCGTGTATCCTACCACGTTTTATGAGCGCGAGCCGCGAGCTTCCTTTGCGCGCCAGAGCGCCTGGGACGCCAGCCAGCGTCCGGGGCGTATAATAGCTTCGTCGCGTTGAGCGGCGGCCTTTTTTCCCGTCATATGTTCCTGGATGGCATGGATGGCATGGCCCTGGGCTGTGAGGTAGAGCGCGTGGCGCGATTCGATCTGGCCGCATTCCTCAGGCGCTCCTGGTATCCGCTCGCGGCCAGCGCCCTCATCGCGTGCGGCGTCGCGGCGCGGCTGGCGCTGGTTCTCGCTGGCTGGCCGCATACGAACAGCGAAGAAGGCACGATGGGCCTCGAGGCCATGCATATCCTGCTGCGGGGCGAGCGCCCTGTCTATTTCTACGGGCAGAATTACATGGGCGTGGGCGAGGCCTATCTGGGCGCGCTCGCCTTCCTGGTGTTTGGGGTCTCGGTCGCCTCGCTGCGACTCGGCATGCTCGTCTTTTACGCGGTCTTCATGGCCAGCGTGTTCTGGCTGGCGAGCCTGCTCTATTCACGCCGTGTGGCGCTCGTATCACTGGCCGCGCTCGCCCTGGGGACGCCGTTCGTGACGCGAATTGAGCTGCTCGCGGACGGCGGAAAGGCCGAGACGCTGGCGTTTGGCGCCCTGATGTTCGCGCTGGCGTCATGGCTGGCGCTCTCGCGGCCCGCCGGGCGGGCGTCGCGCGGGCGGCGCTTTCTCCGCTACGCCGCGTTCGTCGCGTGGGGCGTGATCGCCGGGCTGGGCCTCTACACCTACGCCATTGTCGCGCCTTTTGTCCTGACCAGTGGGCTGTTGCTCTGGGTCACACGCTGGCGGGAGCCGCGCGGCTTGGCGCTGGCGCTACCGCTCGTGGGGCTGCTGATCGGCCTGCTTCCGGCCATCATCTACGCCGCGACGGTCTCGCTGGCGGATAATCCGGTCTCGGTCTTTCTGTCGCTCCACCAGTCCCTCAACGATCAGGGGGCGTCTGGCTGGAGTTTGCTGGCGCGGCAGGTTGATGGGACGCTGCTCTACACCCTGCCCACAGTGACGGGACTTGTCAACCTGTACCCGCTCCAGGCGCTGCCACTCTATGGGCCGCCGGGCGTCTCGACCATCATCGCGGTGATGGTTGGCGGCGGCTGGAGCCTGGCGTATCTCGCCCTGCTCGGTGTGGCGACTTTCCGCCCCTGGCGCGCCCTGCGCCCCGGCTGGGCGTCGCGCGGGCTGGCCGTCACGTCGCCCTCAACGGCGCGCGACGTGGCCCGCCTGCTGCTGCCGCTGACCGCGTGGCTCACCATCGCGGCCTACACGTTCAGCGCGACGGCGGGCAATAATCCCTATTCCGGGCGCTATATGATCGGGCTGCTGGTCATTACGCCAGCGATTCTCTGGCCGCTGCTGGAGCGGGCGCCGCGCGCGGGGAGCGCCAAGGCCACCGCGCATGGCGCGCGGGTTGGCGGGGACATGCCGCGCGCCGTCTGGCGGCCCGTTGGGGTGGCGCTGCTGGGCGTGAGCCTCGCGCTCGGCGTGATTGGCGTGGCGCAATCCATCCCTGACGCCGTGGCCGCCAACGGCAGGGACGCCCGGTTCGCGCAGGCCCTGCTCAGTCATGGCATTACGCGGTTCTACTCCGACTACTGGACCTGTGACACGCTGAATTTCGAGACGCGGGAACGGCTTACCTGCGCTGTCATTGACAGCTACGGGCGGCCCGGGCTTACCCGATACCATCCCTATTACGTCGCGGTGCGCGCGGACCCGGGCGCTCCCTATGTGCTGGCGCCGCATTCCCTCATCGAGCGCACCTTCCTGATTCACGCGGCGCAAATGAACCTGCGCTATTCCGTGGAGAACCTCGACGGTCACGACGTGTACACGCCTGTGCCCTGATGAACGGCCCGCCGCCTTTCCTGATCGTGTGATCGCCGTGGCGACAGCGCCTCTCACACCAC
>JAKAIY010000066.1 GCA_021814145.1 Chloroflexota bacterium
GCGCTTGCCTCTTGCTGCCCTGGCTGCGTCTGCATCCGCTGCCGCACCTCGCCGCGGGGCTCGCCGACCTCTGCGCGCTCATGAATACCTACCACCCGCTGCTCCCAACTTGACAGAAGAGGGCTAAATCGCGCGCGTTGTCCCAACATCCGGGGAAGCGAGGGCGGGCATGAGGTGAAGGAGCGAAATCCATTCACTCCTCGCGCGCCCAGTCAGGATGGAGGGTGGCGAACTCCTCGGCGGTCATGCCGAAGCAGAGCTGGTCGTGGCGCTGGCCACCGGTATAGGCCATGCGCCGCAGCGTTCCTTCGCGCGTTGGTAGACTTTCAACCGTTGCGACAAAGCAGGCTTGTTGCTGTGCTTGTGATGTTGGCAAGCTATCGCGCCATCAGTCCGCGCTTCAAGGGGCAAACAGCGAAGCGTCAGAGCGTCTTTGTGAAATATAGGGCCAGGTCATCGTCTACCACGACTGTATCTCCCCTTGTGACGCGCCGCCCGTGGGAGACTATCCCGCGCCCGTCGGGGACATAGCCGCGCTTGACGTAGAGACGCTGGGCGGCGCCGTAGTCAGCAAACAGCCCAACCCCTATCCCCGCCACGTGCGAGCGCTCAGCGATGCGCCGCTCAGCTTCATCGAGTAGCTGTGACCCGATTCCCTGTCGCCGTACAAGAGGCAATACATTGAAGTCATTAATCTCCGGAACCCCTGCGTCGCGAAAAGGAGCGTAATCGGAGGCCCAAACAATCGTGACGTACCCGGCGAACACCTCACACTGCCAAGCTACCAGCGCCTCGCGCTCCCCACGGCGCTGCTCGGCCAGGTAGCCCTCGTACTGAGCGGCTGGCTTGTCCCAGCCGAGTGCGGCGCATGCAGCCGCAATAGTCGGGATATCGCCAGCCCTCAGAAGATGAATACTGAGATCAGACGAATTTCCCATAATAACTCCCCTCGCACGCCGTCACGGCGGCCCCAGGCGAAATGAGCCTTCCAGTCGTCCGGTTCCAGCCTACGCGAACGCACGAGCCCGCCCGCGCCAGATGTCCGTCATGCCTGACCGGCTTTCCTTCCATCCAGCGCGAGCGGTCCGCGTGTTCCCCCTCTCCCACGAGGAGAGGGGGCCAGGGGGTGAGGCCCGCGCTACTTCCGCCCGTTGTGGCCGTTGTGGCCGTTGCCGTTATGCCCGTTGCCGTTGCGCCGCCCGTTGCCGCGCCCGATGCCCTGATAGCTGAAGCCGAGCCGCGCCATCTCTTCGGGGTCGTAGAGGTTCTTGCCATCAATCAGCGGGGCGTTCATTGGGTCGCGCATCACCGAGCGCAGGCGCTCCATATCCAGCGTGCGGAATTGTTTCCATTCGGTCACGACAGCGACGGCGTCAGCGCCAGTCGCGGCGTCGTACTCGTCCGCGCAGTATGTGACGCCATCAGTGGGCAGGACGCGGCGCGCCGCCTCAATCGCCTCCGGGTCGTAGGAGCGGACGCTTGCGCCACGCTCCAGCAGCCAGGTGATGATATCAATCGCGGGAGATTCCCGCATATCGTCAGTGTTGTCCTTAAACGCCAGGCCCAGCACCGCGACGGTCTTGCCAGCCAGGCTATCGGCGCCGCCAAGCGCGGCCTCCAGCTTCTGGATGACGACGCGCCGCTGGTCATCGTTAATCTTCATCACCGCATCGAGGAGCTGCGGATGCAGGCCAGCCTCGCCGGCCATGTGCGCCAGCGCCTTGACGTCCTTGGGGAAGCAGGAGCCCCCGTAACCGAGGCCGGCGTCGAGGAAGGCGCGACCGATGCGCTTGTCGTAGCCCATGCCGGCGGCCACTTCCTTCACATCGGCGCCCAGCCCGTCACAGATGCGCGCGATCTCATTGATGAAGGAAATCTTGGTGGCGAGGAAAGCGTTCGAGGCGTATTTGATCATCTCCGCCGTATAGAGGTCGGTGATGATGATCGGCGCGCGCAGCGGCATGTAGAGCTCGCCCACCTTGCGCGCCGCCGCCAAGTCATACGAGCCAAGCACAATGCGGTCAGGCTGGAGGAAGTCCTGCACGGCGGAGCCTTCACGCAGGAACTCCGGGTTGGAAACCACCGCGACGCTCAGGCTGGAATCGCGCAGATTCTCCATAGCCACGTTGTAGACCACATCACCACTGCCGACTGGCATCGTGCTCTTGTTGACGATCACCGTCGGGCGCGTCAGATGGCGAGCGATGTCGGCGGCGGCGCGCTTGACGTAGGTCATGTCAGCGGCGGCGCCTCCAGCGATGGTGGGCGTATTGACAGCGATGAAGCAGAAGTCAGCGTCGCGCAAGGCGGCGTCGGCGTCGGTGGTGAAACTCAGCCGCTCCCTGCTGACGTTGCGGCGCACCAGCGTCTCCAGGCCTGGCTCGTAGATGGTCATCTCACCGGCGCGCAGGCGGGCGATCTTCTCCTCCACTACGTCCAGGCAGACAACCGTGTTTCCCAGTTCCGCCAGGCACGTGCCCGTAACCAGGCCCACATAGCCTGTGCCGACCACACAGATCTTCTTCATTTCGCTCCTCTATGATCGCCTCTGCCCTCGATGTTGCTCGGCTTCTATAGATGACAGAAAACACGTTCAACAGACCGATGTCCGGTAACACGTGGCGAGGGCCGCGCATGACCGCCAAGTATCGCCATTGTACAGCGCCACGTTGAATCCGTCGCCCCCTGATAGTACCCAGCGCAGGGCTTGTGAATTGTTGAGCTTTCCGCGCTGCGCGCAGGAGATTGAGCCGGCGCAGGCCGGCTTTGCGGCCGCCAGGCCCATAGGCGCGGCTTTAGCCGCCAGCCGGCGCACGGCGACCATTCACAAGCCCTGGTACCCAGTGTGCGGCGACACGGAAACTCGCCAGCGCGGGCCGGCGGACCCTTCAGGCGCGAATTAAAACGCCCGCATGTCGCGCCGAGCGTCTTTGGCGCCACATAGAGCATTAACGGGCAAGGCCCTGCGAAAGGTCTGGCTTGATGACCCCACGTGGGGAGGAGCGAGCCAGCCCGGGCCAGCTTTGTGGCCGGAGGCCTGTAACCAGGGCTTGAGCCACAGGGCGGCGCCCCATGACCATTTCTCGAACCATGGCATAACGGGCGAGGTAGTTGCGCGCGCGGCGCGTGGCGGCGATAATGGCGAGAGCGGGCCGAAAGCCGTGGGGGCCGCAAACGCGCGCCGTGGCCAGGCCATGAAAGGACATTTCTTCGCCATGCCATCCCTTTCCCCTTTGCTTCATTTTCCCGCCTCGCTGGCGTACATCATCCTCAATATTGATCCGGTGCTGCTGCGCATCGGGGCGCTGGCCATCCACTGGTATGGCTTGATGTATGTCGTCGCCATCGCCATCGGGTTAATGGTCACGCTGCGCTGGGCGCGCCATATGGGCCTGCACGAAGATCAGATCTGGGGGGTCTTCATCTGGGCGGCTATTGGCGCTCTGGTGGGAGGGCGGCTCTATTTCGTCATCCAGCAGCCCAACCTGGTGAAAGACTACCTGCTGAACCCGATCAATATCATCGCCGTCTGGAATGGCGGCATGGCGTTCTTCGGCGCGATCTTCCTCGGCTCCGCCGCGCTCTTCTACTTCGCTCCGCGCTACGGCATTGACCGCTGGCTGATCCTGGATGGCGGCGCGCTGTTCGCGGCGGTAGGGCAAATCTTCGGACGCTTCGGCAATATCATCAACGGCGACATTCTGGGGTATCAGGCCGGGCCGCCAGTCACGCCACCCCAGGGCCTCTGCCTCAACGCGCCATGCGTCACGTACGTCAGCGATCCGCATGTGCTGGGCTGGGCGTTCGTCTACCTGAACCATAACAGCTTCGCGCCGCAGGGCATCCCTTTCCAGCCCGCGCCGGTATATGAGATGCTGCTCAATCTGGTCGCGCTGGCGATCCTCTGGCCGCTGCGGCTGGTGCTGCCGCGGGTGAAGACGGGCGTGTTCTTCGCGATCTATCTCGCGCTCTACTCCATTAGCCAGTTCATCGTCTTCTTCTTCCGTGGCAGCGAGCCGATCACGCCGTTCCTGGGCGTCAACGCGCTGAAGCAGGCGCAGTGGACGGCGATCTTCACCTTCATCCTGGCGGGTGTGGTCTACTATCTCGCGCGGCGCTACGGCATCGCCTGGCCGTTTACCGCGCGCAACCCGGAGCCATACCCGCTTCCAGCGGGCGGCCTGTCAGCCGTGCTGGCCTCCGCGACCATGCCTGTGACCGCGCTGGACGCCGGTAAGGCCGTGCGCGCGGCGCGCATCAAGCCGGAGCCAGCCGTCGCGCCAGAGGACCTGCCGCCGTGGACGCCAGGCGATTCACGTTTCGGCGCGCTGCGCAACACATTCGCTGCCGCCGCGCCTCAAGCGCAACGTGAAGCCGCGCCAGCCGAGGCCGCGCCAGCCGAGGCCGCGCCAGCCAGCCCTACGCCATCCGCGCCGGCTGAAGCCGCGCCAATCGAGGCCACGAGTGACGCCGTATCAAAAGAATAACTGGCGCGAATCTCGCTTCCAGCCCTGTCCCCCGGACACGCTCACGTCGTCGCGCGGGGAGGGCGCGCGGGCTGGATAAGCGGGCTGGCGGGGAGCGGTCGCCGCTCAAAAGGGAGCGGATTGGGACAGAAGGAGCATCGCGCTCATATGCCAGATTCGCCTGAGCCGCGCGAGACACCCGCGCCCGGCCCTGTCGCGGGGTGCCAGTTCTGCGCGCTGGGCGAGATAGAAACCCCGCTGACCGAGACGCCGTCGTTCTACGCCGCTGGCGACCACGCGCCGCTGCTCGGCGGGCATATCCTCATCATCCCCAAGGCGCACTACGCCTGCTATGGCGCGCTGCCCCCCACGCTGGACAATGAGTTCCTGGCGCTCAAGGAAACCATCCGCCGCTTTCTGAGCGAGGTATACCGCGCGCCGACCTTCTTCGAGCACGGCGTCTTCCGCCAGACGGTCTATCACGCGCACCTGCACGCCATGCCCTTTGGCACGGCAAGCATGGAGCTGGAGGCGATGGCCACCGGCTCTGGCGGGCGCCCACTGCGCTCACTCGACGATCTGCGCGCCTGGTACACCACACGCGGCAACTACTTCACCCTGGAGACCCCCGGCGACCCGGCGAATGGCGTGGCGTCCCAGGCCGCCATCTTCCCGCCGGAGATGGGAGTCTATGGCCGCGCCCTCACGACCATCCGTCAGCTGACCAACGCGCGCGAAGGCTGGGCGCCACCCCCGCTACGCTACGCCGCGCGCGGCCCCAAGCTGCGCGCGCTGGCCCAGGCGTGGCAGGTCTGGCGCGCCCAGGGTGAATAGGACGAGTAGGCCAGCCGCGCGAAACAGGCACACGACGCGACAACTGGCGAGGGATGCCGGCATGGCTATGCGCGCTGGCGGCGCTGGCGCGTGGCCGCGCTGGGAGCGTGTAGGATACCATAAAGGGTGACAGGCGCAGACCCCAGATGCGCTGGGACGCCACGAGCACACGATTATCGGCAGGGAGACAGACGAACATGGCTGGGGACGAAATGGACGGGGAAACACTGGTGGCGGTAGCGCCAGAGCCCGCCTTCGCCTGGCTGGCCGACCCGCGTAACGCGGGCGCGTGGTTCGCCTCGGTGCGGCTGGAGCGCCCGCCCGCGCCGCCACTGCGCGCCGGGAGCGACTGGCGCTTCCTGCTCACCCGCCAGCGCGACCGCCCCATGCCAATGCGCATGGGAGAACACACCCCCTCCACGCGCTTCGCCTGGGAGACGGACTACCCCGCCTGGCGCGGCAACCTGCGCTGGGTCTTCACCCTCGCGCCAGCGGAGACGGCGGAAGGCGCTGACAGGCCGCCCGCGACGCGGCTGGGCCTGCGCATCGAGCAGCGCCCCGGTCCGCTCGGATGGCCGCTGGTGGCGCTGGCGTGGCTTCTCCAGCGGCTTAGCCCAAACTCGCCGGGAGCTGTGCGCGCGCGGGCGCAGCGGGCGGTCGAGCGCGCGCGTGACGCGCTGGAGGCCGCGCCGCCCACCGCATTCACCGCCTATGGCTACGGCCCCGCTCGCGCCGGGCGCGGCAAGCGAGGCCCCGCGCGCTAGGCCAGCGCGGCGGTGCGGCGGGCCACGCCGAGCGCCGGATCATAGACGCGGGCGCCATCAAGGATCGCGCCGCGCAGAGTGGTCTCGCCAAGCCAGGCGCCATAGAGGTTGGCGCCAGAGAGATCTACGCCGCGCAGGTCTGTATCGCTGAGGTCAGCGCCGATCAGCAGCGCCTCCGTCAGGCTCGCGCCGCGTAGCAGCGCGCCCGCGAACGAGGCGCGGCGCGCGTCGGCGCGGTCAAGCGTCGCCCTTTCCAGCCAGGCGCGATGGAAGCAGGCGCCCCACAGGTCCGCGCCCGTCAGGTCCGCGCCCGTCAGGTCCGCGCCAGAGAAATCGGCACCCGCCAGACTGGCGCCCGCCAGCCGCGCCCCGCGCAGGACCGCGCCGGAAAAATCGCGCTGACCGCTGGCGTAGCGCTCCAGCAACCCGGCCTCCGTCAGCGCGCCAGGCTCCCGGCGAGCGCGTATGAAATCCGCGATGTTGATGATATCGCTCATGATGATTGTCCGCTTTCTGTATGTGAAAGCCCTGATGGGCTGAAAGACGCCGTCCGGTAGAAACGCGAACGCCCGCTCGGCCAGATCATGGCCAGGCGGGCGTCATTGGATTCCCATGCGGGATAGCGCGGCGGACGTCTATGGGCGTCGCGCTATCCACACCTAAACACTATACCTCATCCGGGCGGGCGGCGACCCGAGAGCGGGACCCTCTCCATTATTTCCCGCTCCCGGCGGGACATCCTGGAGCAGGGCGCGTGGCCTCAAACGCCTGGCGCGCCCTCAACGCCAAAGGCGGGCGCGGGCTCGATGTCCGGGCGGCCACCAGCCGGGCCACTCTCCGGGACGATCTCCGCATCCCCGGATTCCTCCCGCGCGGCCTCGGCGCCCTCAACCACGCTGACGCGCGTCCCGCCCCGCAGCGGCACATCCTTCAGGAACAAGGTGATGATCACGATGATCACCCCAAAGCCAATTGAGACCAGATACGCCTGATGGATGCCAGCCGCCAGCGCATGCCTGCCCGCCTCCAGCGTCGCGTTGAAGATATCCGTGACCGACGCGGTGATCGCCTTGTGGACCTGCGCGGGCACAGAAGCCGCGATCTGCTGGTAGACCGACTGCGTAATCTGCTGGGTCGTGGCGGCGACAATCTGATCGTGATTAGGCGCTGTGGGCGGAATATTCGCCGTCGCCTTCGCCACAGCGTCCTGGATCGCCTGCTGGGTCTGCGGCGAGTTCTGGGCCTGCGCAATGGCCTGGTTGATCGCCGCCTGCGCGCTGGGCGAGCTGTTGGCGGCCTGTGTCGCCGCGCTCAGCGCTGTGTCGCGTAGGCTCTGGTCAGTCAGCAGCGGCTGAAGGGCCTGTGAGTTGGTCAGCGCCCCGGTCGCGTTCCGCAGCCCGGTCATCAACTCGGCGCTGTGGTTGATCGAGGCCAGGCGCGGCGTCAGGTCCGTCTCCGAGGCGTTCGTGACGATCGCGCCGACGATCGCCGTTCCCAGCGCGGAGCCAAGTGTGCGCAGATACGTCACCGCGCCCGTGCCAGCCCCCAGGCGATCGCGCGGGATAGCGTTCTGCACGGCGAGTGTCATCACCGGCTGCAAGAAGCCCAGGCCAACGCCCAGCACGATCATGTAGTACACGACTGTCCGCTGGGAAGTGGAAGTCGTCATCGTTGAGAGCAGGTAGAACCCAACGACAATGATCAGCGCGCCGATGATCGAGATGACTTGGTAGCGGCCCATGCGGTGAATGACAAAACCGATCAGCGCGGCGGCGATGGCTAGCGTCACCACCAGCGGCGTTATGACCAGGCCGGAGTTGGTCGCCTTGACTCCCAGCACGCCCTGCAGGTAGACCGGCAGGTAGAGTACGACCGCGAAGAGCGCCAGACCAACCATCATGGCGAGCGCGGCCCCGGCGGCGAAGACCTGGTTTTTGAACAGGTCGAGCGGCAGGATGGGCTCAAGCGCCTTCACCTCCGCGAATATGAAAGCGATGAAAAGCGCGCCCGACACGGACAGCGCGCCGATCACCTGCCACGAATTCCACGGGAAGGTCGCGCCGCCCCAGGTCAGGCCGAGCAGCAACAGCACCGTGGCGCCCGCCGCGGTGAAAGCGCCCCACCAGTCAATGCGTCCCCAGGCGCTGCGTCCGGCCAGGTCAGAACGGATCGAGATATTGGCCGGCAGGAAGGAAAACAGCAAGAAGAGCGAGATGACCCCCAGCGGCAGATTGACGTAGAAGATCCAGCGCCACGTGCTGTTGTCCGTGATCCATCCACCCAGCGCCGGGCCAACGACGCTGGCCAGACCGAAGACGCCGGAGAAGAGGCCCTGCCAGCGCGCGCGCTCAGCGGGCAAGAAGATGTCAGCGATCAGCGTGAAGACAAGCGTCGCCAGCGCGCCGCCGCCGACGCCCTGCAACGCGCGGAAGGCGATCAGCTGGTTCATCGTCTGGCTGGCTCCGGAGAGCGCCGATCCCGCCAGAAAGATGACCACCGCGCCGATGAGCAGCCACTTGCGGCCAAACTGGTCGGAGAGCTTGCTGACAATCGGAATGACCGTTGTCGAGGTCACCAGATAGGCCGCCAGAACCCAGATATAGTTGTTGACGCCGTTGAGTTCGGCGATGATGGTCGGCAGCGCGGTGGCGACGATTGTCTGGTCGAGCGCGGCGAGCAGGAGCGTCATCATTAGCGCCGAGAGCACACTGCCCAGCGCGAAGCCCGTAAGCCGCCGCCGCTGCTCGTCGTGATGGCTCATGGTGGCCGCCTGGGCGGCGCCAGGTACGGGTGGAGTATCTGCCACAAATGCGCTCCTTTCCGGAGGACGGGATGAGCTGGCGACCGGCGGAAGTCCGGCGCGCTCAGGTATAGCCCGATAAATGGCGATGATGGAAGGTACTGGACGAATGAGCGTGAGTTACGCGCGCAAATGGCGCCAGTGCGCACGCTGAGCTAGAGGAGACGCCGCGGCCACACGCGACCCACGAAGCGCCGGCGCGCTAGGGGCCTGCCTGCCCGGCGCCCGCGCGCTCCCGCTCTCCGGCGCCGCTCTTCTCCTCCGGGCTGGAGCGCGGCTCCAGTCCAAGCAGGATCACGTCGCTGAACGCGCGCGCCCAATCCCGCGCGCTCCGCCGACGCTCGTCCTCATCGCTCGCCGGGCGGATCGCGCCAGTGCGCAGCGCGGCGATGATCCCGCCCATCAGCAGCGTGGCGGTCGCGCGGGTGTTAACCGGACGCAGCCGGCCGCGCGCGATCTGGTCGTCCAGATAGGCGGCGAACGCGTCCATGAGGGTATTGATGGCGCTGGTCATGCTCAGCTTGCATGCGCCCAACGGCCCTGACCGGTTCTCGTCACGCGCGGCCATGCGCAGCATGATGCGCATCAGGCTGGAAACACGCGGCGAGCTGATCGTCTCCAGCAGGCTGGCGACGCCGCGCTCGATAACCGCCGCTGGCTCAACGCCCTCCTCCGCCGCTCCGGGAAGGCTGAGCTGGTCAAGCGCGCCGCGCAGGGTATGCTCGAAAGCCGCCTGAAACAGCTCCTCTTTCGAGGTGAAATAAAAGTAGATCAGGCCATGCGTGACCCCGGCCCGCGCGGCGATCTCCTTGCTTGTCGCGCCTTCAAATCCCTGCTCCGCGAAGACAGCAAGCGCCGCCTCAAGGATCAACTGGCGGCGATCGGCGCCGGGTGGGGCTGGCTTGCGCGCCATATGAAATCGCCTCCGTTTAAGGATAGTGGGCCGCCACAACGGCCAGCGCATAATTAACTAACCCGATAATTAATAGCGGGCGCGCGAGACGCGCGTCAAGAGAGGGAAGGACAACAGGAAATCAGCGCGGGCCGCCACTACCCTTCAGTGGGGCCACGCCAGATGAGGAAAACGGGGCTATCAGCGGCTTCATCACGTCCATCGCGCCCCGCTTCCACTGGCTCGCGCAGCGTCTCTACACCGGGGACCTGCGCCAGCAGCGCCAGCAGCCAGCGCCCGCCCGACGCTCCGGGGGCCAGCGCCCGCAGCGCCGCCTCATCCAGCGGCGCGCCCCGCAGCGCCAGCGCCCACGCCGCGCGCAGCAACGCGCCGGGAATCGCCACCTCGCGCTGCTCCACGCCATCGCGGGCGGGAGTATACCAGACCACGACCTCGCGCTCGCTGGCGTAGAGAATGTCGAACTCGCCCGCGCCCACTGGCGGCGCGCAAGGGCCAGGGAGACCCCGCAGCGCGCGCAGCAGCGCCGCGAACGCCGCATCGAGCCGCGCGTCAGGCGGCGCGCTCACATCGGGCCATGCCTCGCTGGCCGGGCGCTCTGGTTCTTCCCGCCCTTCCGGCGGTTCCCGGCCGTCCCTGTCCTCATCCACCGCGGGCTACCCCCAGGCTGCGCGGGTAGCCCGCGTGTCCGCGCTAATTCCCGGCCATCTCCACCATGACGCCCTCATCACGCGCTTCTCCATCCTCAGGATCTTCAGCAGGCTCACCGAACAGGCGTGAGACCGAGCGCCCCTGGTGAATGCGCTGGATGGCGCGCGCGAACAGCCCGGCGACTGAGAGCGTCGTAATGAACGGCAGGCGCTTCTCTTCCGGCAGCGGCACGCTATCGGTCAGGATCAGCTCCTTGATGTCCGCCTCAATGAGCCGCTCGATAGCCGCCCCGCTCAGCACACCATGCGAAGCGCAGGCGTAGACCTCCTGCGCGCCATGCGCGCGCGCCACCCGCACCGCCTGAACAAGCGTGCCAGCGGTGTCAATCTCATCATCCACCACCAGCGCGGAGCGCCCAACCACTGAGCCGATCAGGCTCATCGCCTCGCTCTGACTGTTGTTGCCCATCCGCCGCTTCTCCACAATCGCCAGCGGCGCGTCGAGCGATTCGGCGATGTTGCGGGCCTTTTTGGCGAAGCCCGCGTCGGTGGCGATCACCGTCAGGTCGCGAATGCCCTTCTTGCGGATATAGTCGGTCAGAATCAGCTTGGCGGTCAGCTCATCCACGGGAATGTTGAAGAACCCCTGGATCTGGCCGGCGTGCAGGTCCATCGTCAGCACCCGCTGCGCCCCGGCGACGGAGAGGCAGTCAGCGATCAGGCGCGCGGTGATTGGCACGCGCGGCTGGTCTTTCTTGTCCGTGCGGCCATAGCTGTAGTACGGCACGACGGCGGTGACCCGCTGAGCGGACGCGCGCTTGAACGCGTCGAGCATGATGAGCAGCTCCATGATGGAGGTGTTCACCGGATGCGTCAGCGGCTGCGCGACGAAAACATCCCGCCCGCGCACGTTCTCATGAATCTTGACAAAGATATTCTCATTGGGGAACTGGAACACCTCCGCTTTGCCCAGCGGAATGCCAAGATGCTGGCAGATGTCGGCGGCGAGCTGGGGATGGGCGTTTCCGGTGAAGACAGCGAGCTTGTTCTGGACGCTCATTCGGGCCTCATGATGACTAGGAATGGACAGCTGAGAACATGCGCTCGTGACGCCCACGGCGCCAGCGCGATAACCAGCGCGAGGCGTGGGGATACGCCGGACGCGCGGGCTGGGGGCGCCCCCCGCGGGGCCTGTCAGTGGCAAACGAGCCGTGAGCCGGGCAAGGCGAACATCCCCCGGTGAGTATACAGCATGCGGAAGTTCATTCCGCCGCGCGCGACGCCTCTTTCGCGCGCTCACCACGCCGCGCGGCCAGGCGCAGGCCCCGCGAACGTCCGGCAATTCTGCGGATTGACCCCGCCTCTCGCCGCTGCGCTGGATAGTACTACAAGCGCGCGGAGGAGCGGTAATCGCGCCGCATGAGCGCGCCCGGTGTGAGAAGGAGATCCACAGATATGCCCAACATTGTGAGCGTCATCTCGATTATCCTGTTCTATCTGCTGCCCCTGATGATCGTGGCGCTGGTCATCCTGGCGCTGGTGAGCGGCTTCGCCTTTGGCGGCGCGCGGCGCAATACGCTGGCGCTGCTGGCGTCGGGTATCTTCTGTCTGCTGACTGGCGGCTTTTACCTGTACGGGTTCGCGGCGTCCTACTACGCCAAGCAGGACAACGCCTATCTCGGCAACATCTACATTGGACTGCCGCTCCTCCTGTCCGGCGTCTTGCTGCTGAGCGTGGGCCTGGCGGGGGCTGGGCTGAGGCGGTGGCTCGCGGGCGCGCTGGCGCTGGCCGGAATCGCCGGCGTAATCCCGCTCTACGGGACGCTTCCGCTCGCCTCCCAAGCCGGCGGCGTAGGCGTGGCGCTCTACATACTGGGCGCGCTGCTGGCCGCCGCATTGGCGCTGCTGGCGCTGGGGCGCGGCGCGCTGCTGGCGCGCGGGCTGGGCCTGGGATTGGCGGGCGCGGTGGCGGCGCTGGCCATCTACATCGTGGTTGGTCTTATCTCTGGCGCAAGCTTCGCCGCGTATCTCCAATTCGGCGTAGACCAGGCGCTCAGCCACAAGCCGCCCGCGCTGGAAGGCTTTGGCCTGCTCGCCTGCGCCCTCGCCGGCCTCGCGGTCTACTTCGCCGGATGGCGCGGCGACGGGCAGGAGGCGCCATCCACCCAGGAACCGCCCGCCCCCGCCCCAGAACACGCCCCCGCGGGCTGAGACGGCGAACGGACGAACCAGACTCCTCCATAAGGAGCGGGAGCTCACCCTGCCTATGCGGTGAAGCGCCCGCTCCCCGCTGTTCTTCATGAAACATGGGGAAACGCGCGAGATGGGCGATCCTCCGGGCTGCCTCGCGCTCGCGAGTTGGCGCCAGACACGCGCGTGATAGGCGCGTGCGGCGCATGGGCGCGGACGAGACAGGACTGTGACACCAGCGCGCTATGTCAATAAGACAGGAGCGAAGGATATCAGGCAGGCGCTGCCCAGCGGCGCGGGGAGGTTAGGAGACCATGAGAAAATCAACGATCACCAGGACCTGGATCGCCGGGCTGATCATTTTCGTCGTCGGGCTCATCATCGGCGGCGTCAGCCTGGGCCTGATGCTCGCCTACGGCGGCTCGTATACGCCGTCAGTGAGTGGCAGGGGCTATGACTTCGTCCCCAACCTGGACGCCACATTCTGGACGACAGTCACGTTCGCGTCCCTGGGCTTTGTGATCGCCGCGATTGGCGGCATCGTGCAGATCACCGCCTGGATCGGGTCGCTGATCAACACGTATCAGATCCAGGACAAGACGTGGTTCGCCGTCATGCTGGCGGGCGGCCTCATCGGACTGGCGTTCTCGCTGGTCGGGCTCGCCGCGATGATCGCCTATGTGATCGCCGGACCTGATGGCATGGCCGCCAGGCCCGGGCAGCCGCCTGAAACATACACCATGCCGCCACGACCGCCTGAAATGCCCGCGCCGGAGCCGCCGCTCACGTCAGCGGGCTAGGCTGGCGGGCGGCGACCGCCGGCCACAAATCTGGCCATTCTGGCGTACCTTGTAGCATGAGTTGGGCGCTATACGATACAATTTGTCCGGCATAAACGTGAACATGTTCACGTTTTACACCGGATGAGCCATGTACACTGAAAGCCTGCCTGTCATGTCCGCCGCCAGTGATACGAACAGTGAGCTCCGCCAGCCAGCGGCGCCCGCGCCGTCAAGGCGCGTCGTCAAGCGCGCGGAGCTGCGCCAGCGCATCTTCCAGGCCGCGCTGGAACTGTTCCGGCGGCAGGGGGTCGCGGCGACCACCATCCGCCAGATCGCGCAGGCGGCGCATGTCGGCCTCGGCACGTTCTTCAATTACTTCGCGGGGAAAGAAGCGGTGCTGGCCGAGATTGGCCGCATCCGGCAGGAGCGCGTGGAGGCGCGCCTGCGCGATCCCGCGCGAGCGGCGGCCTCCACGCGCGAGCGCATGGCGGACGTCCTGCGGGCGCTGGTGAGCGACATGGAGGAAGAGCCGGACCTGGCGCGGGCGATCATTCACGCGGCGATGAGCTCGCCAGAGATCTTCCACGGCGAGCGCGCTCGCTTTCTGGCGCTGACGGAGCTGCTGGCGGGCGTGCTGCGCGATGGCCAGGCGCGCGGCGAGGTGGCCGCGGACTGCGACGTGGAGGCGGCGGCGCACCTCATCATCTCAGCCTATGCCGCGCTGGCGCTCGATTGGGCCGCGCGCGCCAGCGACTACGAGCTGACGCCGACGCTGCTGGCGCATATTGAAACGCTCTGGCGCGGCATCGCGCCCGCGAGTCCGGCCCGCGCTGACGTGAAAGAGCTGGCTACCGGACCATCTGGCCGGCGCCATCTCCGGCATACAGGGCGTACAGGATCATCATGACGCGCGCTCGCGCCGGACGCGAGCATGGCAGAATCGCCCCGCCGGGCTGTTCACCGGCGGCCATATTTGAGGATTGAGCATGTCACTCGACAAGCGCCCGCCTGACGCGGGGGAGAGCCCGGAAGCGTCTGAAACGTCAGCGCCGACCCCACGGCCCGCGGCGCTCCCGCATATCCACACCGACGCCGAGGTTCACGGCATCTATCGCATCGGCCTGGCCTACGGGCGGTTTGTCCACCGGCTGCGCTGGCTGATCGTCGCGCTCTGGGTGATAGGGCTGGCGGCGGCCGTCCCGTTCGCCGCCCAGGTGACCTCGGTGCTCTCCGGCGGCGGCTATAGCTACAGCGGCAGTGAGTCGGTCAAGGCGGACAACATCATCGCCGAGAAACTGAAGACCCCCGCCAGCACACTGGTCGTCGTTTTCCAGTCCAGCGATGGATCGAGCCCAACCAGCGCCAGCTACAAGAGTGAGGTCGAGGGCTTTATCGCGCGCGCTGAGGCGCTGCCCCATGTCACCAGCGTCCAGCAGGGCGGCGTCGGACAGGATAACGCGACCACCTACGTCTCGATCAACTTCGACAAGAACGCCCCTAGCCCGCAGGATCTGGTCAGGAACGTCCGTAATGTTGTTCCCCAGGGCGAGGCCGCGACGCCGGCAAAGGCCTACATCACCGGCGGCCCAGCGGTCGAGGCGGCGTTCAACGAGGTCACCCGGCAGGACACCGAGCGCGCCGAGCTGTATGGTCTGCCCATCGCGCTGATCGCGCTGCTAATCATCTTCGGCTCGGTCGTGGCGGCGTTCCTGCCACTGACGCTGGCGCTGGTGGCCGTGCCGGTGGCGCTGGCGGGCGTCTACGCCATCGCCAGTCACTACGACACCAACATCTTCGTGCTCAACATCGCTTCAATCGTCGGCCTGGGCATCTCGATTGACTACAGCCTGTTCATGGTTCGCCGCTTCCGCGAGGAGCTGACCCGTGGCCGCTCCGTGCGCGACGCCATTGGTTGGACAGTCGCCACCTCGGGCGAAGCGATCCTCTTCAGCGGCCTGACCGTGATCATCGGATTCGCGGGACTGCTGCTGATCGGCATCCAGTTCATGTCGTCGTTTGGCATCGGTGGCGCGCTGACGGTGGCAGCCTCCGTGCTGGCCGCGCTGACGCTGCTGCCCGCGCTGCTCTCGATCCTGGGCCCGCGCGTCAACGCGCTGCGTGTGCCTTACCTGTGGCGGTGGGTGGGCGTTGGCTCCGCGCGCACGCTGGAGGAAGACGCCGAGGAAGGTAGCGAGATCACCAACGGCTTCTGGGCGCGGCTGGCGGAAGGCGTGATGCGCCGCCCGGTCATGACCATCCTGCTGGTAATCACGCTGCTGCTGGCGATGGGCTGGCCGCTGCTTCAGATCAACATCGGCTCGATCTCGATCAACGCGCTGCCTTCCAGCATCGAGGCGCGCCAGGGCAACGACATCCTCAACGCGCAGTTCCCAGACACGGCCAGCAACCCGATCCTGATCGTCGCGCAGACGCCGGACGGCTCCAGCATCCTCACCAGCGACAATGTGGCGAAGATTGACCAGCTCACGCAATGGCTCAATGCCCAGGAAAGCGTCACATCAGTCACCAGTGTCACCCAGTTCCCCGGCGATCCGCAGGCGGCGACGCCCACCCTGGCCCAGCTCCAGCAACTCTATTCCACCGGAGCCTATCAGCGGGTTCCCGGTCTGCAACAGCTGGTCGCGTCTACGACCAGCGGCGACACCACAGTCATCACCGTCAAAACCAACGAGCCGCTGGATAGCGAAGCGAGCAAGGCGCTGATTGACCGGCTGCGGGCGGGCGATAGCGCCAACGCGGGCGGGCTCAATGTCTATGTCGGCGGGTTCCAGGCGATCTCGCTCGACTTCACCCGCTACCTGTACGACAACTTCCCGCGCGCGATACTGTTCGTGCTGGCGGCGACGTTCGTGCTGCTGCTGATCATGTTCCGCTCGCTGCTGCTGCCGCTCAAGGCGGTAATCGTCAACGCGCTCTCGATCAGCGCGGCGTATGGCGCGCTGGTCATCGTCTTCCAGTGGGGTTACGGCCAGAGCCTGCTCGACTTCACCTCGACCGGCTACATAGACTCGCTGATCCCGATCCTGATGTTCTGCATCCTCTTCGGCCTCTCGATGGACTATGAGGTGTTCCTGCTCTCGCGTATCCGTGAGGAGTGGGAGCGGTCGAAGAACAACCGGCTGGCGGTGGCGCGCGGCCTGGAGCGCACGGGCGGCGTCATCACCAGCGCGGCGCTGCTCTTCATCATCGTCACTGGCGCGTTCACCTTCACCCGCACCATTGTGACGAAGGAGATCGGCCTTGGCATGACCATTGCCGTGCTGGTGGACGCGACAATCATCCGCTCGCTGCTCGTCCCCGCCGCCATGCGGCTGATGGGCCGCTGGAACTGGTGGCTGCCCGGCCGCCCCATCCCGCCGAAGCAGGTGGAGGGCTAGGCGCGGGGCATGCGCAAGACTCACGTTAAATAGCGCTGAGGCCACGTCTGAATAGACGTGGCCTCAGTTTCTTGCGGTGGTGCGCTATGCCCGCAAGTTGGTATCCACCGTCGTCGCGCACTGCTGGAGCTGACTCTGGCTCGCCATCACCGGGGAAAGGTAGCTTTCGGTGAAGCAATCGAAGATGAACGAGCCTTCGAGAACATAGAAGATATGTATGGAGACCGAGAATCCGTTACTGCCCCCTGTCGCCTCCACATATGCCGCCTGGTCGCCGATACCCGATACCATATTGGCCGTCGTAATGGTCAAGTCGCTTCCAGCGGCCTGTGACAACACGGACTGAAGATCACTTTGTGGGATCGGATCAGGTCCATGATAGGGAATGAAGTAGATGACCAGCAGGATCTGCGAGGGAGACACCTTATAATTGCAGGCGCCGCTCAGGGCATCGTTGGGATTGCCTTGCGTGATCGAGGTCGCCGGGGACGAAGATGGGATGATCTGGTTCGCCGTAGCGAGCGGCAGTATTTTTGAGCAATAGGCGACCGTGATCTGCTGCAGCGCGATCGTCGCTGTCGGCCCAGGCGCTGTCGCTGTCGGCGAGTCGCCATGAGACGACGAACCGCCAGAGCCGCTGGATGAGCCGCCCCCGCTGGAGCCACACGCGGACACAATCAGTGCGCCGCAGAGCAGCGCGCTGAGAAGGACCAGCCTCCGAACGTTCTTCATGACCAAACCTCCCGCTCCCAAACGCGTTTTCAGATGAGCGACCAGATGAGTGGGCGCTCCATAACCAACCGCCTGAGCCCCCAGCCGGGCATCACCGGTTATCCGGCAACTGCGCGATAGCGACGGGCAGCTCACCAGCCAGGGAATCAACCCAAACGCTCGCGTGTGGAAAGGCGCGCGTGAGCGCCTCGGCGGCCACCACCTCCCGCCCGCCAGCGAGCCCGCAGAGCAGCGCGCCGCCTTGCCGCAACTTCGCGGGAGCCTGCTCCAGCAGCCGCGTCGCGGATACGGTGGACGGCTCGAACTGGCCGCAGACCAACACGTCTACTGGCTCAGGAACGCTAGCAGGCCCATCGCCCGCCAGCCAGATCAACATCAGATTCAGCAGATAGCGCGCGCCGTTCTCCGCCGCCGTCTCCAGGGCCGTCGCGGAGGGCTCCACGGCGTAGACGCGGGTGAGGCGCGGCTCAAACGAAGCCAGCGCCAGCGAGATGGCGCCGCATCCCGCGCCAATCTCCGCGACGAGCAATTCGCCTGGCGGGCGCCTGCGCGTCCATTCGAGCGCAAGTTCCACCAGCCGCCGCGCCCCTGGGGCTGGCAGCGGGCTGTCCCGCTCGACCGAGAGCTCCAGGCCCATGAACTCCAGGCGCCCGGTGATGTGCGGTATCGCTTCTCCAGCGGCGCGCCGCGACACCCAGCCGCCAAACGTCTCCGCCTCCGCCCGGCTTATCGGGCTGGCGGGCTGCGCGAGCAGAAGCGCGGCGGGCGCCCCGAGCAAAAAGCCGAGCAGTTCGAACGCTTCATCGCGCGGCGCGGGCGTTCCCGCCGCGATAAGAACCCGCTCGGCGTGAGCGAGCTGCGCGCCCCATGTCAGCGGGACATCCGGCTCGAATGTCATGGGACTGGGCTCCATTCATGGCGGACTGGAGCGCCCGTTGGCGCCCCACATACCACTGCTTCGCCTGGATAGAAAGCAGTGTGCCAGGAACGATGGCCCGGCGCCACGAAGATTCCGTACTACCACTCGTAGAAGCGCTCGTAATGTTCGAGGCGCATGCCTGGAAGGTGTTAGAATGGTAGCGCGACGAGTCCAGGCATATCCTCATGGGGAGACGCTATGCCAGCGACGGATACACCTGACTTCGCGGACCTGCTCAGACGCTATCGCCGCCAGCGCCATCTCACCCAGGAGGAGCTGGCCGAGCGCGCCGGAATCAGCCCGGCGGCGATCAGTCTGCTCGAACGCGGGCTCACCCAGGCGCCGCAGCGCGCCACCGTGCGGCTGCTCAGCGACGCGCTGGCGCTCGCGCCCGGCGAAGCGGAAGCATTCCTCGCGGCGGCGCGTGGAGCGCGCCGGATGGATATCGGCGCGGACAGCGGCGCCCAGGCGGCACAACAGGAAGAGCCGGGCAATGATCTTCCCATTCCGCTGACACCACTGATCGGACGTGAGCAAGAGGAAGCCGCGCTGCTGGCGCTCATCGCGCGCCCGGAGACACGACTGCTGACCCTGACTGGCCCTGCGGGCGTGGGCAAGACACGCCTGGCGGTGCGGCTGGCGGAGGCGCTGCGTTACGAGCGCGGCCACGAAGTCATCTTCGTTGGGCTTATTCCCGTGCGCGAGCCTGAGCGTGTGCTGGCGGCTGTCGCACAGGCGCTCGGTATCCAGGAGAGCGGCGGCGCGCCACTGCGTGACACCCTGGTTCACGCGCTGCGCGAGCGGAGTCTTGTGCTGTTGCTGGACAACTTCGAGCAGGTTCTTCCCGCCGCGCGCGGCATACTGGAACTGCTGGTCGCCTGCCCTCATGTCCAGATGCTCGTAACGAGCCGCACAGCCCTCAACGTGCGCGGCGAGCGCCGCTTCGCCGTGCCGCCGCTCGCGCTGGCCGCTCCAGAGCAGATGGACTCGCTTGAGGCGCTGCTGCGCGTCCCCACCATCACCATGTTTGTGGAGCGAGCCAGCGCCGTATCGGCTGATTTCATCATCACGACATTGGAGCAGGCGCGCCTGGTGGCCGGCGTCTGCGCGCGGCTGGACGGGCTGCCGCTGGCCATCGAGCTGGCGGCGGCGCGCGTCGGGCTGGTGGGGCTGGAACAGCTCCATAACCGCCTGGCCCAGCCGGAGTTCCTTGGCGCGCTGGGGCAGGGGCCACATGACCTGCCCGACCACCAGCGCGCGATGCGCTCCACCATCGCCTGGAGCTATGACCTGCTGGGCGAGCCTGAGCGGCGGCTGTTCCGCTGGCTGGGCGTCTTTGTGGGCGGGGCCGCGATAGACGCAATCGAGGCCGTCTCCGGTCTGACAGACGAGGCGCTCTTGGACGGCTTGGCCGCGCTCGTAGACGCCAGCCTGATCCAGCTCGCTGAAAGCGGGGGGACGCGGCGCTACACCCAACTCGTCACCGTCCAGGCGTTTGCGCAGGAGCGTCTGCGCGACGGGGGCGAGTGGGAAGAGGCGCGGCGACGGCATACCGACTATTTCCTTGGGCTGGTAGAGCTGATCGCTCCAGACGTTGTAGATCAGCGTGAAGGCCTGATGGCGCGCCTGGAGATGGAATACGAGAATATCCGCGCCGCGCTTGCCTGGGCGCTGGAGACAGGCGCGACAATGCGCGGCCTGCGCATGGCGGGCGCGCTGTGGCGCTTCTGGGCAAGTCATTCCCAGTATGTCGAAGGGCTGGACTGGCTCGAACGCTTCATCGCGCGGGCCAGTGCGCCTACGACGCGCGACGAGCAGGCTGCGCTGGCAGAGGCATGGACTGGCGTCATGGTGATCGCCCACCGGCAAGACCACTTTGCGCGGGCGGTTGAAGCGGGCGAGCGGGCGCTGGAGTTGCGGCGCGCGCTTGGCGACAAGACGCGCATCGCCATTGCCATGATGAACCTGGCCAATCCACTCACACAGATGCGCGAATACGAGCGGGCGGCGGCGCTTTTTGAAGCGAGCATCACGCTCCACCGCGAGCTGAATAACCGGTCCAGCATGGTCTTTCCGCTGATGAACCTCGGTGGGCTGTACTACGATATGGGACAGCCGCGCGAGGCGCTCGCCTACTACGAGCAGAGCCTCGCGCTCAGCCATGAGCTTGGCGAGAGCGACTGGGCTCGGGCGCTTACCTGGAATAATGCCGGAGAAGCGCACGTCGTCCTCGACGACTCCGCCCGCGCGATCGAGGTGACTGAGCCGAACTATCGGCTATTCAAACACCAGCATGATCATTTTGGCGCGGCCACCTGCGCCGTAACGCTGGGGCGCGCGGAGTGGCGATTGGGCAACGCGGAGGCGGCGCGCGATTATTTCGATGAAGCCGAACGTCTCTTCCGCGGCCTGGGCAATCTGGCCATCCTGGCGCACATTCGCTACTTCCGCGCCAGCCTCGCGCGCTCCCAGGGAGAGACGGAATCGGCGCGCCTCGACCTGGCCCAGGCGCTCGACGAGCTCTCCGGCCAGACGCGCCAGCGCGAGTACCTCTGGGAGCTGATCGAGCGCGCTGGAACGCTCGCTCTCCGGCGAGACGAGCCTGAGCGGGCCGCGCGCCTGTACGGGGTCGCGCTCGCCCATCGCGACGCGACCCCTGGGCCAGTGGACCCCGCCGAGCGTGATCTGCGCGCGCGCGACCTGGCCCAACTGCGCGCGACGCTCGGTGAGGCCGCGCTAGAGACCTGTCTCGCCGAAGGCCGCGCGCTCGCTCAAGACGAGGTCATGGCGCTGGCGCGACAGGGGCTGGGGCGCCCCGCAAGGTAAGCAAGCGCGACCCAGCGGCCAGGCGCCACGAGCGGCGCGGCGCGTTCATCCCGCTCAATGCGCGGCGAAATCGCGCCAGAAGAGAAAGACGCGCTCGCGTAGCGCGGCATGCTCCAGCGCCTTGAGGTACG
>JAKAIY010000067.1 GCA_021814145.1 Chloroflexota bacterium
CACCGCTGACGCCATTCGCTTCGCCACCATCGCCCCAACCGCTACGACAACGTCGAGGGGCTGGGCGTCTCCCAACTCCTCGACATTGCGCGTTTCGTCATTGTTTGCCTGTCGCTTTTGATACGCGACGCTTTGGGTCAGGTCGTGATGTCAGGGTAAGGCAGCGACCAGTGCTTGAGCTTTTGCGCGTACTCGCGCTGGAATGCCAGCGGCTCGGCATAGTCACGCTCGAACAGGGCGATGAACAGGGTGAGCGTCAGGAACGGATGCGCGCCGAGTTCGAACAGCTTGACATAGTCGTGCGTCGCCAGCGCCTCGCGCTCCGCGTCATCGAAGCTCAGCCATGAGCTATGTTCCATCGCGGGCAGGTTCAGGATGACATTGGCGCGCTCGGCCTCCCACCAGGCCACCGTGCCGCGTGGGTCGGCGCGATAACGCTCGACGAGTTCTGGATCGCGGTCAACCGTGAAGAGGAATTTGTTGAGGAGGTACTTGCTCATGCGTTCACCCCATTCGGATACCAGGTGAAGTAGGCCTCCATCGTGTGGAAGAGGTCGAGCGTATCGGCGTAATCCGCCCTGGCTCCCCCGGCGACGCCCATCATCAGCATGAAATCCAGGAACCCATGCGTGGCGTTGCCCGGCTCCCACAGGTTGTCGAGCGAGACGCTCGCCAGCGCCCCATCAATATCGCCGTTGGTGATCCAGGCGACGGCCCTGCGGTCGAACTCGGGGTCAGGGCCGTGCGGGCCGAACTGGCGTGGCCCGCCAAGCTCTAGCGAGAGGTGTCCGGTGCCGATGATCGCCACACGCGCATTGCTTGGCCACGCGACGACGAGATCGCGCAAGAGCTGGCCAAGCGCGACGTAGCGCCTCGGCTGGGGCAGTGGCGGGGCGAAGATGTTCGTATACACTGGCACGATGGGCAAATCCGCCTGTGGCCGCGTCGTGATGATCGGGCAGGTAATGCTGTGGTCAACGTGCAGCTCATTGCTGAACGCGAGGTCAAAGCCCGCGTCGAGCCCCTTGCGCAGCAGAAACGCTGACAGCTCCTCATGCCCTTTAAGCCGCATGCGGGGTAGTCCGAATTCGCGCTCCTCATTGTAATAGTTAGCGTCGTAGTACGGGGCCTTGCCAATAAGGAACTGCGGCATGTTGTCGTACCAGAGCTGGTGAAAGTGATCGGAGCCGACCATTACCAGCACATCCGGATTGGCGCGGGTAAGCGTTTCACGGTAGGCCGTGACCTTGCGCACCCATTCATCCGCGAAGTCTGGTCTCTCCTCTGGCGGCGCTGTGCTGGCGCGGTAGAAGAATGGGTGGTGCGTGGTAGCGAGGACGGCGACCAGGTTGGCCATGACTCCCTCCTTCGGGCGGGGCCTGCGCGCATCGCAGGCGCTGGGCGAGCTGGGTTCGCTATTCTTCGGCGTCGGCTGGGTCGGCCGGCCGGTACACCGCATTGCGATCAACCGCGAAGTAGATGTCAGGCGCGATGGGAGTCCGCATCTCCTCAGCGATTTGTCCGAGGAGCCCGGCTGTGCGCGCGAGCAGGGCCACGCCACGCAGCAATTCGGGTGGCAGCCCGAGGTCAGCGAGCGCGGCGCCGCACACACCAGCGCCATTGAGCGGAAGCTTGCGGCCGAGGATGTCGGCGTGCGTCCGGCCAATCGCCTCAAACAGGCGCAAGTGCGGCCCTCGCAGACCTTCCTGCTCGGCAATGCCAATGATAACAGGTGTGCGCGGATCACCCGTTTTATGCACTGGATGACCCAGGCCCGGGATAAAGTGGCCGGCCGCGCGCTCTGCCTCGATGGCGCGACGGGCCAGCGCATCCCACTGCTCATTGGTCTCTGGCAAATCACCCTCGACGCTGGCGAGCACGCTGGCAAGGAAACGACCTGTATCCTCGGTGACGCCGAGGAAGCGGGAGCCGCCGCCGAGCAGGCCCGCCGCAATCGCGCCCTGGATGGAATCCGGGGCGCTGTAGAACGTCAGGCGGGCGGCGATTGCGGTGGGCGTGAAACCGTGGTCGGCCAGCGCGACGAGCACGGCTTCGAATACGCGCGTCTGCTGCGGTGTTGGCCGCCGCTGCGTCGCGAGCCAGAGAGCCAGCTCGCCGAAGCCAATCTTGCCGATCAGCTCATCAGCCAGGTTGTGACCGAGCAGCAGAATGCGGTCGGCGTCGGACACGCCTAACCCGGTTCGGTATTCAGGTGGCCGCTGTTCACCCACGTGTAGCATTCCTTCCTGGGCCATATCGCGCCGCGGAGCGTGACCGGCTGCTCAATTTTTCCTCCGAGATACGCCAGTGAGCTTGCTGTTTGTGGCGTCGCCGTCCGGTGGCTGGCTGAGCCAGGCGCGGACAACATCATTATCCTGGCCAAGCGAAGGTGGCGGCGCCTCGTAGCGGGCTGGCGTCGCGGAGAAGGTGATCGGGTTACGGATCATTGGTATGGCGCTATCTCCGGAGCCTACCTCAACGACCGGGTTCAGCCCCACCTCGCGCGCGAAGGCGACACCGCCAGCGACGTTGTTTATAGGGCCGCACGACACGCCAGCCTCGCTCAGGGCGTGGAACCACTCGTCGGCGGTCTTCGTGCGCAGCCGCTCGACCAGGAGCGGGCGTAGCAGGTCGCGATTGCGGGTGCGCTCCTCATTGCTGGCGAATCTCGGGTCGTTCGGCAGTTCTGGGAGGCCGAGGACGTTGCACAGATTGCGGAACTGCCCGTTGTTTCCGGCGATAATGATGAGATCCCGATCCGCGGTCGGCAGCGGCTCATACGGGAACAGACTGGGATGGGCGTTCCCCATGCGAGTGGGGATGACTCCGCCAGCTACATAGGCTGACGTGTGGTTGACCAGCCCCGAGAGCGCGGAGGCGAGCAGGCTCAGCTCCACATGCTGGCCTTCCCCCGTGCGGTTGCGGTGGTTCAGCGCGGCCAGGATGCCAATCGCGGTGTGAAGCCCCGCCATCACATCGAACACCGAGATGCCGGCCCGGTACGCGGGACCATCCGGATCACCAGTGAGACTCATCAGCCCGGAGATCGCCTGCACTACCAGATCGTAACCGGGAAGTGAAGCCCCTTCCGCTGTCCCAAAGCCACTGATGGACGCATAGATGATCCCTGAATTACGCCGTTTGACTGTGTCGTAGTCCAGATCGAAGCGTTTGAGGCCGCCAGGCTTGAAGTTCTCTATGAAGACGTCCGCGCGGCGAGCAAGCTCCTGGGCTAGCCGCAGATCCTCAGGATTCTTGAGATCGAGCGTTACTGACCGCTTGTTTC
Organism: Chloroflexota bacterium; assembly: GCA_021814145.1. GTDB lineage: Bacteria > Chloroflexota > Ktedonobacteria > Ktedonobacterales > JADMIN01 > JAKAIY01. Next base: position 3,287 of record JAKAIY010000067.1, read on the forward strand.
GGTTAATCGCCAGGTAATAGGTTGATACGCCGTCGCGAACGGGAGGAGACCATGTTCGGGTGTCGTCTCCCGTGGGACTCTCGACCTTGATCACCGTCGCGCCGAGGTCGCCCAGCAGCATTGTGCAGTACGGGCCGGCGAGCACCCGCGAGAAGTCGGCGATCAGCAAGCCATCCAGAGGACCTGACTGGCGCGTGGTATCCATGTGGTCCTTCTCTGACATCGGGCTTCAGCCTCCGCTATGTTCGCCTGTGAGCGATCTGCGCGAGCTCTGTCTGCGCCCGTCGCGCCCTGTCTTATCGCACGCTGTCAATGATGATTGTCCGCACAGCGGACAAGTGTCCGTTACTTATGGTAGACGACAGGGTGAGGCGCTGTCAAGAGGGCGCGCGAAGCTGGCCCGCACTTCCTTATGATCCGGCGACAACGGTGATCTCCGGGCGGCTCCGCCACAGTATCCAGTCGGCGCTGATCGCCTCGGCGGTCTGCAACAGCAGCGGCAGATACTTCTCGGTGAGGGTCTCAATGCTCGTTTCCGCGGCGTGAACGCTGACATTGAGCGCGGCGGCCACGTGGGTGGCGCTATCGCGTACCGGAGCCGCGATAGAGCGGATGCCCGGCGCGAGCTCCTCATCGGTGAGCGCCCATCCGCGCGTGCGCACCTCGAACAGCGCGCGGTCGCGCTCTTCCGCATCCGGGTTCCACCGGGGCGTGATTCCTGAGCGGCTGGGCTCGGCGAGCGTCTTTTCAAGCTCATCATGCGTCAGCGCGGCCAGCAGCGCTTTCCCCAGTGATGTCTGAAGAGCGGGAAAGCGGGTGCCGATTGTGACCGCGAACGTGATGACCTTGGGAACCGCTACGCGCGCGACATAGACGATATCGGACCCATCCAGCTGCGCGAGGGATGATGATTCGCCTGTGTGGGCGACGAGCGCCTCCATGTGCGGGCGCGCAAGCTCCCAGATGCTCGTTGATCCAATGTACGCCATGCCGAGCTCGAGAACGCGCGGTGTGAGTGTGAATACGCCATTGGCGGCGCGGACATAGCCCAATTCCTCAAGCGTGAGCAAGATACGCCGCGCTGTAGGTCGGGCAAGCCCGGCGGCGGAGGCTACCTCGCTCAGGCTCATCGCTGGCTGATGGGGCCCAAATGCGCGGATAACATCCAGGCCGCGCGCCAGCGCCTCTATGAAGTCCGGTCCTGTCTGGCCGCGCATCATTCCTCCCCCAGGCATATTGACGCCGCGTTGACGCCACCGTGCGAAGAAGGCGGCGTGGCATAGATCACCGTTGAGCATACCCGGAACTTCGGATGCGTGTCTACACTACGGCGTGTCCAGCGCTCTCCAATTCCGCGATTCGCATGGGGATTTCCGTCCGTCACCAGCCGCAGGCGTGGTCAAATTGGAGGCGCCTCTGGAAGACATAATAACCTCTTGACATCAGCCCTACCGTTGTGTAGCATTCCCAGCGGACGGTTGTCCGTATGGCGGACAGCCAGAAGTATGGATGGGCCAGACAGCCTTCAGGACGCTGGAGCCGCCGCCATGCGCGTCGTGGCGCCCTCGTATCCTGAAAGCCAGGACACAATGAGGTGAGCAGAATGAGCCTAAACCGTGCGCCGGTCGCTGACGACTTCACACCTGGCCGCCCAGTGGTGTTCCGTAACGCTACCGTATTATCGCTTGACCCGTCCATCGGGGTAGTCACAGGAGGCGACGTCCTTGTCGCCGACGGCCGGATCGCGGCTGTCGGCAAGCAGCTAACCGCGCCTGATGGCGCCGTGGAGATTGATGCGACCGAGGGCATTCTGATGCCCGGCATGATTGACACGCACCGCCATATGTGGCAGACGGCGCTACGCGGGTTCGGCGCTGACTGGACGCTAACGAACTACTTCCACTTCTACTACCTGAACTGGGGCAAGATCTTCCGTCCAGAGGACATTTACGCCGGGAATCTGCTTTCCGCGGTCGAAGCGCTTGACTCGGGCGTCACGACCACGGTTGACTGGTCCCACGGCTTGCAGACGACCCAGCATGCCGACGCTGCGGTTGACGCGCTCGAAGCGGTTCCCGGCCGGTTCGTTCTCGGCTATGGCAATTTGCTTGGCGCGCCCTGGGTCTGGACAAGGACTCCCGAATTCGCTGACTTCATCAAGCGCCGCATTGATGGGCGCGGCGACATGATGCGCATGCAGCTCGCGTTCGACGTCACCGGCGATCCCACGTTCCCGGAGAAAGGCGCCTTCGAGGCGGCTCGCGACTTCAATCTGTCGGTGACCACGCATGCTGGCGTGTGGGGCGCCACCAACGATGAAGGCATCCGGCTCATGTCTGAGCATGGATTCATGACGCCCTCTACTATTTACGTGCATGCCGCCACGCTCTCTGATGACTCCTACCAGCGCATCGCCGCCTCCGGCGCCTATGCCTCAGTCTCGACTGAGAGCGAGCAAAGCGCCGGCCAGGGCTATCCATCAACGTGGCAGTTGCGCCGGCACAGCATCCCTGTTTCGCTCTCCATGGACACGAGCGTCTGGTGGAGCGGGGACCTGTTCTCGGCGATGCGCGCGACGCTCAGCGCGGATCGGGCTCGCGAGCATCTGGAAGCGCACAAGCGCAATGACACTGTGGCCAATAACCACCTGCGCGCCGAGCAGGTCGTTAACTGGGCGACGATGGGCGGCGCCAAGGCGCTGGGCATAGATAGCATTGTGGGCAGCCTCACGCCGGGCAAGAAAGCCGATCTCGTTCTCATCAAGAACGACGCCTCACCAGCCATGTTCCCGATTCTCAACCCCTACGGCCATGTCGTGTTCCAGGCGGGGCGGGGTGACGTGCATACTGTGATGGTGGATGGCAATGTCGTCAAGTACGACCACCGTCTGCGCGGCATTGACCTGGCCAGCGCCAAGCGGGCGGTCGCCCAGACGGTCGAGTACACGTACGCGCAGATGGGCGAGCAGGCGTGGCTTGAGGCGATGAACCCCGAAAAGCCCTCCGAGGAGTTGATCGAGAACCCCTATACCTATACTGACTGGGATGGCGGCCGGGCGGCGTGGAAGAAATAGCGCGCAAGCCCATTACCCAGTGAGATTGACGCCAGAGGCGCTCGCACAACGCCTCTGGTGGAGAAGGTCATATGACGAACACCGACATGCCCGCTGCCGTGATCGTCAGGCACAATTTTCCTCCCCAGAGTCTACGGCGCCCCGTCCCCATCCGGGGCGCCGGGCAGGCGCTGGTGCGCGTCACGGCGGCTCCCATTAGCCCGCTAGACCTCCTGTGCGCGTCGGGGCGGTCCTATTTTGGTCCGCCGCAACTTCCCTATATTCCAGGCGCGCAGGGTGTTGGCACGGTCGTAGAAGGGCAGACGCTCACGCCCGGACAGCGGGTGTGGTTTTCCTGTGACGCTGGCATGAAGCCGGGTGACGGCAGCATGGCCGCGTACTGTGTCATTGATGAGTCGGCGGCGCTCGCGCTCCCGGAGGACGTCGCCGATGATCTGGTCGCCGCTCTCGGGCTGTCCGCCATCGCCGCGTGGATGGGCCTGACCTGGCGTGGTCAACTCCAGCCCGGAGAACAGGTACTTGTGCTTGGGGCGAGTGGCGCGGTCGGCCAGGTGGCGGTGCAAGCCGCCCGGCTGCTTGGCGCCGGACGTGTGATCGCCGCCTCACGCGATCAGATCGCCTTGGCGCGCGCGCTCACTCGCGGCGCGGACGCCATCGTTGACCTCACAGGTGACGATGTTGACGATCTTCATCGGCGCATCATGGCGGCCTGTGACGGCCCCTTGAATCTCGTTATTGATCCCGTCTGGGGATTGCCAGCGGAAGCGGCTGCGCGTGCGCTCGCTTTCGGAGGCCGGCTGGTCAACATCGGCGCTGCCTCAGGCCCTACCGCGCGCTTCGATTCCGCCACTGTGCGCAGCAGGATTCACAACATTTTGGGCTACACCAACAATGCCCTGACACATGAGCAGAAAGCGCAGGCGCTCAGCGAAATTCTGGCGCATGCCGCCGTCGGCCGCTGTACAGTGGACAGGGAGACGCTGCCGTTAGCGCGCGCGGGTGAGGCGTGGGAGCTCCAGGCCGCTTTCGCCCGTCGCAAACTGATCCTTATTCCATAAAGCGGCGCCTGTGACGGGTTTGGGGCCATGCTACGACGTTGTTGCGCTCACACAAGTGGCTTTTCATAGCACAGGCTGAGCGGGTCGCCGGCATAGGCTCCAAAAGGTGGGATGCGGTGAAAGCCCATCCGCTCGTAGAGTCCAATGGCTTCGCGCTGATGAACACCCGTTTCCAGTCGCAGGAGCCCAACACCGTGCGCGCGTGTGTAGTCTTCCAGATGACGCAGCATCATCTTGCCGAAGCCTAATCCCCGAAACCGCGGGCGCACATACATCCGTTTGAGCTCGCCATAGTCGGAGCCAAACAGTTTGACGCCCCCGCAACTGGCGGGCGTTCCGTTCCAGCGGAGCAGGAAGAACGCCACCTCCTCCGCTATCAGCCGCTTGACACTCAAGCCGTGGCGGCTTGCGGATGGGTAGAGTGGCTCAAGATGCGCTTCCAGCTCGGTTATCAGGAGGACCGCGTCAGCAGCGTCAGGGCGCTCCAATGTGATGGTGGCTGAGGCTGGGCTATTGGGGTCCATACGATGGCTCCGCTCTTCATATTTGAAGCGGGATGTTGCGGCCACAGCGATGCCACTCACCGCTGATGGCTTCACCCCGATCAACTCGGTGGTTTCGAAAGGCTCGACGGATGGCGTGTGGGACGCGATCAGAGCGCCGTTCAACTGAAGCGCGTCAAAGGCGACACTGGGATGGGTCGCATTTCGCTCCGTGCTCTTTCTCGTACATTTCCTCGCCAGCGCCAAGCTGTAGCGTCTGCTGGGACTGGCTTCCGTATCGGTAAATGGTGATCCCTTTCAGGCCGAGCCGGTGAGCCTCGCGATAAACCGCGGCGACACTCTCTGGTGGCGCGTCACTTGGCAGATTAATCGTTTTCGCCACGGCGTTGTCTACACTGGACTGGAACGCCGCCTGGATCAGCAGATGCTGCCGTGGCTCAATCTCCAGGGCGGTAGCGAACAGGTCGTGGGTTGTCGCTGGCACACCAGGCGCGCCCGCCAGGGCGCCGTGGTCCCGCACGTAGGCGAGTGTCTCAGACGTCAGGAGCCCCATGCGCTCGCCAGTCGCCAGGAACACCGGATTCAGCTCTGTGAGGGTCTGTTCGCCCAGCACCCCAACACGACGGTAACATAACGCAAACAGCGGCTCAATGCTCGATGAGGTTCCAGCGATGATCGAGATGGTACCGGTTGGCGCGATAGACGTGACGGTAGCGTTGCGCATCTGGAGACCCTGGGAGGCATAGACACTGCGCGCCCAATTGGGGAACACACCGCGCTCGCCAGCGAGTTGCGCCGATGTAGCCCGCGCCTTCTCGGCGATGAAGCCCATGAGCTTGCGCGCGAAATCCACCGCCCGCGCGCTTCGATAGGGAATTCCCAGCAGAATGAGCAACTCCGCGAAGCCCATGACCCCAAGCCCGATCTTTCGTGAGCCTAGCGAAGCGGCTTCAATTTCAGGCAAAGGATACCGGTTAACGAGCAGGACATCGTCAAGGAAACGCACCGCCTCGCGCACCGCCTCATCGAGCCTGCGCCAATCCATGTCCGTCGCGCCGTCGCGCTCAATGGTGAAATGCGAGAGGTTGAGCGAACCCAGGTTGCACGACTCATACGCGAGGAGCGGCACTTCGCCACAGGGATTTGTGGCCTCGATGCGCCCGATCGCAGGAGTCGGGTTGGCTCGCTCTAGCGCATCGGAGAAAACCAGGCCGGGATCACCCGTCGCCCATGCCGCTTCCACGATGCGCTCAAACACCTCGCGAGCGTTAAGGCGTCCGACGGCGCGCCCATCTGATGGGTGGCGCAAATCATAGGATTGGCCCGCGTCGAGAGCCGCCATGAACGCGTCGCTCACGCTAACCGAGATATTGAAGTTTCTGAGCTCACCCGCGCTACGCTTGGCGTCAATAAAGCCCAGAATGTCCGGGTGATCCACGGGCAAGATCCCCATATTGGCTCCCCGGCGCCGCCCGCCAAGCTTGATGTTCTCCGTCGCGCAATCGAAAATACGCATAAAGGACACCGGCCCGGAAGCGGCGCCACCGGTAGATGCGATGAGATCGCCAGCGGGCCGGAGGTGGCCAAAACCGAACCCGGTGCCGCCGCCTGTGCGCTGCACCAGCGCCATATCGCGCACCGCCCCGAAAATGGACTCCATCGTGTCGTTCACAGGCAGAACGAAACATGCGGACAGTTGTCCTAACGGCGTGCCAGCGTTCATCAAGGTCGGCGAGTTGGGCAGAAAATCGAGGCTGGTGAGCCGCTGGTAGAAGCGCTCCTCCCAGAGGGCGGCCTGGGCGGCGTTGCCAACGAACATTTCGGCTTGCGACACCGCGCGCGCCACTCGCGCAAAGAGCTCCTCGGGTGTCTCGCGGATAGCGCCGCGCTCATCGCGGCGCAGATAGCGCGCCTCCAGCACACGGCCAGCGTTCTCGCTCAGTCGCATATCCTATCGTCCTCCGGCCCATAACCCGCGGTCCATCCCGCCTGTCTGGTCTCCAGCGAAAGCGCGGAGCCAGGCGACAAGGCTCCAGCGGCGCGCTCATGCACGGCCATGATCGGTTATGATCGGCCCAGCGGGGAAGCCACGCATACGTTCCGAGAACAGGCGCAATGTTTGCTCTACGCGCTGGTTCACTGACCCTTTGGGGAAAACGCCATCCAGATCCTCGCGGCCAGCGGGTATTCCTGTCAGCAACTCAAGCCCCTCGTCAATCGTGCTCACCGCGTACACGTGGAACTGGCGAGCGTAAATGGCTTCGACGACATCCTCGCGGAGCATGAGATTGCGAACGTTTGCGCGCGGAATAATGACGCCCTGCTCGCCCGTGAGGCCACGCCGCCGGCAGACATCGTAGAAGCCCTCGATCTTCTCAGTCACCATCCCCACAGGCTGGACTTCGCCGCGCTGATTGACCGACCCCGTCACCGCGAGCGATTGTCTAATCGGAATGCCGGAAAGGCTGGACAGCAGCGCGTACAGCTCAGCCGAAGATGCGCTGTCACCCTCGATTTCGCCGTAGATCTGCTCGAAGCAGATGCTGCCCGCTAGGCTGAGCGGGTAATCACGGGCAAAGCGCCCGGCAAGATACCCGCCGAGGATGAGGATGCCCTTCGCGTGAGCCGGCCCGCTCATGGCGGTTTCGCGCTCCAGATTGACGATGCCCGCCAGGCCAGGCGCGGTGCGGGCAGTGATGCGAGCCGGCTTGCCAAACGCATAACCAGCGGCGGACAGAATGGTCAGCCCATTTACCTGTCCTACCACCACTCCATCGGTGTCGATCATGATCACCCGCTGGTCTATCAACTCGTCAAGTTTGTCTGACATAAAGCTGAGGCGGCGCTCGCGCGCGCTAATCGCCCGCGTGACATGTGATCGCGTGGTGATTGGCGCGTTCTCAGCCTGCGCCAACCGTCCAGCCTCCACAATGAGATGCTGTAAGCCGCGCAAGCGGGCTGAAAGACGCTCCTGGTTCCCAACCCAGCGACTCCCTTCCTCTACCAGCAGACCAACCGCGTCGGGCGCGAGCCCCGGAATCCTGGCGGAACGAGCCACGTGCCCCGTGAATTCCGCATAGAAACGCTCAACCTCAGCCGTTCGAGGCACGTCTGTGTCGAACTCCGCACGGACGGTGAACAATTCGGCGAACTCGGGGTCGAGCGCCATGAGGACGTCGAAAATCTCTGGCTCGCCGATGAGAATGAGCTTCATCCTCACGGGAATAGGCTCTGGTCGCAGCGAGGCGCTGGCCGGCATGGTCTGCAGCTCTCCGTCGCTCTCTATGCTGATTACGCCAAAGCGCAGCGCACGCTTCACGGCGCCCCAGGAGCCAGGATGGCTGAGGAGGTCGCGCGCCTGCAGGATGAGGTAGCCACCATTCGCGTGATGCAGCGCGCCTGCCTTGATCATCAGGTGATCTGTAAAAGGCAGACCCATCCGCAGACCAAATTCGACGCGGCCTAACAGGTTCGGGTACGTCGGGTTGAGCTCCTGTACAACTGGCGCATGGTCATCGGCGCGATGTGTTACAAGCACGTTCACGCTATAGCGCCGGAGCAGCGCGGCCAGGGCTGGCCGTTCCTGAACGTCTTCCTCAAGCGCCAGGTTTTCGTTGTGGGCGGAGTAGCCCATGCTGGCCGTGTTACTCTCCGTAGCGCCATCCTCTTGCGCGGCCGCGTTTTCGCTCACCTCAGGCGCATAGCCCTCGCCGCCGGACTCCTCAGCGGTCGCGATGAGCGTGTCCGCATGCGCCACGATATCATTTTCCAGATGGCGCAGATAGTCGGTGACGCGCGGCTGGCCGGCGTACTGCGCGATCAATCGCTCGCTCAGGCGCTCGACCGCTTGTTGGGCGACTGTCTGATTCAGTTCACGAATACGCGCGCCCGCTTCCTCCTGGAGCGCCGCGAGCTGTGGCAGCGCGTGGGCGATGGCCTCGCCGACCAGATCGCGCTCGGCGCGCAGTCGCTCCTGTTCCGCCCCGGATAGCGTGGCGAAATCCTCCGGCGAGAGGGGCTCGATTCGTCCAGCGCGTGCGGTGGCGAGACGGTCGTCATCCGCATGGCCCGCTACAGTCGCTGGCGCCTGTTTGACCGCGAGCACCGCAAGCCCTCCGGGCGTCATCTGGACCAGGAAACCATGAGCGAGGCCCTCTTGCTGTAATTGTTCAATGATGCGATCGTGTCGGGAGCCAATATCCTTGAGGAGCGCGATGCGCTGCTGCCGGTAGGCGTCGCTGCGAAAAACGCGCCGCAACTCGCCCCGACACGCGCCAACAAAACTCTCTACATGGCGCGCAAATGTCTGACCGCCACCCGCGGGGAGGCTGATGGCCCATGGCTCGCTGGGTCGCTCAAAATTGTGTACATAACACCAGTCGTCCGCGGCCGCGCGGCTATCAGCCGCCGCCTTGACCGCCTTGAGCGCCGCAGTCAGCCGGCCACTGCCAGGCTCGCCCGAGATATAGAGATGATATCCCTCGTCTCCCATTCCCAAGGCGAACGCGATCGCTTCCTGCGCGCGGCGCTGACCGGGCATATCGCGCGGCTCCGGCAGGGCGTCCGTGGTCGCAAAGGCAAACCGCGCCGGATCGCACACGTTCCGGGTCTGCTCCGGCGCGAGTTCCCAAGGCGCATGCGTGTCGTTCATCTCAAGGCTCCTTTGCGGTACAAGGTTCTGGCCTGACGCTCCAGTGGATCGCAATGATCCATACCTACCCACAAACAGGCGCCCATCATCTCTCACTCGCGTCACGCCTCGCAGGTCCGCGCTCACAGGCCTTTCACGGGTTTCACCGGCGCATGGGCCTGGAGCGAAGACAGCGCATATAACGCGGTGTAAGGAAATCACGCGGCTAAAAACCGGAGAGACATTGCGGATAGCGGAGCCCGCGCGCATCTTCCGGGAGGTCGCGGGCGCCTCCAAAACGACAGGCGTGACACACACTCGTAAGCCTGGAGCAGCGAGGCCGCGAAGTCGCCGACATCCCGCTTATCGCCTTGCGGGTCGCCCTGGGCCGCTGATCGCCGCGCCAAACCCTGGTCATGGACAAGCGCCGCATCGGGCATGCCATCAATCGCATCCGTCAAATGGCGGAAAACGGCGAACGGCTCACCATCAGACCCGCGGCGGCCAGTCGTGTGGCGGCGCCGCCGCTCTGAGGCGCGATTTACACCCCGCGCTGGCTGCCGTACATCAGCGTGTGCAGTTGGGGGAGGACGAGGGCTGAGCCCATCGCCGCGTCACCCATCGCGCGCTGGGCCAGCCAGTCCAGCTTGCGCAGCAGGGCCGCGGTGTCATCCTCCCCCGTGGTGGCGCCGACCTGAAGCGAGAAAGGAACAGTGGGGTAGCGAAGATGGATCGTGCGGGCGTACTGGTAGTCGGCCTCGTCGAAGACGACAACCTTCAGATTGGCCTGGGGGAGCGCCGCGAAACGGTCGAGCTTGGCGTAATCGGTCTTCATGCCGGAGCTGGGTGGCTTGGGTGAGACCGTCACCACATCGCAGTCCGCTATCCAGGGGCGGAAGACGGCGCCCTGCGTCTCCACAGCCACCTTGCGCCCGTCCGCATGCAGTCGCGCCACCAGCGCGCCGAGGTCATGAATGGCGGGATTGCCGCCGGAGAGGGTCACCCACGGCGTATGGCGGCTCAGCGCGTCCAGCCGCGCCACAATCTCGTCCACCGTCAGCCATTCCGCTCCCGCCTGAACCTGCTCCGGCTCGACAGCGTAGAGGGTGTCACACCAGGCGCACCTGTAATCGCAGTAGCCGGTGCGGACGAAGAGGGTCTGCGCGCCGATCATGCGCCCCTCGCCCTGCAGGACGGGGCCGAAGATCTCGATGATTGGGAAGGTTCGCGCCGCGCCGTAGCGCCCGCCGCGCGCCCCTGGGATAGGCCCGCGCTCGAACGTCGCCATGCGGGGCTACGCCTCCTCCGCCATGGTCCGCAGGTCATCTAGCGTCACCTCGGCCCACGAGCTGGGCGTCTCGCTGACGCGCACGGCCACCACCTGCGGCAGTTCCGCGCGCAGTTCTCCCAGCATCCACGCCGCCAGCAACTCCGCCGTCGTCCGCTCCACCGGGACTGTCTCATTGAGGTACTGGTGGTCGCAGCGCGCCTCCACCCGCCGCTTGAAGACCTCCTTGATGCGCGTGAAGTCCACCACCATACCTTCTTCCGCGCGCCCGTCCACTGGCTGGGTCCGCCCCCGCGCCACTACCATCACGTGGTAGGTATGGCCGTGCAGCCGCTTGCATGGCCCGTCTGAGTTCGGCAGACTATGGGCGGCGTCAAATGTGAACTCCTTGGCGATAGTCGCGGTGGGCATCAGGCTTCAAACTCCTCGGTCGCGTCTCACACTCGCCCCCGCCACGCGAGCCGCTTCGCCAATGCGCATAGCGCCATGCAGCCGCATCCCTTCAACAGGAGAGAGGCCCGGAAGGGGCGGTCCGCGCGCGGGTTTCGCCTGAGTGTATCACGGAAAGACGGCCCGGCGCCCGCTATTCTTCGGCTGGCGTGGCGCGTAGGCGCTTGCGCTCGCTTGCGGCGCGCTTCTCCTCCATCCGCCGCTCGCGGCTGGCCTGGGAAGGCCGCGTCGGCTTGCGCGGAACCTCTTCGCGCTGCGCCTCTTCCAGGCGGGCGGCCAGGCGCTCGTAGGCCACGTCGCGGTTGCGCGCCTGCGAGCGGCGCTCCGTCGCTGTCACCACTAACCCCGAGGGTCGGTGCGACAGGCGCACGGCGGTCGCGACCTTGTTGCGATTCTGCCCGCCCGGCCCGCCCGCGATGAAGAACTCGATATCGCAGTCGCGCTCAAGCGACTCCCGGTCGGTCGGGTAGCGCGTTTTGGGGGCCATAACGGGCATGCTTTCTCATCTCAGTGAACTCCGGTAACTACCCGCGCGCCTTGCTGGAGCGGGCGATAGCGTACAGCGCGGCCTCCGTGATTGTCGCGCCCAGCGCCAGCGCGCCCAGCCCGATGAAGCGTGGATCGCGCTTGCCCTGGGCGATGGCCAGGCCAACGGCAAGTGTATCACCGCCATCGGTCAGCGTGCGCGCCAGCAGCCAGGGCAGGTATTTGCCGCCGTGCGTCGCCGCCGACCATAGCCCCATACCCATCAACGCATCGCGCACGCCTAGTGAGCGCATCATCGAAGCGCTCGCCGCGTCAGGCGTCGCGAAGCCGAACAGCCGCGCGAACGGCCCCGGCGCCACCGCTGGCAGCGCTCCGAACGCCACTAGCGACAGCCCAACCCCCGCCGCGATCCCGCGCGCCTGCTTTTCAGTCAACAGCTCTTCTAGCGCCACGCTTGCCCGTCCTCTCTATCATAGCGACGCGAGACGCCGCGCTCGTGATCCTGGAATCGCAACGATTCACTCGCTCAGATCGTATAGCGCCGCGGCTACGCTCGCCCATCAGTTCAGAATGCTCCCGGGATCCGTCTCCAGCAGCGCCGCCGCGCCGATCAGTGGCGCCTGCTCGCCCAGCGCCGCTGGGACGATGCGCAGCGTCATATTCCGCAGCCGCGCATTCACACGCGCCTGTAGCTCTACTAGCAGCGCCGGGCGCGCCAGCGCGATGGCGCCACCAGCGGCGACCCGCTCTACACGTGTCAACTGCGCCAGGTTCACCAGACCCAGCGCCAGCTTCTCCGCCAGCGTCTCCCACACCAGCGGATCATCCAGCGCCGCCAGCGGCTCTCCGTAGCGCAGCTCCAGTTGTCGCCCACCTACATAGGTCTCCAGGCAGCCTGTCTGGCCACAGAGGCAGAGACGCGTCGCGCCATCCAGCAATTGATGCCCCATCTCGATTGAGACATTCACGCCCGGCGCGCCGTCTGGCCCCGCCAGATGGATCGCCGCGCCGAGGCCAGTCGAGAGCGTCAGATAGGCGCAGCGCTCCTCGCCTGCCAGCGCGCCGTAGCGTAATTCGCCCAACAAGCCGCAGACAGTGTCATGCGCCGCGCGCACGCGCAGAGCTGTCCGCGCCGCAAGGTCGTCCGCCAGAGGCCGCCCTTCGTATGCGGGCAGATTCGGCGCGACCGCGACTCCGGCCCCGTCGCGCAGCATCCGCCCGCCCACCGAGACCCCCACGCCAGTGATCAGCGCGCCATGATCGCCAGCGCGCGTCCGCGCGGTGGCGATCACGCTCACCAGCCGCTCGATCTGCGGGTCATAGTCCCGCTCAGTGCGGAATGCGGCGATGCTCTCCACCGCGACGGCCGGGGGCGCGCTCGCATGGCGGGCGACTAGCGCCACACGGGTGTTCGTGCCGCCAGCGTCTACCGCGACCGCCAGATCTCCGAGCGCGGATTTCACAGGCTGCTCTCCTCCACACAACCCGCGTTACTAGCCTTCCAATGCGACCCCGAGAAACGCCGCCAGTGTCCGCACCACCAGTTCATGGTCCTCTTGCTGGGGCAAGCCGGAGACGGTGATCACGCCAACTGGACCCGTGCCTCGCACGATGGCTGGGAACGCGCCACCGTGGGCCGCGTAGCGCGTCGGGTCGAGCAGCGCGCTCTCCTGAATTGTTGTGTTGCGGCTGGCGTAGCGCCGCCCCATATAATAGGAGCTATGCCCGAAGCGGTTGACTACCCGCGCCTTGCGGATGATCCAGTGGTCGTTGTCAGGCGCGGTTCCGGGCAGCGCGTAATGAAACAACTGATGGCCGTTGCGGCGCACATCCACGGTGATCGCCTTGCCTTCGCGTCGCGCCAGCTCCACCAGCGCCATGCCCACCGCGCATGCGGTCTCGTTCGAGAACTCGGTGAACTGCAGGAGCTCTTCCTGCCGCAGCAGTTCCTCCAATGTCCGTTCGATATCTGCCATACCCCATTCTCCATGCGCGCGGCGGCGCGACCGGTCGCGCCATTCCCCTTGGGCAGTGTAGCACGTTACAGGGTGAGGCCTGGAGGCCATGCGCCAGAGCAGGAGGGGGAGAGAGGTGAAAGGGATGGGGAGGCGTTAAGCTGGCCGGCGGCGCTTGACACTGGCAAGGGGGATATCTGGCCCGGCGCTGACGTCAGCGCCGCCATGAGATCGCTGGGCGGAAGCCGCGAGGCGCCAGCAGCGTGTCTTGCTTGTCAGACAGCGGTCCTGCTCCTCAACGGAGACGGGCGGTGTATTCAGCCCACAGAATACCTGATACATCGGCTCTCCAGCCCCCAGGTCGCTCTGCGGGAACCAGCGTTCGCGATAGTGCGGACAGCCACGGTGATGGCGGCGCCAGTTGATGTTGGTGATTGGATTGTCGAGTAAGGTGGAATCCGCTGTCGTAATAGCCTCTCAATCGCTGGCCGGCGTTCGCGCGCCGTCCCTGGCGGCGCACGGCGGTATTATATGGCCCATCATCCAGGCGCGCAAGGCGCCAGGCTGGCCACTCCGCTCGTACAATATGATGAGCGTGGAAGGACCGCGGCAGGCTAACGGGCGCCTGTAAAGGGAACAGAGAGGAAAAAGCGGGATGCGAGAGCAGCGGGAAGATGTCGCGCCGGAGACTGGCGCGACGGTGGAGAACCTTGGTACGAGGGAGCAGTCCCAGGGTGGCCGTCAGCCAGTTCCCTGGAGCCTGCGCCAGACTCTCACGGGCGTCCTGCTCACACTGGCGCCCTGGCTTGTCTTTAGCCTGGGATCCACGGCGCTGCTAGGGTCATCAACCACGAGCGCCCAGACGGTGATACCCCGCCAGCTTGATGTCATCATGGGCGTCGCGGTGTTCATCGTCTCCTCGCTGCTCGAAGGGGTCTTCCTCATCGCGCCGCTCGTTGTTGTCATGCGCCTGCGCGCCCCGGGCGCGAACTGGCGTGAGCGGCTGGGATGGCTTGGCCTGCGGCGGACGGCGCCCGGCCCGGCGCTGGTGGTCGTCATCGTGGGCCTCGGCGCCGCGCTCGCAGGCAGTGTGCTCTATAGCTGGATAGTCACCACATTGAACCTGCCCCTTCAGACCAACACCGACACACTGCTGGCGCAAGGCCGCTCCCAGCCGTTCACCACGCTGGGATTGCTGGCCGCCGCCGCGCTGGTGGCGCCGATCTGCGAGGAGATCTTCTTTCGCGGCTTCACCTTCCCGGGCCTGCTCAAGGGAATGTCGCTCCTCCCGGCGATTCTACTCTCCTCGGCCCTCTTCGGGGTGGCGCACGCGGATCTCGGCTCGCTGATCCCGCTGTTCATCATTGGTCTCGCGCTGGCCTGGGCGCGCTGGCGGACAGACTCGCTCTGGCCAGGCGTCATCATCCACATGGCGAATAACACCCTCGCGGCGGTCACAATCATTCCCCTGCTGTTCAAGTGACCGCTACGGCTGAAGCCAGCCGTAAAGCGGGACTGCTTGAGCGCCAGTACATCGCTCCGCACAAAACCCATAGAGCCAGCAGCGCGAACGAACTGAGCAGAGGCCAGAATGGGGCCGCGAGCAGCGCGTAGATTACGGCGAGCGAGCCGTAAAAGGCGGCGCGATAGCGTGTTATCGAGCGGCCTTCTCTCAGACAAATGGCAAAAGCAGGAAATAACCAAACGAAATAGAATCCCCAAACAAGTGGGGACACAAGGAGCATCGTACACAGTGTCCACGCCGCGCCCAGCGCGGTGTCGCCACCACGGCGGAAGACAATCGTCACCATATAAACACAGCCCGCCAGCAGCGCGAGCGCTACTCCAGACGGACCAGCGACGACCATGAGCGCCCCATCTTTGCCAGGGTGAGCCTGCGCGACTGTCGCGAAAAGCGTGGCTGGAACGCTGCGCACCAAGGTCTCCCAACCGACACCAAGGAGCATCACTACCAGGAGCGCCAGGCCGGCGGCGAGCGCCCCGCCTATCACCGCCCAGCGCTTCTGGACGAGGTAGTAGACGAGCAGCAGAGCGGGTAGTGGCCGGATCAGCGCCGCAAAGACGATCACCGCGCCCGCCAGCCAGGGGCGGTTGTTCTGCTCCAGCCAGATTCCCAGCGCCAGGCAGAACAGCAGTAGCAGATGGGTTTGTCCCAGATAAAGCCCCGGATAGTTTTGCCAGAACGCGACTGATCCCCCGATAACCAGCGCCCAGAGCCCCAAGCGGGCCTCGGGCGTCGGCCAGCGTGTCCGCAGCATGTCTACCAGGATTAGGGCGGAGAGGGCCCACAGCAGCGCGTTGACGAGCGTCCAGACGACGAGCGCCTGGGCGCAGGTCAGGTAGGTGAACGGCTCCAGGAGAATCGCCAGCAGGGGCGGGTACACATAGCCATTAAACAGTACAGACTGCGGACAGCCTCCATAGGTCGCTACCGCGCTCTGCAGTGTCGTGACCGAATAAAGTGCGCCGTGCGGATCGTGGCGTAGCAGGCTGGCGGCGGCATAGTATACCGCGAAATCCGTGACATGAGGCGGAGTGAGCTTCGTGGCTGAAACAACCACATACGCCCATTCACCGACAAGTATGATGAGCGTCAGGATGAGCAGCGCGCGGGTCAGTCGAGAAGGAGGCGCGTCTGGTTTCGCGCGCTGGGGCTGGTCAAGCTCGCGCTCTCCCACGCGCTCCTGCTGTTCCATGCTCAGTCCTCATCTCCCTGGTATGCGGCGAGCGGGCGCAATCGGCAACCGCAGATGCCCATTATACCAGAGAGACTGTTTTAGATGGACCTGAGTTGAGAGGACGCGGCTCAATCGCGTCGTGTTCGCCCGGTGAGCGCATCGCGGCGGGCGCGCAGATCGCGGACGTCATCCAGGATCAGCGCCTCCTCGTCCAGCTTGACTCCACGCGCTGCCGCTAGCGCCAGAAGCATACGCGCCTCCCGGCTCCAGGCGCCGCCGCCTTCTACAGCGGCCAGAAATTCTGGCGAATAGCTGGCTCCGTTGATTTCGATTGGTATGGTAATCATCGTGGTCATGGTCGTGGTCATGGAATGTCCCTCTTGCTGGCCTGACCTTTTCCGGCAACGTCGGGAAGGAAACAGACCAGCGTGCGCGTGTGAAGTGATGCGATCCTCATTGACGTCTGCTGGGCCGGATCGCTTTACCCCGCCAGCCGCGCTTCCGGCGGGCGGCAGACGTTGCACGGGCGGTATCCCGCCGCGCTCGCCTGCGCCTCGTCGTGGAAGCGCACCAGATGCGCGGGCGCAATGCGGCGAGCGTAGCGGCAGGTCGGATAGCAGTAGGCGTCACCCGTATCGCTGCCGATATAGCGCGCCCCGCTGGCGGCCAGTCGCTCCAGCCTGTCCACATCCACGCCCTCGTAGGCAAGGATCGCGCGCTTGGCTTCCGGGCCACCCATGCTGTAATTTCCGATACGCCCATCTGTCCGCACGACGCGGTGGCACGGGATGAAAAGCGGGACGGGATTGCGCGCCAACGCCGTGCCGACCGCGCGGGTAGCGCCAGGGCGCCCGATCTCGCGCGCGATCCAGCCGTAGGGTCGCACCTCACCACGTGGGATCTCGCGAGCCTTCATCAATACCGCGCGCTCGAATGGCGTCAGCCGCGCCAGGTCGAACGACAGTGGCGCCGCATCGTCACCCGCCAGCCAGGCGCGTGCGCCGCGCGCCAGCCGCTCTGGTGGCTTGCCTGAGGCCACGGGTCGCCCAAGCAGGTCTCGCGCCTCCCTCCGAAACGCCTCCTCGCTCATGGCTCGCAGCGCGAGCGAAAGCCCATCCTGGCTCCAGGCGATATAGACCAGCCCCAGCGGCGTCTCCACACCGGTGTACTGATCGGCGATGCCCGCGCGAACCAGCGCGCCTTCCGCGACCCGGGCGGGAGCCACCGCTACGCCTAGCGCCCGCAGGTCGGCGACAAGCTGGCGCGCTTCATTCAAGCCGCTCTCACGGCCAGATCGTGTCAGCTCACTCATCGCGACAACTCCGTTTCTTCGCGATACGCTTCGCGCGCCTGTTCGCGCTCGAACGCCCGGCGCAGCTCCGCCACGCCCCGGCTGGCGTGCGATTTCACTGTCCCCACTGGCATTCCGGTCGCCTCAGAAATAGCCCCATAGCTCATTCCTTCGATATGGCGCAGCGTCAGCGCCAGCCGGTGTGGCTCTGGTAGCGCCAGGAGCAGCGCAGCCAGCGTCTCCAGCCGCTGACGCCGCTCCAGCGATTCCTCGGGCGCGCCTTCCGGGTCGTTATCGGGAATCCGCGCGGCGAGGGGGTCTGCCGCGCCAGGCGCGCGTCGCTCAGATCGG
>JAKAIY010000068.1 GCA_021814145.1 Chloroflexota bacterium
GTAGACGCCCATCATCACCAGCATGCGCGTCAGCACGACCCAGCTGAAGTCGGGGTCGCGTCGCGGGCGGAAATCGAAGGCGTAGGCCGCGCCGAGCGCCGCCAGCGTGACCGCCACCAGCTGCGCGACGCCCAGCGTGTTCACATCCAGCGCCGGGCCAATGCCCATCGGGGCCAGCGCCAGCGGCCCGGCGACGATCAGCAGCGACGCCAGCGCCGTCAGCCCCAGCGCGCGGCCCGCGCGCACGCTTCCCGCCGCGAGGCCCGGCGCGACAGGCCGCGTCCAGGGCCGCTCGTGGACGGTCAGCGCCGTGAGCGCGGCCATCACGAGCACGACAGCGGCCACCGAGGCGTACCCCAGGATGATCCTGGACTCGAAGACGCTGACTGGCTGTGTCCCGCTGGCCAGCGCGCTGGTATTGAAGCCGATGAAGGCGGGGACGACCGCGCCGCCGATCTGGCCGAGGAAGAGCGCCATCCCCATGATGCCGGAGGCCGTCCCGCGCTGATTTTCCGCCACCATGTCAGGCAGCAGCGCGTGAAACGGCGCGGCGGCGGCGTTGTTGGCCAGCTGCGTCAGCATCAGCGCCGCCATGAGGATCAGCAGGCTCGGCGCCAGCGCGTTCCCGCTGCCGTCGGCGGTGGCCAGCAAGGGCGCGAACGCCATCAGCCCCAGGCCCACGGCGTTCAGCAGCGAGCCGCCAAGGATGTACGGGCGCCGCCTGCCCAGACGGCCCGGCGTGCGGTCGCTGAGCAGGCCGAAGAGTGGATTGGCGAGCAGCGCGACGATCAGCCCCGGCGCCAGCACGACCGCCAGCGTCAGCCCCTTGTGCGCGTCCACCCAGTCCGCGCGCGCCGCCAGCGTCCCCACCGGGGCGGCGCGGAAGAGCAACTCGTAGACCTGCGCCGGGATCAGCAGCAACAGCAGCGCCGACCAGTGAAAATTGATCGCGAACCAGAAGACGCTGATCGCGACCAGTTCGCCCATCCGTCGGCGGGGCGGGGCCGCCGCGTCCGCCGGAAGCGCGCCCGCGCCACCCGGAATACCCGCCGCTGGCTCCATCGCCATGCTCCTCTCGTTGATGCGTCACGATGCGTTGCGCGAGAAGGCGGTGTTGATGAGAGGGGTATAACACGACCAGGGGCGCGCTGTCCATATGCGCTGGGCGGGAGAAACAGCCGCGCGCCGCCCATCCACAGACGAGCGGCGCGCGAGGCCGGGACACGCGAAGGCGGGCTAGCCCTGCTGTGGCGGGTATTGCGGGGGATACTGCGGCGGTTCTTGTGGCGGGTATTGCGGCGGGTATTGCGGCGGGTACTGCCCCGGCGTCACGGGCGGCTGCTGGCCAGGAGCGCCCGGTCCGGCGTATGGCGGCGCGGGATACTGCGGGTTGGAGTATCCTCCCGGATAGGCGTCAGGGTAGAAGGACTCCTGATAGGGCTGCGGTGGGTGCGCCTGCCGGTAGCTGTTCCGGCCCACGAGGCCGCCGAGCGCGGCGATCCCGGCGCCGAAGCCGCCGTCAATCGCTATCCCGACCACCGCGCCGACAATCCCGGCGCCCAGGATGATGCTTTGAATCTGGCTCTGCGAGACGCTACTATCCGCCGGGATGGTGATAGTTGGCGCGATAACTGTGACCAGCAGGATGATCGTGATGATGGCGCTTACGACGCCGCCGATCAGGCCCGCCACCAGTCCGGTCAGGCTCGCCGCGCCCACTGAGCCGGTCGCCCGCGCCGTGAGCATGCCCGCGACGAACAGGAGGCCGAGATTCACCAGGAACACGACACAGCCAAGCGCCGTCGAAGCGGGGCCCGCGCCGGTGATCGGAGCGCCTGTGCCGGCCTGCGCGGTGAAGTTGTAGGCGCCCAGTCGCCAGTTGACGAGGTTCGATACGATCCCAATGACGATGATGATCCCACCGAAGATGAGCCCGTTCCGCCATATCTGGCCGCGGGCCGGTGGCTGTGGCATGTGTAACCCTCTCTCTTCAGGAGGCGCGCGCCATTTCCAGGCGCACCGCCACGGATGACTGATGAAAGCCTGTTCGTTCATCAGTGGCGCCCGCTCCCATCATATACGCTTGGGGGCAGGCAATCAACGCAGGGCGCCCGCCACAATCAGCAGCGCCCAACGGGCTTGAACCGCCGGAGACAGGCGCCCCATCGCCTATGAGCGCCGCCCCCAGGCCATCCCGCCATACCGGCGCCAAAGACCGCGTTCAGCGCGTTTTCCACGCGCGCCTGCCGCCTTTCCGGGCGAAAAATGTCCCCACCACGACAGGCGCGTGGCGGGGATGACGCGTGAGAGCGGGGTGATCTACTGTTGGGCGGAGATGACGACGATGCCGCCCGCGCCGGGGCCAGCGTGCGCGCCGACGACCGGGCCGAGGGTGTAGTGATAGATCGGGCCGTCGTAAAAGGAGCGCGCGACTGCGGTGAACTGCTCGCCGACCTGCGGCGAGCTCTCCACGATAGCCATCGCCTCGATGGGCGCGTGGCTCGCGGCAAGGTGGCCGACCCGCTCCTGCGCCTTCGAGCGTGTGCGCACGTTCTCCACCGGCAGCACGTGGCTCGCGCGGACCTCCAGCACTGGCTTGACGTTGAGCAGTGAGCCGATGAGCTGCCGCGCGCGCCCAATGCGCCCGCCACGCTGGAGATATTCGAGCGTGTCGAGCGCGCAGTAGAGGTGGACGCGCGAGAGCAGGCTCTGCGCGTGGGCCTTCAGGTCGGCGAGTGACGCGCCCTGGCGCGCCTCGGCGGCGATGATCTCGGCGGGCATGCCAAAGCCGCCACTGACCGTGCCGGAGTCCACGACCTCGATGGGCTTGCCAGTCTCAGCGGCGACCACACGCGCGGCCTGGAGCGCGTTGCCGTGGGTGGCGCTGAGCTCGCCGCCGAGGATGATCGCCAGCACGCCATCAGCCCCCTCGGCGAAGAGCTTGCGGAAGGCCTCCTCAAAGACGCCGGGAGCGGGCGCGCTGGTGGTCGGGAAAATGGGAGAGCTGGCCAGCTTTTGGTAGAAGGCGTCGGCGGTCAGGTCTATTCCGTCCCGGTACTGCTCCTCGCCAAACAGCACGATCAGCGGCACGACCTCGATGCCAAGCTGCTGGGCGCGCTCGCGCGGAATGTCCGCTGTGCTATCCACCAGAATACGTACTGCCACGCTGCACTTCTCTCTCAAACGCGCGCGAGCCGGGCGACGTCGCCCGGCTCCGGCCTACTCTACCGCGATGATGTACTCGTAATAGGGCTGGTCGCCACGCTGGGTCTCGATTTCCTGATTGGGGAACCACTCATGGACGCGGGCGGCCATCGCGTCAGCGGCGGCGGGCGTCACGTCCTGGCCGGGGAAGAGCGTGATGATCTCATGCCCGGCGGCGTCCATCCGGGTCAGCAGGTCACGCATGACCTGCTCGAGGTCCTGGCCAGACGCGGCGAGCTTGCCGTCCGCCAGGCCGATGAGGTCGCCCTCATTGACCGAGACGCCATCTACCGTCACAGCGCGCACGGCATGCGTTATCTCGCCCGTCACCACCGAGTTCAGCGCCCGCTCCATCGCGATGGCGTTGGCGTCGAAGTCCGCCTGGTGGTTGAAGGCCAGCAGCGCGGCGACGCCCTGCGGCATCGAATCGGATGGCACGACATGGACCCGCTTGGAGGTCAGGTCCGCCACCTGCCGCGCGCTCAGGAAGATATTGTGGTTGTTGGGCAGCAGGATGACGTTATCGCTGGGGCACGCCTCCACGGCGCGCAGCAGGTCCTCAGTGCTGGGGTTCATCGCCTGGCCGCCGGGGACGACGCCGCCCAGGTGGTAGCTCTCGAAGAGGCGCGCCCAGCCCTCTCCGGCGGCCACCGCGACCACCCCGACAGGCAGCCGCTCGACGGCGGGCGGGCGCGCGGCGTGAGCGCCGTTCTGGCCAGCGGCGCGATGCAGGTCCAGGCCAGTCAGGCCGCGCTCGCGGGCGCTTTCCTCGGCGTAGGCCAGGCTCTGCTCCTGAAGGTTCTCGATGTTGATGTCGAGCAGGCTACCCAGGCTCACGCCATAGTCCAGCACCTTGCCAGGCAGCGGGACATGGGTGTGCACCTTGAGTATCTGGCTGTCGCCCGCGACCACCGTGGAGACGCCCCCCATCGCGTTGAGGGTGCGGCGGATGGCGTCCACATCCAGGTTTTCGCCGCGCAGGAGGAAGATAACCTCATAGCCAAACTCTTCCTCGATCTCGACCTTGCCCTTGTGCGCCCCGTCCAGTTGCTCGCGCTCACTCTTGCCCAGCGGCTCGACCGGCTCGCCTTTCAGGTAGCGCAGGATGCCCTCCAGCACGGTGACGTAGCCCTGACCGCCCGAATCCACCACGCCCGCGTCCTTGAGCTTCTGGAGCTGGTCGGGGGTGCGGGCGACGGCCTCTTTGCCCACGCGCACGGCGTCTTCGAGGAGCTGGATGAAGCTGGCGCCCGCGCTGGCGCTCTTCATGGCGGCGTCCGACGCCTCGCGGGAGACGGTCAGGATCGTGCCCTCGACAGGCTTCTCAACGCAAAGGTAGGCTGAGCGCGCGCCCTCCTGGAGGGCGGCGGCGAAGTCGGTGGGCGTGATGGTGTCTTTGCCAGCGATAGACTTGTTGAAGCCCCGCAGCGTCTGCGAGAGGATCGAGCCGGAGTTGCCGCGCGCCCCCATCAGCGCGCCGCGCGAGAACTGTTCCATAAAGGCGCTGGCGCTGGCGTCTTCTACGCCGGAAACCGCTTTGACGGCGGAGATCATGGTCAGGGTCATGTTCTGGCCGGTGTCGCCGTCCGGGACGGGATAGACGTTGAGGGCGTTGATCGCTTCTTTATGGCGCTCCAGCCAGTGGTAACCGGCGGTAAAGGCGCTCTTGAGCGCGGTTCCATCCAGTGTCATGGCGGCGCGCGCTGGACGTCCGCGGGTGAATCGCGCGAAGATGTTTCGTGCCATATCTCTCAGTGGAGACGCCAGGCCTCCACTCGCCCTCCATTCACGGCGTCGGTGAATACGTCGGAAAGCGCCGCGCCACCACATGGTGGGGGCCGGTTCTCCGAACATGGATACGTGACGCGATCTGTCTCCGCGGGCGCGTCTCCCCTCACAGTGGGGGCGCGGCGCGCGTCACGCCGGGCTGGGACATGCTGGCGATTACGGAAATCGGAAACCGTCGCGTCTCGTGGGGAATTATCCCAATCATAAGCGGACGTGCGCGCTGGCGCGGCGCGTGTCGCTGGCCATACAGGCGGCGCGAGGCGTTGGCGCACAGGCCGTGAACAGACGGGCTAGCCCGTCCGCGCGTCACGTCTGGCATGCGCAGCATACACGCGCCTTGCGCGCCAGCGCAAGCCCATGATATACTTTTCTGGCCTGTTCGCTCCAGCGAGCGGTGACGCCCCACCCAGCATCCCACTTGGACAGCGCCGGATATGGCGGATGCGCCACATCCGGCGCCGGAGCGTCTGCGACATTCATGACAGCGTGAAACAGCCACGCCTGATTAAAAGGGGAAAGTCATGTCCTCTCGCTGCGATATCTGCCGTCGAGGCTCCCAGTACGGCCATACCATAAGCCACTCGAACCGCAAGGGGAACCGCCGCTTCCTGGTCAACGTCCAGCGCCGCCGCATGGTGATTAATGGCACGCCGCAGCACGTCTATGTCTGCACCCGCTGCATGCGCACGATGGTCAAGACCCCCAAGGAGCGCTAAACTGGCGCTCCCTGGCAGCCTGTGAGCCGTCTTTTCCCCCACCGCTATTCACGCTGACCCGCATTCAACGGCTGAGAGCGCCCGCTCCAGCCGTCGTGGCGTTTCCAGGCTCTCCCGCGCTTCCCGCGCGCCCCTTTCAGGGGAAACATGAGAAATCTCCCAGCGCATTCTGAAACACCTCTCACGCAATCCCGGTATGGTGTGAAATGTGCGAAGCCCGCTGGGGCGCCGGCGCCATCCGGCGGCCCCGGCCATAAAGGGAGACTGTGTATGCCTGGAGCGCATGAGGGGTTCGGTGGCCCGGACCGATTCGGCGGCGGGCCGGTGTGGTTGCCGCTGTTGTTCGCGGGAATGTCGCTGCTGTGGCTGGTCGCGCCAGTCATGCTCACCGCCGCGTATCTCTGGTGGCGCCGGCACCATCCGGCGGCGCTGGCCCAGCCACTTGTCCAGCCGCTGATCGAGGATGATCCCAGCTCGTTTGAGCTGCTGCGCCGGCGCTATGTGATCGGCGAGATTGACGCGCCGGCCTTCGAGGAGATGACCGAGCGGCTGCTGGTCTCTGAGCATATGGAGCAGCGGAGCCAGCTGGCGCTGGCGCGCGACGGACGCTACGATCACTATCTCCGGCGGGAGCGGCCGGAGCGCGAGCCGCGCCCTGTCCTGCTCTAGCGGCGTATGGCGCCGTTCCCGTGACGCGCTAGGTATTTTCATGGAAGAGTGGGCGCTGGCGCGCGGCAGGGCCTTGATTCGCCTTGGCGCCTGTCAGCGCTGTGTGCTACACTCGAAAACAATTATCTGTGAATGCGCGGCCGCGCCAGGAACCAGGCCCAGTGGGGCGCCTGTCTGGGAGGCCGCGCGGGAGCACGCGAGACACTGGGAGGTGTATCTATCAACAGAGATTTTCGAGGCGACCGGCAGCAGCAGCAGCGGGAGCTGCGGATCAATGAGCGGGTACGCGCGCGCGAGGTGCGGCTGATTGACGAAGAAGGTCAGGTCATCGGCGTGATGTCCTCAGCGCAGGCGAATGCGATCGCGCGGGAACGCGATCTTGATCTGGTCGAAGTGTCGCCGATGGCGGTTCCACCTGTCTGCCGCCTTATGGACTATGGCCGGTTCAAGTACGAGCAGCAGAAAAAGGAAAACGAAGCCCGCAAGCGCCAGAAGATGTCGGAGCTCAAAGAGATCCGCATGCGCCCGAAGACGGACGATCACGATCTGGCCGTCAAGGTCCGCAAGGTCGAGGAGTTCCTCGGCGAGGGCGATAAGGTCAAGGTTGGCGTGATATTCCGTGGTCGCGAGATGGCGCACCCTGATCTGGGGCGGCGCCTGCTCGATCAGGTGATCGCGGACCTGAAGAATGTGGCCGTGGTCGAGCGTCCGCCGATGCTCGAAGGGCGTATGATGTCCATGACGCTCACTCGCGCGCCTGGCTGGGAGCCTCAGAAGAAGGTAGCCCCGACGCCGCGCGAGCGCAAGGGGCGCGAAGCCGCCACGAGCGAGGATAGAGCGGACGTCGAACAGACCACAGAGGCGGAGATTGTGGCGGAGGCGTCCACCACGCGGGAGGCGGAGAATCCTGAGAGCGCCGCGACGGCGCAATAAGCCGCGCGCTCCTTCTACGCCGCGTATTTTCGCACTGGCCAGCGCATACCCGTCCGGGAGCGCTGGCCACTTTTGTGCCGCCGGGCCAGCGCCAGTTTGGGGACCCGGCGGCAAGGCCGCGAAATAACCGGGTCTCCAGGGGCTTCCGCCTGAATCGCGGGTCCCTCTGGACTTCCAAAGCGCCCGGAAACCGCGCCTGAATCGCGGTTTCCGGGCATTCCAGATTAGTTCCTGGCGCGCTCAGCCCGCGTGCCTGAAGCCCGCGGCGAGCATCGTCAGTGGCTCCGCGCGCCGCAGCATGCCCACGTCCACCACGCGGCCAATCAGCAGCGTGGAGTCGCCAGCGGGCGCCTCATGCTCGATGGCGACCTCGACCCAGGCGAGCGCGTCGCGCAGGTATGGCTGGCCGCTGGGGGTGGGGTCCAGCGCCAGGCCCGCCAGCTTGTCGGGGCTGCGGCTGAGCGACTTGCCCAGGCGGCCCGCCAGTTCGCGCTGGCTGGAGTCATAGACGCTGACGACGAAGCGGCCCGCCGCGCGCGCCAGCGGCAGCGACGCCGCGTCATTCTGGATCGAGAGCGCGATCATCGGTGGATCGAATGAGACCTGCGAGAGCCAGTTGGCGGTAAAGGCGTTGCGCGCGCCATCCGCTTCCACGCTCACCGCGTAGAGCCCATACGTGAAGAGGCGCAGCGCCTCTTTCTTGATCGCGTCATCCATACGTGTGCCCTTTCATCATTCGCCTGTTCCTCGCGACAGATATCCGCGCTCCGGCGACGCCTGGCGCGTCTCGCGGCGCCCGCTGGAAGGGTACAGCGTATGCGCGGCGTGGCGCAAGCGCCGGGCGCGGCCCCAGCCGTCCATGCCGTCTCAACCCGCGCCCAGCTCCGCCCGCAGCGCCCGCCCCAGCGCTGGCTCCAGCTCCGCCCGCAGCGCCTCACTGGCATAGCCTACCCAGGCGATAGGCGTCTCCGTATCCAGCGGGGCGCGCAGCCGCTCACCCCAGGGGTCGCGGACCGCCACTCCCGCCTCGCGCGCGATCAGCTCCGCGCACAGATCATACGGATGGGCGCAGAGCGACGCCGCCAGCCCGCGCCCCGCGAACAGCGCCCGCACATCGGCCACGAAGCGGTCATGCCCCACCATGAGCTCATAGAGCTGCCCGCCGGAGCTGATGTACTGATCGTCGAAGACCTGCGGGGCGTTTTCCGGCGGCGGCCCTATCACCTCGCGAAAAAACGCCTCCTCAATCATGGCGGTGCGCGCCCTGGCGCCGGGGAAGAACTTGGCGAATGAGGCGAAACCGCCCGCCAGGCCCGCCGCGCCGCTCGGTCGCGGCGTGAATCGCGTCACCCTCCCGTCGCGCAGGTCCACGGTCTCGCCGTGCGCGCCGCCTCCCGCCACCGCCCACAGCGTATCCGCCAGCGCGGCGCGCGGCGTGGGCAGCTCCGCTTGCAGCGCCAGCGTGATGTCCGCCAGCCCCGGCCAGAATCCGGCGCGTGGCGCGGGAGCGGCCCCAAACAGCGCCCATGCGCTGCGCTTGCCATACATCAGCCCGCGCGTGCCGTCCACCGGGTCCACGATCAGCGTAAACGCCAGCTTCTCAGGCGCCGCGCCCGCCGGGAAGACGCGCTTTCCGCCTTCCAGCCCCTCGGCGATCAGCAGAAACGGCTCCTCACGCCCCCACTCCTCGCAGACCGCCAGCAGCGCCTCCCCGGCGTGCTCGTCCAGCCGGTAGACCAGATCACCGCCGCGCACGCCCGCCGTCTCCGCCAGCCGCTCGGCGCTCTCCATTCGCAGGCCAGCCATGACCCGCTCGCGTAGCCGCGCGGCGGCCAGCCGCAGCCATTCCAGCCGCCGCTCCGCCACAGTATCATCCAGCGTCATTCGCCACTCCTCGCGCGCTCTCGCTTTGTTGGCGCATGCCTCGCCCATCCCTCCCGCGCCGCATGCGGTAGACCAAACGGACGACGCTTCCCGCTTGCCCCGCGTCGCGCTGGTCGCGTATGCTGTCGCCAGCCGCCAGGCGTGGCGAGCGCTGGCGCGACGGTTGACGCGGGCTTTCAAGGAGGAGGCGTCTTATGGACATCTCCGCGGGCGATGGGCGCCCTCTCGATTATGGCATGGCGATTCGCGAGGCGGGCGCCGACGCCCAGCGCATCGAGCGGCTCTATCAGCAGGCGCGACGGGCTGGCGAGACGCGGCGGTTCGCGGCGGGACTGCGCGCCGTCGCGGCGGAAGCGCCAGGCGATGGTCTCTTCTCCGCCTGGCGCGCCCGGCTGGACTACGCCGAGCAGATGGGCCACGGCGCGTGGCGACTCGGCGCGGGCTGGTGGATCGCCGCGCCGCTGGGGCTCGTCCTCTGGCTCGCTTTCTTCGCCGTCAGCGATCCCACCTGGCTGCTGCCCAATCGCGCGCCCGTCGCGGCGCTGCTCTGGCCGTCGCTGGCCGCGCTGGCCCTCATCTGGTATCTGACGCTGAGCGCGCGGCGCGGCTTCGCCCTGGCGGCGGGCGCAAGCCTGGCGCTGGTGGCGCTCCCGGCCTACATCTGGTACGTCTCACAGAGCCAAACCCCCGCCAGCCAGAGCGGCTACCTCGACCTGATGATCCTCCACAACCTGCTGCTCTCCTGGGCGCTGGTGGGCATCGTCGCGCTCGGCTTGCGGCCCAGCCCGCGCGACCTCTTCGGCATGCTCACCAAATCGCTGGAGACGACCGGCGTAGCGGGTGTGTACACCATCGCGGGCGCCATCTTCGTCGGGCTCTCGGTCGCCACGTTCGCCACCCTCGGCGTCACGCCCAGCGCCACAGTGATCCGCGCGCTGGTCAGCGGCGGCGGCCTGATCGTGACGCTCGCTCTCGCCAGCGCCTATGACCCCAGCCGCCGCGCGGGCGAGCAGGGCTTCTATCGCGGCTTTGGCAAGATCCTCGCTATCGCCATGCACGCCTTGCTGCCGCTGACGCTGGTGACGCTGGTGATCTACCTCGCGCTGGTTCCCGCCAACTTCGCCGAGCCGTTCCAGCAGCGCAACGCGCTGATCGCCTTCAACGGCGCGCTCTTCGCCTTGATGGGTCTGCTGGTCGGCGTCATCCCGATGGGCGCGGATGTCTTCCCGTCGCGCTATCTGCGCTGGCTGCGCGCCGGGATCATCGCGCTGGCGGCCCTCGCGCTGGTCGTCAGCCTCTACCTCTTCGCCGCCATCCTCTACCGCGCCGCCGTGGACGGACTGACGATGAACCGCGTCGCGGTGATCGGCTGGAACCTGCTCAACATCACGCTGCTGGCGCTGGCGCTGGTCGCGCAGGCGCGGGCGGGGCGCGCGGGCGACTGGATCGCCGCCCTCCAGCGGCTGGCGCGCGGTGGCGCCCTGGCCTACGTCCTCTGGGGCGCCGCGCTGGTCTTCGCTCTGCCCTGGCTCTTCCGCTGAGCAGCCGGTCGCGGAAGCCGCGCAATCCCGATTGACCGCTAGACGCATGCCTCGGGAGCGTGACAATCTGGTCTGCGCTGTTCGATCCAGCAAGCTGATCGCTTGTATTGAAAACGTCATTGCGCGCCGCATCCGCGCAGCGCAGGCCCACTCTCGCGTCCGTCCGCCGCTTGACATCCGCCCGGCCCGCGCCTACCCTTGAGCTATGAGATGCGCGCGGAGCCAGGCGCGACACGCCTTCCAGACGCGATGATCGGCGATGATTCCAGACGAGCGGCGGACGATGAGGGAGGCCGGGGTATGACAGCGCTGGTAGGCGTCGTGATGGGCAGCGACTCGGACCTTCCGGTCATGCGCGGCGCGGCGGAGATGCTGGAGCGATTCGGCGTGCCGCACGAGGTCCGCATCGTCTCCGCCCATCGCACCCCCGACGATATGGCGGAGTATGGCCGCACGGCGCACGCGCGCGGCTTGCGGGTTATCATCGCCGGCGCGGGTGGCGCCGCGCACCTCCCTGGCATGCTCGCCTCGCACACCCCCCTCCCTGTAATCGGTGTCCCCGTTCCCACTGAGATGCTGCGCGGCCTGGACTCGCTCCTCTCCATCGTCCAGATGCCCGCCGGGGTTCCCGTCGCCACCGTCGCCATTGGGAACGCCCGCAACGCCGGGCTGCTCGCCGTCCGCATCCTCGCCACGTCGGACCCCACCCTGCGCGAGCGCATGCTGGCCTATCAGGCCGAGATCGCCGCTGAGTCGCGCGCCAAGAACCAGCGTCTGGAATCCGGCGCGGGCGAAGGCGCATAAGGCCTCGCTGACCGCGCCGCTCCTCGACGGCAAGCGCTCGCCAGGCCCAACAACGCATAGCCTTCCCGTCCCTCCCAGCGCGCACGCTCGTTACAGGCGGGCGTGGCAGCCGTTTCATCTTGTGTGGAGAATGGCGGGCGCGCCGCGATGGCGCGCCGGGGAAGGGGGCCGCGCGAACTGGCGGCGCCAGCCTGGATGAGAGGAGCCGGGGCAAACGCATGGACGTGTTGGGCATGTGGAGCATGATGCGCGAGCGGCTCCAGGCGCAGTGGCGCGCCATCGCATCCACTGGAACGCCGCGGACACGGCTGGCTATCGTCTCCACCGCCGCGCTGCTGGTCCTGCTGACAGTCAGCGTGGCGCTGGCGCTCAACACGCTCGGCGGCGCGACTTCGCGGACACCAGAAGCGCTGGTCGCCGCTCCCACCATGACCAACACCGCCCTGCCGCCCACGAGCACGGTCATCCCCAGCCCAACAGCGACCCTCCACAAGGCGGCCTCGACGCCCAAGACGCCGCCACCACCACCACCACCGCCACCACCGCCCGCGTCGCCGCCGCCCGCGCCCACTGGCGCGCCCAGCAGCGGTGACGCCATCTTCTCCCAGTTTTGCAGCACGCCGACCCCATCGCCGTCCACGCCGACGCCAACCGCCACCAGCGCGCCCACCGCGACAGTCGCCTCAACGGCGACCGCGACGGCCACAGGCACGGCCACGGGCACGGCCACGGGCGGCGCCACAGGGACAGCCGCCACGCTGTTCAGCCAGCTTGCCCCGGCGGGCTGTCTCTCCTGCCCGTACTATGCCGGCAATAATCCCAGCCAGAGCCAGATCGCGGCCGCGCTCGAAACCGCTGGCGGCCTCTACGGTATCCCCACAAACCTCATGAAAGCCGTCGCCTGGCAGGAGAGCCGCTGGCATGAAGATGTGTATTCCTGCGATGGCGGCATCGGCCTGATGCAGATCCAGTACTATACCTACCCCTGGCTCAACAGCCAGGCGGTCTCCGCGTGCAATCTGGGCGTCACCAATTACGATCCCTACACCCTTCAAGGGAACGCCGACCTGGGCGCCAAATACCTCAAGTACCTCAGCTGCTTTTACAGCTACTGGGGCAATAACGGCTCGGTCGCTTCCCTAAGCAGCCCCGGCCCCTACACGATTGACTGGTATTATCAGCAGGCGGGCTTACCCTATCCCGACTCCTATACCTCCACTGGAGCGGCCAATCCCAACAGCTACTGCGCCGCGGTCTTCAACGCCTACGGCTACTATCCCGCGCTGCCGTCCACCCTCCACGACCCCTGGAGCTGTCCCTACACCGCGACGACCGGCGACGCCACGCTGCTCGACATCACGCTCAGCGCCTACAACGAAGGCGCCGACAACACCGACCAGTACGGCATCCAGAACTGGTGGTACGTCAACGGCGTCGAGGGGTGGATTTCCCAGTTCGCTTCCGGCGCGCTGCCGGTCCCTTCGTGACGCCCGCCCGGGCCGCATGGCTGGCGCGCTCGCGCGCCGTGTGTGGCCCGGATGTGAGCAGGCTCTCAAACTAAACCGTGAGCTCATCCGTACACGAGTTCACAACCGGTAAACCAATCCGGCGATGGTCGCCGTACCCGCGCCACCAGAGGGAGGTCCCGCCTATGCGCGAGCGAAGATCAATCAGACAGCGACTGTCGGGGGCGCGCTCGCGGATCGTGCCAGCGGGCTGCGCGCTCGCGCTGCTCGGTGTGACGGTCCTGCTGCTGACTGGCGTTATCGTGCCGGGCGCGCGCGCCCTATTCAGCGCGTCCACCACAAACCCCAGCGCGCACGCGACGAATACGCCTTCTGGAGAGATACCCGGCGGCCTGTCGTACCAGCTGGTTCTGCCGACGGCGCCCGCCGTGGCGTTCAAGATTCCGCGCACGCCAGAACTGCCGCATGACGCGCTCTTCGCCACGCTAGGCAAGGCGAGAGCCCAGAACAGCTGCGAGGTCGCCACGCCACCCGCCACAACGCCGACCGCTATCCCCACCGTCAGCAACGCCACCGCGACCCCCGGCGCGACCGCGACAGGCGCCGCCACGCCCGCCGAAACCGCCACGCCCGCCGAAGCGACGCCGACCGCGACCGTCGGATTTGGGCAGGCGACCGCGACCGTGACCGCGACCTGCGCGACCTGCCCCGTTTATCTGGGCGATAATCCCGACCAGGCGACCATCGCGGCGGCGCTTGACGCGGCGGCCCTCAAATACGGTCTGCCCGCCAACCTGCTCAAGGCCGTCGCCTGGCAGGAGAGCCGCTGGCACGTGGATGTCCTTTCCTGCGACGGCGGCATCGGCCTGATGCAGATCCAGTATTACACCTATCCCTGGCTGAACAGTGTCGTCGTACCGGCCTGCAACCTCGTCGCCACCAGCGACGACCCCTACACGCTGGAGGGCAACGCCGACCTGGGCGCCAAATACCTCAAGTGGCTCAGCTGTTTCTATAGCTATTGGGGTGACAACGGCGGCTCCTCGCCAACCAGCCCCGGGGCCTATACCATCGCCGCCTACTATCAACAGGCGGGCCTCCAGTATCCCGACACCCTGAACGCCGACGGCACGGTGAACCCCGACAGTTTCTGCGCCGCCGTCTACAACGACCCCAGCCATCCCGAATACGCCGCGCTGCCCTCGACGAGTGGGGACGTCTGGAGCTGCCCCTACAGCGCGACGACTGGCGATAACACGCTGCTCGACATGACGCTCAGCGCCTACAACGAGGGCGCGGGCTACACCGACCAGTACGGCATCCAGAATCCCTGGTACGTCAGCGGCGTCGAGGGCTGGATTCCCCAGTTCGACTCCGGCGCGCTGCCCGTCGCCTCCTGAGGTCGGCGTCCCCGCGTCCCAGAGCGCAAAGCCAGGGATGCGGGGACGTTTCCTGAATGTTTGGGGCTACCCGCGCTCAGCGCCGGGGGGGAATGGAGTGACGGCTGCCCGAGCGTCCACCTGACGAGGGCGCGCGCGTGGGAGGCGGCGCGACAGCGCGCCTGGGCCGCGAGGCCCCCTTTCCGGTAGACGTGTCGGGGAGCTCACCCGGCTTGCGCGGGCGGGAGACGGATTTCGCCAGCCGCGCCAGCGGACGGATCGCGTCCAGCGAGAGCGGCGACATTGCGCGCGGGCGGACACGCTTGCGCCGTCCAGTGGCGATGCGCGGCGATGACTGGTCGGAAGACAGGTGGCGCGCGACTGGCAGCAGGATGGTAAAGACAGCGCCCCTGCCCGGCTCGCTCTCGACCTTGATCTCACCCTGATGCGCCTCGGCGATCCAGCGGGCGATGGCCAGGCCAAGGCCACTGCCATGCTCGTCGCGCGCGCGCGCCTCGTCAGCGCGATAGAAGCGGTCGAAAATGTGCGTCAAATCTTTCTGCGTGATGCCAATGCCCGTATCAGCGATCGTCAGCGACACCAGCGGGCCGGTCTGCGTCACCGCCAGGCGCACCTGGCCGCCGCTGGGGGTGTATTTGAGCGCGTTATCCAGCAGGATCATGCCAAGCTGGCGCAGTTGCCCAGGGTCGCCCATCACGGTGACGGGCGCGAGCGTGGTGACAGAGAGCCTGACCTGCTTGCGCAGCACCCGCAGCTGCGCCTGGCCCGCGCGCAACAGGTCCATCGCGAGCTGATCTATCTCGACCAGTTCGCGGCGGCCCGTGAGCTGCTCCCGCAGCTCCATCTCGCCGCGCCCGTGGCTGGCCGCCGCCGCGTCTACCCGCGCCAGCAGCAGCAGGTCACTGACCAGCGACGTCATGCGCTCCACTTCCAGGTAGGCGTCATCCAGCAGGGCGGCGCGGTCCGGCTCCGGCAGGTTGGACGCCTGGCGCAGCAGCTCCAGATTGCCGCGAATGGTGGTAAGGGGCGCGCGCAACTCGTGCGAGGCGTCGGCGACGAAGCGGCGCTGCGCTCCGGCGGTCTCCTGAATCGCGGCAAGCATATCGTTGAACGTGGAAACCAGCTCACCGACCTCGTCCTTCGCGCCGCGATAGACGACCCGCGTGCCAAGGTCCGCCGCGCTGACGTTGCGCGCGATGGCGCTGGCGGCGCGAGTGATCGTGGCGATCGGGCGCAGGCCGTTCTCAGCGATCAGCCAGCCGCCCAGCGTGGCGCAGAAAATGGCGATCAGCTCGCCAATCAGCAGAATGCGCAGAAGCGTGCTGAGCGCATTATTGACGTCATCCTGCGATTTCGCCACCAGCACGACGCCAATGATTTCCTGGGAGCCATCCGCCACGGAGGGACTCGCGACGCGCGGGGTCGCTCCGCTGGGCGCGACGTTGTGGGCGAGCGCCTGACTATCCACCATGATTGGCTGGGCGTAGATCGAGAGGAGCGAGCCATCGGAGCGCATGGTATAGGACCCCGGCTGCCCCCGCAGCGCGCCATCCACCACAACGTAATTGATTGGCAGCGTGCGGTCATTGAGCGAAGGCGCCAGATACTTCAGCCTGCCCCGTGTATCGAGCACCTCGAAGCCGAGGTCGAGATGGCCGAGCGCATCCGGCACGCTCAGGGTGAGCTGGCGCTGAATGGCGGCGTTGGTCGCCGGGTCGGGCGTGGAGTTCGGCGTGGCGCTTGAATTCGCCGCTCCGTTGGGAGTCGCGGTCGGGCTCGCCGGTTGGCTGGGCGTCGCGGTTGGGGCCTTGTCAGGCGTCGCGGTCGCGGATGAGGTCGCGTTCGGAGCGGGGGTCGCCGACGGCTGGAGCACGCTCGACCCTCCAGAGGAGGTGTATTCCTCGTGCTGGAGCGCATTGGCGATGGAGATGGCGCGCGAGCGGATATCAGCGTTCAGGTTGCTCTGGATCTGGTTCTGCGCCACGGCGAACGTCACCGCGCTCAGCACGGTGAGGATCAGCGTGAGCAGGCTGGCGTACCAGAGCGTCAGCCGCTGGCGGATCGAGAGGCGCCGGGCGATCCAGTCGCGCAGGCGCGCGAGCGGCGAACGCCCGGAGTTGTACCACGAGGGCTGCTCCTGACCGGCGGGAGCCACCCCGCTATGCTGTTGATCGCGCGCCTCACGATAACTCATCGCGCGCCTGCCTTCCCCCACGCTTACGCGTCCGCGATCTCGCTCTTCTCACGCAGCACATAGCCCGCGCCGCGCACCGTCTGAATCACGCGCGGCTCGCCACCCGCCTCGAGCTTGCTCCGCAAATACCCGACGTAGACCTCCAGCACATTCGACTCGCCGCCGAAATCATAGCCCCAGACCCGCTCCATAATAATATCGCGTGTGAGCACCTGGCGTGGGCGGCGCATAAACAGCGCCAGCAACTCATATTCCGTGGTCGAAAGCTCGATCTCGCGCTTGCCCCGTCGCGCCATGCGCGAGCCGGTATCCAGCTCGATATCGGCGAAGCGCAGCACCTCCGCCTGCTCCGGGTTGCGCCGTCGCAGGAGCGCGCGCACACGCGCGGTCAGTTCCTCCAGTTGCACGGGCTTCACCAGGTAGTCGTCGGCGCCCGTGTCCAGCCCCTTGACACGATCAGTCACCGCGTCGCGCGCGGTAATCATCAGGATAGGCGTCTGATCGCCCGACGCGCGCAGCCGCTGGCATAACTCGAAGCCCGTCATGCCAGGCAGCATAACATCAAGGATATACAGATCGGGCGGATGTTCCAGCGCCTTGGACAGCGCGTCGGCCCCTGAATGGGCCACATCTACGCTATATCCTTCATACGCGAGGGCGCGACGCCACATCTGGGTGATGCGTTTGTCATCGTCAACCGCGAGAATATGGGCTTTCATGGTCTGCGCTCACCTTCTGGATAAAAACTATCCTGAAGAATATCTTTGGGATATCCGTGTTCCGCGCAATCCGGCGCGCGACATCAGGTTCTCAAAATCTCAGAATCTCAGGATCTCGGGCTCCATTGTACGCCATCCCACTGGAGGATCTGACCCGCTGTGACCTGACACGCTCAGGCGCGTAGGCGAGAGCGCCAGGCCTGGCGCGACCTCACACCATCCTCAAGGCTGGCCGCGCGAGGGCGAACGGGTCAGCGCCATTTCTTATGTTCATCTTAGTTTTGTATCACATCGGTCTTAGAGGCGCGTGCGAAGCTAGACTCTGGAGATAAGTAGAAGCGCATGGGAAGAGCGCGCAAGAAGAGGGAGGATCTCATGACGTGGAAGCGGGACTTCGCCACAGGCGATGGCTTCACGCGTGACGCCACGAGGATACGCAAGGATGGGACGGGCGCGGACAAGCGCTTTGACGCGGCGGGGGATAATCGCCTGAATGGCGAGCGTATCATCATCGTCAGCAACCGCGGGCCAGTTAATTTCGAGCGCGACCCGGAGACGGGCGCGCTAACGGGTCGCCCGGGCGCGGGCGGCGTCGTCAGCGGCCTGCTGGCCGCCACACAGGGACGCCAGGTAACGTGGATCGCGCTGGCGATGAATGAGGCTGACCGTGAGTTCGCGCAAGCCAACGCCAGGCGGGCCGCTCCCACCCTGGAGGCCTTTCCGAATATCGCGTTGCGGCTGGTAGATATGCCGGAGGAGGTCTACCGCCGCTACTACGACGGCATCAGCAATCAGGTGCTGTGGTTCACCCAGCATTACCTCCTGCAGCCGGGTGTCTCGCCAGTCTCGGCCCGGGCGATGACCGACTGGGACGAGGGCTATCGCGCCGTCAATGAGGCGGTGGCCCGCGCGACGCTGCGCGAGATCGAGCTCACCGGCGAGCGGACACCCGTGCTGTTCCAGGATTACCACCTCTACCTGGCTCCGGGCATTGTGCGCGAGCAGCTGCCGTGGGCGCGGCTGGCGCACTTCGTCCACATTCCCTGGCCAGAGCCGCGCTACTGGGAGCTCCTGCCCGAGACGGTCACGCAGGCGATCTTCTCCGGGCTGGCGGCGAACGACATCGCCGGCTTCCAGACAGAGCGCGACGCGCGCAACTTCGTGGATGGCGTGCGGCGCTTCCTGCCAGACGCCGACCTGGCGCAGCGCCAGCCCGGCGAAACCGGCGCGCTGCTGGTGGAGGGCCGGCGGGTGAGCGCGCGGGTCTACCCGATCGCCGCCACGCCGTCCGAGGTGTTCTCCCAGGCGAACGGATACGCTGACCAGGAGACCAGCGCGCTGCTGGCGAAGGCGCGTCCCGCGCCAGACCACAAGATCATCCTGCGGGTTGATCGCGTAGAGCCGACGAAGAATATCATCACCGGCTTCCGCGCCTTCGAGCGCATGCTGATCGAGCATAAGCGGCTGCGCGAGCGGGTGACGTTCGTGGCGCTGCTGGTGCCTTCGCGTGAGGGGCTGCCGGAGTACCGCGCGGTGATGCGCGAGACCAAGGCGACGATCACGCGCATCAACAGGCGCTTCGGCACGCCCGGCTGGCAGCCAATCATCGCGATCTTTGGCAATGACCGCGCGCGGGCGCTGGCGATGATGCGTGAATACGACGCGCTGCTCGTCAACCCGCTGATTGATGGCATGAACCTGGTCGTCAAGGAAGCCGCGCTGGTCAACGAGCGCAAGGGCGTGGTGGTGCTCTCGCGCACGGCGGGCGCCTACGAACAGCTCGGCCAGTATGTGCTGGGCGTGCCGCCAACCGACACCCAGGCGATCGCCAACGCGCTGTATGACGCGCTGACAATGCCCCGCCGCGAGCGCCAGACGCGCGCGACGGAACTGCTCAATGTGCTGATGCATGAGAGCGCCGCGCAATGGCTCGAAGCGCAGCTTCACGACCTGGCGGAGCAGACGGCCCGCCCACAGGTCGCGCTGGAGGCGGGCGCGCATGGCGCGGGCTGGGCGCGCGGCGCCGCCGATGAAGCCGCGGTGGCGGAACTGGCGGCGAAGAGCCACACCACTGACCAGCGCGACACGCTGGCCAACCTCTCATAGGCTGAAAACCCGCGTGGAAAGCGCCAGTCCGCTGTGCGCGCTTTCCACGACGCGGGAGCGGACAAGGGCATAGCGCCCCGGCCACGAGCGCCGGGCGCTATGCCCTTTCGCCATTCCCTCGCGCCCATCGCTCCCGTGATGGCGTCCGCGCGCCCGGGTTTTCGCGGGATGAGCGCGTGTTGGAGCGCCCTGGCTCCCGGCGGTATCCTATCCAGGGAGGCGCAACACGCATTACCGCGCCGTCCCATCCGTCCAGGAGCCACGGCCTGTGAACCGCCCGGCTTCTCGCGCCGCGCATTGACGCGAAGAAACCGGGCTGGCGCGGCAGACCCTTGTTGAGTACACGAGCATGCGAATCTATATCCTGTC
This sequence comes from Chloroflexota bacterium, assembly GCA_021814145.1. Lineage (GTDB taxonomy): Bacteria > Chloroflexota > Ktedonobacteria > Ktedonobacterales > JADMIN01 > JAKAIY01. Next base: position 19,794 of record JAKAIY010000068.1, read on the forward strand.
ACCCTATCCAACCGTTCGCGCGGGGCTTGCGGCGCTGGCGCGCGAGCAGCCAGGCTGGACGGTCGTGGGGCAGGGCGCGGGCGCCACGCCACAGGCCGGCGAGGTGGATGTGCTGCTGGCGGAGGTGGATGAAGGCGCGGATGCCGAGACGGTCAGCGGATGGCTCGGCCAGCTGCGGCCAGCGCGCGGCATGGTCGCGCTGGGGGCGGCCACGGGCGCGGTGGCGCGGGCGGAACGGCGCGGGCCGCGTGAGCCGCGCCAGCGCGATGGCGCGCTGGACCGGGCAGTCGCGCTGGCGCGGCTCGTGACCGACGCGGGGCTGGCGTTTGGCGCGCTGCCGCGCGACGCGGGCGCGGAGGAGATCATCGCCGCCACGACCGCTGTCGCGGGCGGCCTGACCACGCTTGATCGCCGCCTGGCCGCGCAGGCGCTGGCGGCCATCACGCCGCCGCGCGCCGCCAGCGATGGAACGCCCGCGAGCGGCGAGCCGCTGACCGCGCGCGAGCATGAAGTGCTCCAGTTGCTGGCCCAGGGCATCCCCAACAAGCAGATCGCCCAGCGCCTGCGCATTAGCGAACACACGGTCAAGTTTCACGTCTCGGCGATCATGACCAAGCTGGGCGCCGCCAGCCGCACGGAAGCGGTCACAACAGCGGCGCGCCGGGGGCTGCTGCTGCTCTAGCGCGTGCGCGCACAGGGGACATTAGAGCCAGCGGCGCACGCGGGCGGCGTACGCGCGGTAGGCGTCGCCGAAGTGGCGCGTGAGGAAACGCTCTTCGGGCAGGATAACGGCGACCTGCGTGTAGATGATGAGCAGCGGCAGGAAGACCAGCGCCCAGGTCGCGCCAAGCAGCGACGCGAATCCGGTGTACATCAGCGCGTTCGAGACATACATGGGATTGCGTGAGACGCGGTACACCCCGGACGTCACAAGCTCCGCCGACGCGGCGTTGGTATTGAGCGTTCCCTTGCCGCGCAGCATGGTGATAATGCTGGCCAGGGCCAGCGCCACGCCGAGCGCGAGCGTCACGCCCCCCAGCGCCATCCCATAGGGCTGCGGAAGAAACGGCAGCGGGAGCCGCGATTGCAGGAAATACCCAATCAGCAAGGCCGCGGCGTAGA
>JAKAIY010000206.1 GCA_021814145.1 Chloroflexota bacterium
CGGGGCCCGGGGCTGGAAGGTGCGCCCGTTCCTGGGCCGGCACGAGGTGGAGCCGTTCAGCCCCGAGGAGCTGCGGGAGGCCTCGATGCAGACGGAGCTGGACGGTCCGCTCATCGACTACGCCGCGAAGGGCAGCCGGGTGGAGCTGGAGGGCACCGAGCCGGTCGAGGGCCGCGACGCCTACAAGCTCAAGGTCACCCTGGACGACGGCCAGGTGCGGCACGTCTGGGTGGACGCCAGCACCTGGCTCGACGTGAAGGTCGACGGGTCGCGCCGGATGGACGGGAAGCCCCGGACGGTGTGGACGACCCTGCGCGACTACCGGCCGGTGGACGGGCTGATGATCCCGCACGTCCTCGAGACCACCGTGGACGGCGTCCGGGGCTCCGAGAAGATCCTCGTCGAGAAGGTGACCGTGAACCCGCCGCTCGCGGACTCGCGCTTCGCGCGGCCGGAGTGAGGAGCCCGCCATGAGAGCCCCGAGGAAGATCGCCGCCGCCCTGGCCGCCGCCGGCCTGCTCGCCTCCCTCCCCGCCCAGGCCCGCGCCGAGGAGGCGGCCGACCCGCACGCCCACCACCACCAGATGATGATGTCGATGAAGCGGGCGACGCGCTCGACGGCGGACTACGCGCTGCCCGCGATCGACCTGGTGCGGGACGACGGCAAGAGCGTGTCCCTCCCCGCGGAGCTCGACGACGGGAAGCCGGTGGTGCTGAACTTCATCTTCACCACCTGCACCACCATCTGCCCGGTGCTGAGCCAGACCTTCTACGGGCTTCTTGGTATTCCTCAAACATGCGCGCAAGCCGCTTTTCCGATTCGCCCACCCACTTGGAGAGCAGCTCCGGCCCCTTCACCGAGATGAAGTTCGCCTGGCAGGCCGTCGCCAGCGCCCGCGCCACCAGCGTCTTGCCCGTCCCCGGCGGGCCTGAGAGCAACACGCCGCGCGTCGGCTCCAGGTCCATCGCCGCGTACAGCTCCGGGTAGCGCAGCGGCCATTCGATCGTCTCGATCAGCGTCCGCTTCACCTGCTCCAGCCCACCCACATCGTCCCAGGTCGTGCGCCCCATCTCTACCGCGACTTCACGCGCGGCGGACGGCTCGATACCACGCAGCGCGTCTGCGAAGTCCGCCATCGTCACCGTCAGCGCCAGCAAGTGATCGGTGGGGATGCTGCCGCTCGTCAGCACGGCGCGCGGGAAAGTGCGCCGCAGCGCGGACATCGCCGACTCGCGACACAGCGCCGCCAGGTCAGCTCCCACAAAGCCTGGCGTGATGCGCGCCAGCTCACTGATGTCCACATCATTCGCCAGGGGCATATCGCGGCTGTGAATACGCAGGATCTCGATACGACCCTGGTAATCAGGCGCGTGCAAGGCGATCTCGCGGTCGAAGCGTCCGGGCCGACGCAGCGCGGGGTCAATCGCGTCAGCCCGGTTGGTGGCCGCGACGACGACAATCTGCCCGCGCGAGCGCAAGCCGTCCATCAGCGTCAGCAGCTGTCCCACCACACGCTTCTCCACCTCACCGAAGACCTCGGAGCGCTTGGGCGCGATGGCGTCAATCTCGTCAATAAAGATCACGCTTGGCCCGTTCTTCTGGGCGTCAGCGAAGACCCGTCGCAGCTGCGCCTCGCTCTCGCCATAGAACTTGTCAATGATCTCCGGCCCGCTGAGGCTGAAGAACTTCGCCCCGCTCTCGGTCGCCACCGCGCGCGCGATCAGCGTCTTTCCCGTCCCCGGCGGCCCGTAGAGCAGTACTCCCTTGGGCGCTTCGATGCCCAGCCGGTCAAACAGCTCTGGATGCTTGAGCGGCAGTTCAATCTGCTCACGGATGCGTGTCAGCTCCTGTCCCAGCCCGCCGATATCCTCATACGTGACCTGGCCAGCCTGGGGCGCGGATCCGCCGCCGGGCGCCTGGATGCGCACGCTCGTGCCTCCCTCCAGCGTCACCACGGTGGCGGGGTTGGTTGAAAAGATCTGGAACTCGCGCGCCGCCAGCCCCATTCCCGTGACACGGACCAGATCGCCCGCGACCACCACCAATCCTTTGAGCGCGCGCGCCACATGCGCCATCTCCACTTCGCTCAGCGCCGCCGAGCCACCGGCTGGCGTCAGCGCCACGCTCACCGCCGCCTGCGGCTCGACCCGACGCACGCTCACCAGCTCGCCCAGCGACGCGCCCGCGTTCCGGCGCACCAGCCCGTCCATATGGATCTCGCCATCCAGTGAGGGCAGGATAGCGGCGGGGGATTCAACGGGTGGGGGGAATATCCGCGCGACGGTGGCGCGCGCGCTCTGGATGAGGATGACATCGCCGGGCTGGCAGTCGAGCGCGGCCAGCGCCGCGGAGCTGATATACGCGGCCCCGCGCGGCGCGCCAAGCTCCTCGGCGACGGTCAGTTGTAACGTCGTATTTGTGCGGGTAGCCCGCTCTGTAGCGCTCATAGCGACTTTTTCTACGTAGCGGGCCGCGCCAGCGTTGCGGTGGGCGCGACCCGGTCGCGGTATCCGTCTGCGCTACAGTGTAATCACCTGATCGGGCGGATTGCCCGCCAGCGCGGCGTACAGGTCAGGAAAGCAACCCACACGCACACCCTCCACCACATCCACCGCGCGATACCCGCCCTCGCCGTCGGGCTCAGCCAATCCGCGCTCGGTGGCGCACTGGTCGCAGAGCATCAGCAGCATGCCATGCTCGCGCGCGAACCTGCCAAGCCGCTCGCCCAGTGGATCGCCCTTGCGCAGCGCGTAGGTATTGTCGTCGAAGAAGAACATACCGACGACTTCCGCGCCGTGCCGGCCCTCTTCAAGTTGTGGAAGGATCATCTTGCCCAGCTTGTACGAGACATTGTGGCCCCCCGTGCTGAAGATGTACGCGACTTTCACCCTCGCCTCCATTTGTCTATTGCCGGGAGGCAGGCTATCCCGCCGTCTCCCGCGCCGCCATCCATAACGATGCGTCGCTCTGAGTGGAGAGCGACGCTCAGAGTGTACCGCGTGATGAGAACCCGGCGCCGCTTTGAGGGCGTGTCTTGTAGAGCAATGAACGATACCGTCCATTTGCAAAACCGCTGCTAGTCTTTTGAGGCTTCTCCCTGCTTGCGAATCTGGGTGGCGCCAAGCGAGGCGGCAATAACCAGGGCAATGGCGACCACGGCGCGCAGCCCAAGCTGCTCGTGCAGCAGGAGAAGGCCGGCCAGCGCGGCAATCCCTGGCTCCAGGCTCATCAGCACCCCAAATACCCGCGCGGAGAGCCGTCGCAGCGCTTCCAGTTCCAGGGAGTAGGGCAGCACTGAGGAAAGCAAAGCGAGCGCCGCGCCGAGCAGCAGCACACGACCATTCAGCAGGTCGGCGCCAGCGCCCAAGACGCCTACCGGCAGCAGCGCCACCGCAGCGACGACCATGGCCAACGCCAACCCTGCCACGCCGGAGAACGATCGCCCCACCTGCGCGCTGAGCAGGATATAGACGCCCCAAAAGACGCCTGCCAGCAGCGCCAGGCCGACACCAAGCGGATCCAGAGCGATGCCGCCGAAGAGGCCAGTGGGGGCGAGCAGGACAATCCCGGAGCCGGCCAACGCGACCCAGAGCAGATCGATCAGGCGGCGTGAGCCGAGCAGGGCCACGCTCAGGGGGCCGACAAACTCTATTGTGACGGCGACTGCCAGCGGAATGCGGTCCAGCGATTGATAGAAGGTGAAGTTCATAGCAGCCAGCACTCCCCCAAAGAGCAGCGCCCAGCGGTACTCACGCCAGGTGTAGCCGGACAGCTTTGGTCGCCACAGGATGAGCAAGATGAACGCGCCAAGGCCGACCCGCAGCAGGACAGCGCCAGCCGGGCCGATGGAATGAAACAGACTTTTTGCCAGCGCCGCTCCGACCTGGACCGAGGTCATGGAGAGCAGCGTCAGCACAGGTGGCGGCGTAGCCTTCAGCGAGGCGCGCGCCCAGCCGCCGCGCATGATTGATGCGCTACGGAACGCCTTTGGTACCTGCATGAGCTCGTTCCTCATTCTTGCTGGGCACGAGGTTGGATAGCCAGAGTATCGTATGCGGGCGGTGGCTTGAACGGCGCTTCACGGGCGTCGGAGACTATGGGCGTGTTTGGCAAGCGCATGAATGACAGCATCAATACAAAACACGCTCTGAGGATGGGAGAGCTTAGCCCCGCGTGCCCGCTCCGGCGGGCTCACCGGTCTGCCCGGACTCTGGCAGACTGGATTTCACCATCCGGGCCTTGGCGCGACGCATCCGAGCGCGGGCGGCGCTCCCTGGCAGCGTGATCAGCACGACGGCGGCGATAATGATCGTGGCGGCGGTGATCGTGACAGGCGTCAATGCATCATGGGCGAGAAAGACACCAAGAATCATTGCGATAACCGGATTGACATAAGCGTAGGTGGAAACTAGCGCTGGCGGCGCGTTCTTCAGAAGCCAGGTGTACGAGGTATACCCGACAAGCGAGCCAAAGAGGATGAGATATCCC
>JAKAIY010000207.1 GCA_021814145.1 Chloroflexota bacterium
CGATCTGATCAGATCACCGCCGCGCGCGACTATGCCACCACACAGATCGCCGCTGCGGCTGGCGGGCTCGCGCCCATTCTGGCGGGCGCGATCACCGCGGTGTTTGATGTCTTGCTCGTCGTCGTGCTGAGCATCTATCTGCTTGTAGACGGGCAGCGGGTTGTCTCCTGGCTCCGCACTGGCATGCCGTTGAGCCAGCGCGCTCGAGGGCTGCTGGTCATCGAAACGGTTGAGCGGGTCGCTGGCGGCTACATTCGCGGCCAGGTAGTGATCTGCTCCTCGATCGGCATGCTGGTTGGTCTTGGCATGTGGGTTCTGGGCGTGCCTTTCGCCGCACTGCTGGGAGTTGTCGCCTTCTTTCTGGAATTCATTCCTTTCATCGGACCTCCCATCTCCGCAGCGTTCGCCGTACTGCTCGCCTGGCCGCAGGGCTGGCTGACAATCGCGCTGGTCCTGGTGTGGTTCATCCTAATTCATATTCTGGAGGGCTATATTCTTCAGCCACGACTGATGGGGGGCTCGGTCGGTGTGCATCCGACCATCCTGATTCTGGCGGCGCTCGGGGCGGGCGAGGTCTTCGGACTGTGGGGCGCGCTCTTCGCCGCGCCGGTAACTGGCGTCGCGCTGCCACTGATTACGGCGGTGTGGAACAGCTGGCGCACACAGCACCCCGAGCAATTCCCATCAGACGCAGAGATAGAGCCACAGGACAGATCCAGGCCTGTCGCCACTGAAAACGCGGAAACCACAGGCTCTACGCGCGCATAGGGCATGATGAATCAGCGTTCGCTGGCGCCCTTGACACGACCGGCGCTTATGCGGTACGATACACCTGCTCGCGACGCGGAACCCTTGCGTCATGCGCATACGTACCCGTAGCTCAGTGGATAGAGCGCTGGCCTGCGGAGCCAGAGATCGGAGGTTCGAGTCCTCTCGGGTACGCCAGGAAGCCCCGCCGGGATGATCCCAGCGGGGCGTTTTCGTGCGATGAAAGACTGGTGACCGCAGCGAGCGGACAGCGAGGCTGAGGCGCAGATCTACGAGCGCCGGGCGCGCATTGATGGAGCCGCGCCCGCGAGAATTTCACCCTCCGGCTGGGTGATCGCTATAACCGCGGCCCCGACGCGCCGCATCGAGGCCGCTTGCGAGGGTTATGAACGGTCGCTAGCTCAGGAGAGTGGGGCATATTCGCACAATTACGCGACCGCCACTGGCGCCGCCGCTGGCTGTGTCAAAGGCGCTTCCTCAGCGACCGCCACCGGCCGCTTCAGCAGGAAGAGCATGCCCGCTGTGACGGCGGTTCCGACAACGATTGAAACCAGGTACAAAGGCAGATTGCTCACAACGCCTGGGATAAACATGACCCAGACGCCGCCATGTGGCACACGTAGTCCGATGCCAAACAGCGCCGACAATCCACCAGCCACCGCCGATCCCACCATAATGGACGGGATGACACGGAATGGATCTTCCGCCGCGAAGGGGATCGCGCCCTCAGTGATGAACGACGCCCCCAGCACCCACGCCGCTTTGCCAGCCTCGCGCTCATCGCTGGTGAAGCGCTTCTTGAACAGCACGGTCGCCAGCGCCAGCCCCAGTGGAGGCGTCATGCCAGCGGCCATGACCGCCGCCATAGGCAGATAGACTGGATGGCTAGGGTCGAGCAGCAGCCCGGTTGAGAAGGCGTATGCCGCCTTATTGACTGGCCCGCCCATATCGAACGCCATCATCAGGCCCAGGATGACACCCAGCACAACAGCGTTCGCTCCCTGCAGTCCCTGCAACGCCTGGACCATCGCCTGGTTCAGCGCGGCGATCGGTGTCCCTATCACATAGATCATTAGAAAGCCGACGACGAGCGAGCCAACCAGCGGCAGGATGAGCACAGGCATCAGCCCCGCCAGGTTGCGCGGCAGTTTAAGCGAGCGATTCAGCCAGAGGACAAAATATCCCGCGATGAAGCCAGCGAGGATACCGCCCAGGAACCCCGAGCCAGTGAGGCCAGCCAGCACGCCACCGATCATACCGGGAGCCAGGCCGGGGCGATCAGCGATGGAGAAGGCGATGTAGCCCGAAAGAATCGGCACAAAGAGCAGGAAGCCCGCTTTCGCGCCAATCACGAAGAGCGCATAACCGATGGACTGCGCTGGATTCGCGCTGAATTTTGTGGTCAGGTCCGCCAACGTGGCGGGACTGTAGTAGACGATCTTGTAGCCGCCAATCGCGAAGGCCAGCGCGATCAGGATGCCGCCCGCGACGACGAAAGGGATCATATAGGAGACGCCGGTCAGCAAGTGCTTATAGACACCCTGGCGGCTGGCGGAACGCGCCGCCTTGGCCGCCTGCACTTGCGCGAGGTAATCGCCATTCCCACTCACGGTCGCCTGCGCCAATGCGTCAGTTATGACCTTCTGCCCATTGTTGATCGCGGCGTTGGTTGATGTCTCGTAGAGCCGCTTGCCAGCGAATCGTGCGAGATCAACCTTGGTATCAGCGGCGATAATGACGACATCGGCGTTCTGAATTTCGTCTGCGGTAAGGGTGTTCTGTGAACCGACAGAACCCTGGGTCTCGACCTTGATCGTGTGGCCTAGCGCCTCACCGCCCCGCTGCAGGCCCTCGGCCGCCATGAACGTATGAGCGATACCGGTCGCACAGGATGTGACTGCGACGATGCGTGCCATATGCGTCTGCTCCTAACGATGAGAGACGATGGGAGATGATAGCCCAGCGCGGCGACCCAACCTGAGTCAGACGCCGCAAATCCGCAGAGACCTTTACTCAGTGGCGGGCAGGCTCCTTTCATAGGTAACGTCGCCCGGTTCTACGAGCGTCCGCGTTACGACGCGCTGTGCGTGAGCTTCTGGAACATGAGGGGAAGCTAGATTGGCTCCGATTGTGGAAATCGCCGCGACGGCAAAGCCGGTCGCCAGTTTGGCGCACTGCGCGAGGTCCAGTCTCTTGTCCAGACCAGCGATGATTCCCGCGACCAGCGCGTCACCAGCGCCGACAGCGCTTTTCACGAGCGTGGCCGGCGGAACAGCGACCAGCGTCTGATGGCGATCACAGAAGAGCGCGCCCCGCTTGCCCATCGAGACAGCCACCAGGTCAACGCCAGCGGCCAGCAAGTCGCGCGCGGTGGCGGCGATGGCGCGCTCATCAGTGAGGGGCAGACCTGTGAGCTCGCGCAGTTCCTCCACATTCGGTTTGATGATGGAAGGCCCCGCCTGAATTCCCGCGCGCAAGACCTCGCCACTCGTATCCAGCACTACCCGCTTGCCGCGCTCCTTGAGGTAGGTAATGAGCTCGGCGTAGAGCGTTGCGGGGACGCCAGGGGGCAAGTTGCCCGCCAGCGCAAACCAGTCACATGACGCCGACAACGTGGCGACCGTGGACCAGAGCATGTCAAGCGCCTCGGATGGCGGAGTCAGGCCCGGCAGGTTGACATCCGTTGTCTGCTGGCGCGCTTCATCAATGATCTTGACGCCGATGCGCGTAGCGCCAGGAATGCGGATGCAGCGGTCACTAATGCCCTTGGTGGCGAAAAGACGCTCGAAAATATCGGCGTTCTGCGCGCCCAGAAAGCCCGTCGCCACAACATCAAGCCCGTAATCCGCCAGGAAAGCGGCTACATTGATCCCTTTCCCGCCCGCGTTGATATGGCTCTCTTGAGCGCGATTGACGGTATCAGGTTGAAAGTGGTCCGCGCGCACGGTCAGGTCAATGGCCGGGTTGAGAGTGATGGTTGCTATCATGCGAGCGCCCTGACTTCTTCAACTGTGCGGCAGCGCACCGCCTTCCGCGCTAACTCTTCCATCTCAGCGAGTGTATGGCCGCGTAAGAGCGCCTTCATCGTCGGAATGCTGGGAATGGTCATGCTCAGCTCCGACACGCGCATGCCCGCCAGGATGCGTGCGCCAAGGGGATCGGAGGCGAGGTTTCCACAGACACCAACTGGCTTGCCCGCCTGGTTCGCCGCCTGCGCCACACGCTCTACCAGGCGTAGGACAGCGGGGTGAAGCGCGTCGCTCTGCTTGGCCAGCTGTGGATGCAAACGGTCCATCGCCAAGGCGTATTGCGTCAGATCGTTCGTGCCGATCGAGAAAAAATCGGCCTCCTCAGCGAATTCTTCCGCCATCATGGCGGCTGAGGGGATCTCCACCATTATCCCCAGCGGCACAGGTCCCGCATGGAGCTCGCGCTGTACCTGCTCAGCGATGCGCTTTGCCTGGCGCAGCTCCTGTAGGGTCGCGATCATGGGGAACATGATGCGGATCGCCCCATAGCTCGACGCCCGATAGATGGCGCGCAATTGCGGCAGGAAGAGATCGGGCCGCGCCAGGCAGAGCCGGATGCCCCGGATGCCCAGAAAGGCGTTGTCTTCTTTGGGCAGGTTCAAATACAGGATCTCTTTGTCACCGCCGATATCCAGCGTGCGGATCGTCAGCGGCCGCCCGCCCAGCGCCC
>JAKAIY010000069.1 GCA_021814145.1 Chloroflexota bacterium
CTGCTGGGGGCGCTGGCGGACCTGCGCCAGAAGCTGGACGAGGCGCTGGCGTAGCCAGGGCCTGGCGGCGCCGCCGTTGTCGCGCGTCCGGCGAGAGCCAGCGGAGCGGCCCCCGCGCTCATCTGTGGGCGCGTGGGGCCGCTCCGCTGGCTTGTCTGTCTCCGTCTGTCTCCGTCTGTCTCCGTCTGTCTCCGTCTGTCTCCGTCTGTCTCCGTCTGTCTCCGTCTGTCTCCGTCTGTCTCCGTCTGTCTCCGTCTGTCTCCGTCTGTCTCCGTCTGTCTCCAGGAAAAGACCTTGCTCCTACCGTTAGCCGAAATGGGCGCCGAAAAAGGCGACGGCGAGATAGATGATCCAGAGCAAGGCGCATAAGCCAAGGACAGCGCCATAGCAGCCGATCAGGCTGCGGCGGCGTATATCGAGCGCCTGCTTGAGCTGGGTGTCCATATCGGGTGGATCCAGCTCGATATGAGGCGCGATATCCCGCAGCTTCGCCAGCAAGGCGCGGAACTCACCGACGCTGGTCATACCCTCGGCGGCGATGATCGTATTGCCGTCGTCCAGGTCAAACATCAGGATCAGCTTGCTGGGATTGGGGTCTCCTGGCGTCAGGATCAGCCGCTTGACGCTCGCGAGATTGATCCGGTCGGCTTCCGCTTCCTCGCGTCGCAGCAGGACAAAACTGTCGGGATAGAGGAGCAACTCCTTGCCCAGACCATAGCGCACGCGCGCCAGCGGCTGTTCCCCGGTCTCACTTTCCGCCGCTTCCCGCTCCGCAGAGAGGCCCGCCTGATCCTGTTCGTCTTGCGCCATGTCGCCACCCTGATGACTCAACGCGCCCCGGTGAGCGCGGCCTGATGTCACTTTGTGGATATTGTAGCACTGGGCGCGCTCACTCCAACCCCTCGTTTCTCGCGCACGGAACAAGGGCGCCGTATGCGTGGCTACAATACGGAGAGGATTCGCCGTGTTATTGCGCCGTCAGGGTCGGAGAGCGAGGCGCCGCGTGGCTTGCCGCTCCGCCGCTGGCGGGATATACTCGCCAGCGGAAGCGCGCTCGCATAGCATGTGGCGCGGGCGCGCTTCCGATTTTCCTCGATGTCGAGGGAGGAGAGCGCACGACAATGACTGTTCTTGAGAGTCATATAGACCGTTCCAGCGCGGAATACCAGGATAGCTACGCCTATTTCACTGGTCTGATGGCCGAGCTGCGCGAGCGCGTGGAGCGCGTGCGTGAGGGTGGCGGACCGCACGCGGTAGCGAAGCATCGCGCGCGCAACAAGCTGCTGGCGCGCGAGCGTATCGAGCGCCTCTGCGACCCGGAGACACCATTTCTGGAGCTGAACCCGCTGGCGGCGTGGGGAATGTACGGAGGGGACGCGCCCTCAGCGGGCATCGTCACGGGAATTGGGGTTATCGAGGGGCAGGAGTGCGTGATCGTCGCTAACGACGCGACGGTCAAGGGTGGCACGTACTACCCGATGACGGTCAAGAAGCACCTGCGGGCGCAGGAGATCGCCGAGCAGAACGAGCTGCCCTGCGTTTATCTGGTAGACTCCGGCGGCGCTTTCCTGCCTCTACAGGCGGAGGTCTTTCCTGACCGCGACCACTTCGGTCGCATCTTCTACAATCAGGCGCAGATGTCGGCTAAAGGTATCCCGCAGATCGCGGCGGTAATGGGATCCTGCACGGCGGGTGGCGCGTATATTCCGGCGATGAGCGACGAAACGGTGATTGTGCGCGGCAACGGCACGATCTTCCTCGGCGGCCCGCCTCTGGTGAAGGCCGCGACTGGCGAGGAAGTGACCGCGGAGGAGCTGGGCGGCGCCGACGTGCATAGCCGCAAGTCCGGGGTCACCGACCACTATGCGCTGAACGATGAGCATGCCCTGGCGATCGTGCGTGAGATCGTCAGCAACCTCAACCGCCGCAAGACCTACCCCTGGGACGTGACCGAGCCAGAGGAGCCGAAACACGACCTACGCGACCTCTACGGCATTGTCCCGCGCGACCCGCGCAAGGGCTTCGATGCGCATGAGATTATCGCGCGACTGGTGGATGGCAGCCGCTTCCACGAGTTCAAGGCGCTCTATGGCGAGACGCTGGTCTGTGGTTTTGGACGCATCATGGGCTATCCTGTTGGGATTGTCGCCAACAACGGCATCCTGTTTTCCGAGAGCGCACTGAAGGCGGCGCATTTTATCGAGCTATGCTGCCAGCGCAAGACGCCGCTGGTGTTCCTGCAGAACATCACGGGCTTTATGGTAGGCAAGCAGTACGAGAACGGTGGCATCGCCAAGGACGGCGCCAAGATGGTGATGGCGGTCGCCAATGCGCGCGTGCCGAAGTTCACCGTCATCATCGGCGGGTCGTTTGGCGCGGGCAATTATGGCATGTGCGGCCGGGCGTACAGTCCACGCCAACTCTGGATGTGGCCCAATGCGCGCATCTCGGTGATGGGCGGGGAGCAGGCCGCGAGCACACTGCTGACAGTGCGCATGGAGGGCCAGGCGGCGCGCGGCAAGCCCATGACCCCTGAGGAGGGAGAGGCGTTCAAAGCGCCGATTCTGGCGAAGTACGAGGAAGAAGGCAATCCGTATTACAGCACCGCGCGGCTCTGGGATGACGGCGTGATTGATCCGCTGGATACGCGGCGCACCCTGGCGCTGGGCATCGCCGCCGCGCTGAACGCGCCGATCCCGGACACGCGCTTTGGTGTGTTCCGGATGTAGTGGCTCAAAAGCGCCTTATTGCGGCAAAACAAAAGTGAGGACGATCAGAATGGCGAACGCGCCAATCGCCAGGCCCAGCACAAGCTTGAGATCGCCTATTACATAGGCGTAGTTCTCGGCGGAGATCAGGCCAGCCTGACGGGCGCGCTGGGTGGCGCGGGCGCGGGCGACGCGGGTATCCTGACGCTTGCTCGCTGCGGGCGCGGGCTTTGTGGCAGGCGCTGCGGGCGCGGGCGCGCTAGCGACCTTCGCTGGGGTCGTGGCTTTCGCGGCGGGCTTCGTAGAAGCGGCTGGGACGTCGCGTACGATAGAGGAGGCGGAAGGCTTGAGTGGAGTCTCCACACTGCTGGTAGGCGTGGCGGAGTCTGGCTCAGCGCTGTCTGGCCTGGGCGCGCGAACCAGCGTCGCTGCGCTCGCCTGTCGCGCCGCTGTCCGCGTCTTGCTGGCCGCGCCACCTTTGGCGTGAGACGCCGGACGCTGCCGGTTGAAGGAAGACTTCTTCGCCATGCCGCTTCTATCTCCTGGTCGTGGGCTACGCGCTCGCACCGTTTACACATGAGCGCGGAACCGCCGTATACTCAGGGCTAGTATAAGCCCGGTATGGGTAGCGGCGCAAGCGCGATGGCCACCTTATGCGGGGTGGCGTCAACAGCGCCGGGCAAGCGGGTTGGCGAGTGAATCCGCGCCCAGAGAGCCTCACACCCACAAGATCCTCCTGTGCGGACTCGCTGCCACCAGGCCGGACCCGCAACGGCGGGTCTGGTGGCGGCGCGGGTCGCCTTCAGGCGGTTTCAATCGTTCGCTCGCCGTATGCCAACGACGCTGGCGCCACTTCCACCACCCTATGCCGATTGTTGAGAACGAGCCGCGCGGCGCATTGGGCACATTCATCGCCAGATGGCGTCCGCGCCTTCCAGTGATTGAGGAGAGCGCCGCATGGAACTGACGCATTTTGATGAGGCTGGCCGCGCCCATATGGTGGATGTCAGCCAGAAAGCCGAGACCGTGCGCGAAGCGGTAGCGACAGGACTGGTGCGGATGCTCCCAGAAACGCTGCGGCGCATCCGCGAGGGCGGCATGGCGAAAGGCGATGTGCTGGCCGTCGCTCAGGTCGCGGGTGTGATGGCGGCCAAACAGACACCGCAGATCATCCCGATGTGCCATACGATTCTGCTTACGGGAGTAGATATCGCCTTCGAGCTCGCGGAACGTGACTGTGAAGGGCTGGTCGCGATCCGCGCTAGCGTGCGCACAGTGGGCAAAACGGGCGCCGAGATGGAGGCGTTGACGGCGGTGAGCGCCGCCGCGCTAACAATCTACGACATGTGCAAGGCGATTGACCGGGGCATGGAGCTTACCGACATCCGGCTGGAGCGCAAGAGCGGCGGCAAAAGCGGTGATTTCCAGCGCGACGCCGCGGGCTAGCGCGCACTGAGCATAGGCGGAGTCATGCCCAGAGCCGCTAGCGAGCGACGTTGACCGCTAGACTGGATTGTGGAGCTCGGCATTCTCGGCGGCATGGCAAACTCGCGGAGTTTCCGGTTACGCCGCCGGCGCGCCAGGCGCACACGCGCGAGAGTGGGGGACGGGATCGAGGGCCTGAGGCGCGCATAAGCCGAATTCTGTTCCTCACGCGGCTTGCGCGGCGTGAGGTGGCGATCATCTCTCTACGGCGACGGTTACCCGCCGTCTCTAGCGGCCTACCCGGAGGGATGACGGGCGAGCAACCCGCAGGCCGTTGGGCTTGCGCCCGCCGACCGCTCCTCCTGTTGGTCTTGCTCCAGATGGGGCTTGCCTCAGCCGGCCAGTCACCTGACCGCTGGTGAGCTCTTACCTCGCCATTTCACCCTTACCTACACGCGACGCTCGCGCGCCGCTGTAGGCGGTATGTTTCTGTGGCGCTATCCTTGGGGTCACCCCCACTGGCCGTTAGCCAGCATCCCGCTCTGTGGAGTTCGGACTTTCCTCGCGGGCGTCACTGCTTCCAGCGGCGCCCCCGCGATCGCCCGCGCGCCTCAAACCCCCGTCCCATCAATCAGTATATCACCAGCTATCGTCCGCTTCCTACTCCCTGATGGCGCCCTGGGCGTACAATCATTCCATGCGTTCTATGATTGCGCGCCATCAAGGAGTCTTCCCAGTGACCGAACGATTGCTGTATCCGGCGATAGATCTGCTTGGAGGCCGGCTCGTGCGCGCCTTGCGCGACAGCGACAGTGATGGCGCTCTGGCGCTTGCGATTGATGACCCGATCGCGGCGGCGTTGCGCTGGCGCGATCAAGGCGCGCAATGGCTGCATCTTGTTGACCTGGATGGCGCGCGTGAAGACGCGCCGCGTCAGCTGGAGATCATCCGCGCGATTATCCAGGCGACAGGGCTACCAGCCCAGGTGGCGGGGGGCATGCATGATATGGCCAGTGTAGAGGCGGCGCTGGACGCGGGCGCTGAGCGCGTGGTTCTCAGCGGCGCTACACCCGACGATCAGGCGCTGGTCGCGGAGTGCGTCGCGCGCTGGGGAAAGCGGATCGCCGTAGCGCTGGAGGCGCGTGATGGGCTGGTGACGGTCGCGGGCTGGCTGCCATCAGACGCCGCGACGGCGCTGGATGTCGCGCTGGCGATGGGCTATCTCGGCGTCGAGACGCTGTTGTTCACGAGCGTCACCACAAGCGGCGAGAGCGACGCGCTGCTCAGCGCGCTGCGGCGCGCGGCGCCCGGTATGCGGCTCATCGCGGGCGGCGCTGTCTCTTCGCTGGATTATCTGCGCCGGCTGTTCACGCTGGGCATGGACGGGGTCCTGCTGGGGCGCGCGCTCTACGCCGGGCTGTTCACGCTGGACGAGGCGCGAGAAGTAGCGTGTGAGGCTGGCGAAGCCCCGTCTCTCTCAGCCACGCTTCAGGAAGCGCCTGAGCGGGAGGCGGAACCCGCAGCCACCACGATTCCTGACGACCATGCTCCTATGGAGGCTCCGGCGCCTCTTGCGGCTGCGGCGGCGCCAGGCGCTCAGGAGCCTGAGCTGGCAGAGACGCGGGAGATCGCGTCAATCGCGGCTCCATCCAGTGAGGAAACGCATGGCGAGGCTTCCGCGCCTGGCGCCGCCGCTGACAACGACTAAGATTTTGCATAACCCATTCGCCTGGCTGCGTCCCGCGATCGGTGAGGTGTGAAGCCAGGCGAGCGTCACGCGCCGCATGGCATGGGCCACAACCCAGACACATGGTAGCGCGTATCGAATCATGAGAGTGATGACAGGCCAAGCCGTCAGATCCTGTGGCGGCCCGCGCGGAGCGCGCGAGGCGGACGGCGCGGATTTCTCACCAGCGTGGAGACGCCATGTACAACAACTACAACACCGCCCAGACAACGCTAGGGATTTCGGAAAAATGGGAGCGGACGCTCGCCTATGTCTTCGGCTGGGTGTCAGGGCTGATCTTGCTGATCGTAGAACAGCGCAATCAGACGGTGCGGCGTCACGCGGCGCAGTCGGTGGTGGTCTTCGGGACGTTAAGCCTGATCGGGCTGGTTCTTGCGCTCGTGGCCGGCGTTTTCGGAGCCATTCCGTTTATTGGCCCCGTGCTGGGCGCGTTCTTCGGGCTGATCCTGGGGATCGTCAAGGCGGTTGGCTTCGTGTTGTGGATCGCGCTCATGATCATGGCGTTCTTTAGCTCCAAGACGCTCTTCACTGGCCCGCGCTACGAGCGCTTCTTCTAGCGGGTAGCGGGCGCTCGCCGCCCACCTGGCGCGCCGTGTCATATTGTGACATGGCGCGCTTTTTCATGATGCGCCGCGGCGCGTAAGCGAGGGGAAGCGTGCGGCTGGGGCGATACTCGCTGTTTTTCTGGCCTCAGATGAGCATGAGAGGGGACTATGCCTGACGAAGTAATCCGTCGCATGGCCGCTCTGCTGCTTGCGGAACACGCTGCCAGCGCTTAATTCAGGAGTAACAGGGCCCTGCGGGCTACCCTGGCGCGCATGGTATACTTTGACGCCCCGGCTGCGGCGTTCCTGTCCGGGGTGAGGATGCTGATGGATAGCGCGACAGAGCCAGAAATCCAGATTCTCAACGAGCGGCCAGGCGATCGGCGTTTCGTCATGGGACGGTATCGCGCGTGGGTAGCGGCGCTAGAGCCGGACGGTCAGGCGCGGGCGGTATTGCTGGAGGCGCTGGAGGAGCCCAGCGAGAGCGACTTCGTAGCGGTCTACGGACCTGGATGGCTGGAGCGGCCAGAGCTGCGGCGACGCATTGAGGTCTTCAGCGTGACAGGCGCGCTGCCAGGCGAGGTGATCGAGCTGGAGGCGAGCTGGAGCCTGCCACGGCCCGGACGCAAGCGCGCGCGGCGGACGCCTGAACCGGTGATGCGGCTCATACGGGTGGTAGAGGCGTCACCGGAGCGCGTTGAGCCGCGCTGCGCGGTCTTTGGCGCGTGCGGCGGATGTCAGTTCCAGAGTATGGCGTATCCCGCGCAACTGGAATGGAAGACCGGGCGCGTGCGCGACCTGTTGCGGGCGGCGGGTTTTGACGAGCCGCCAGTGCTACCGACGATTGGCTGCGAGCCGCCATGGGGCTATCGCAACCACATGCGCTTCGCCGTCAATCGCGAAGGTCAGATCGGGTTGACCGCGCGCGGGTCGCATCGTGTCCTGCCCCTTACCGAATGCCCCATCGCCCACCCGCGCATCAATGAGGCGCTGGCGTGGCTGGCGCGTTCGCCCCAGCCACGGCCACAGGCGCTCGTGCGCTATGGTGTCGCGACGGAGCAGCTGCTCATCCAGCCCGCGCCCACAGGGGAGACGCTGGCCGCGCTGACGGCGGCTGGCATGGAGCCGCGCGCGGCCGATATGGAGGAGGAGGTTGGCGGCGCACGCTTCCGTATCCGGCCAAGCTCGTTCTTCCAGACGAATACGGGACAGGCGAATGTCATGGCGCGGCTGGCGCTGGAATCGCTGCCCGCTGGGCCGGGCGTGACCCTGGTGGACGCCTATTGCGGCGTTGGCGTCTTCGCGCGGCTGATGGCGGGACAGGCAGGGCGCGTGCTGGCCATCGAGGAGTCGGCCAGCGCCGTGCGCGACGCGCGCTGGAACCTGCGCGACGCGCCGAATGTCGAGGTGGTCCAGGCCAAGGTGGAAGACGACCTGCCCCATCGTAGTGAACGACTGGATGGGCTGATCATTGACCCGCCACGCGCGGGCTGCCAGCAGTCCGTGCTCGACGCGCTGGCGGCGCGCAGGCCGCCAGTCGTGGTGTATATCTCCTGTGACCCAACAACGCTGGCGCGCGACCTGGCCTATCTCTGCCTGGGCGCCAAAGCGTATCGTGTACGCTCCGTCCAGCCGCTGGACATGTTCCCGCAGACGGCGCACATCGAGAACATCGTGACGCTGGACGCCATCGCGATAGCGCCAGAGTAGACCAGTAGGGAGGAGCGCGCGTGACGCATCCATCCAGCGCACACCTAGCGGAGGAGCCGATTATCCTCGCCTCGGCCTCACCCCGCCGCAGCCAGTTGCTCGGCGAAGCGGGCATTCCATTTCACCGCTTCGTCGTTGAGGTGGATGAGGAGCGGCTGAGCGCGTCCTATCGCGGGCCGCTGCTCATGTTGGGTGAATATCTGGCGGGGGAGAAAGCGCTGGCGACTTGGCGGGCGCTGACTGCGCGCGGAGATAGCGGGCGGCGTGTGCTGGCCTCGGATACGACGGTGCTGCTGGACGGGCGTTCGCTGGCCAAGCCCGCGGACGCGGAGGAGGCGGCGGCGATGCTGCGCCAGCTTCGCGCGCGGGATCATACGGTCGCCACAGGCATCGCGCTGGTGGATCCCGCGCGCGGCGCGCTATTTTCCACCACATCCGCCACGCGCGTGCGGATGCGCGATTATAGTGACGCGGAGATCGCGGCGTATGTGGCGACGGGCGACCCACTGGACAAGGCGGGAGCCTATTCAATCCAGCATCCCGACTTCCAGCCGGTGGAGCGGCTGGCCGGCTGCCATCTCGGCGTGATCGGGCTGCCAGTCTGCCTGGTGTGGCCGCTGATCGGCGACGCCCGGCGCTTGCGCATCGTGACGGCGCCGCTGCCCGTTGAGACGCGGGATTGTCCGTGGTCAGCGCGTTGCACGCCGCCCTACCCCTTCATCAGGCCGGGCATCCGCTCGCGCCCGCTGCCGGATGCCGGCAGAGCCAGTGGAGCGGGGGGATGAACGGCGCGCGGGGCCGCTATGCGCCATCGCCGACAGGAGCTCTGCACCTGGGCGCGCTGCGGACGGCGCTGCTGGCCTGGCTGTTCGCGCGCGTGGAGGGTGGGGCGTTCATCTTACGGATCGAGGACCTCGACTTGCCGCGCGTGCGGCCCGGCGCGACGCGGGCGATACTGGACGACCTGCGCTGGTTGGGACTGGACTGGGATGAGGGGCCGGACTCCGGCGGCCCGTACGGGCCATACATCCAGAGCGCGCGCGGAGCGATCTACGCCGGAGCGCTGGCGCGGCTGCGCGCGGCGGGCCTGCTCTATCCCTGCTACTGCACGCGCGCCGAGTTGCGCTCCGCCCAGGACGCCGCCATCGCCAGCGCGCCCCACCTGACCGGCGCTCCCATCCCCTACTCCGGCGCCTGTCGCAATCTCACTGAGCGCGAGCGGCGCGCGCGTGGGGCGGCGGGACGCGCGCCGTCGCTACGCTTTCGCGCGCCCAGTGAGCCAGTCTCGTTCAGCGACCGGTTGCATGGTGACATTACCGAGCGAGTGAGCGAGACACTGGGCGATATTATCGTGCGGCGCAGCGATGGAGTCGTTGCCTACAACCTGGCGGTGGTGGTGGATGACGCGCTGATGGGCGTGACCCAGGTGGTTCGCGGAGCGGACCTGCTGGGAGTGACGGCGGCGCAGCGCGCGCTGGCGCTGGCGCTGGGCTACGAGCCGCCGCGCGTCTACGCGCATGTCCCTTTGGCGACGGACGCGTCAGGCGTGCGACTGGCCAAGCGCGACGCCGCCGCCGGGGCGGAAGGCTTACGGGAGCGCAGTATCACGCCGGAGCGGGTAGTGGGCGCGCTGGCGTCCAGTGTGGGCCTGTGGCCTCCTGACGAGCCAGCCACGCCACGCGGCCTGCTGGCTGTCTTCGACCCCGTTCGAATTGGCCGGGAACCGTCACTCATTACGCCGGTGTGGTAGCCGATCGTATGCTGGATGACGCGCTCGCTGGATGTGCAGGTTGCGCCGCGCGCCGCAGCATGAGCGCCATCGCGGCGGCAGCCAGAAGCGAGACGGACAGGAAGTACCGCTCGGGGCTGCGCCAGGCGAACAGTAATGGCAGAAGCGGCGCCAGCAAGCCCACATAGGGGGTCCGGCGGCTAACGCGCCAGAACCAGGCCATCGCGCCCAGCCAGGCGACTACCTCGATCACTGTGAACACGCGTGACGGCAGCCGGGGCAGCACGCCAGCGAGCATCAGACCCACCAGTCCACTGCCCTGCGGAAACAGGGGAAGTGTGAGCGGCAGCGTCAGACTCCCAGCCCAGGCCTGTGGGGAGGCGATAATCCAGGGCATGTTGATGAGCGCGAACGCCGCGAGCGCATATGCGCACTGCTTCAACGCCTCGCTCATGCCACGCTCGCGCCAGATCCACAGGAAGTAGAACGGCGCGAAGAACCAGGCGGTTTGCTTTACCGCGCACGCTACGCCAAGCAGCGCTCCGGAGAGCCAGCCGCGCCGCTCAAGCGCCCACGCCCCGACTATCGCGGCAATCCACCAGATATCGAAGTCTATCGTGCCCACGGAGAGCGCGAGGTTGGGGTTGCAGAGCGCGAGCAGGAGAACTGGCAGGCGGGCCTCTGGCGGCGCGATAAGTGTCATCGCCACGACCAACGCCAGGAAGAGCGCGATTTGCGCCACGCCCATCCCTGGCAGGCCCGCCCAGATGAACGGGACATCCACCAGAAACGATCCGGCGGGGTAGCTATGGATCGTATCCGGGGCGATCTCTGGCGGTGGCGAGTTGGGCGAAGCAAAGTACCGCGCCAGCGGCGCGCGCATCGGCGTCGCGGCCGGCTCATGCGTCAGGTTGGCGAACTGGCCACGCGCGATGGGTGTATAGCCGCTGATGCGGAAGTAGCTCATCGCTTCGACAAAGTGGATGTTCGCGCCTGTATAGGGGTTCTCGCCGCGCAGCGTCAGGATGGCGTTGTACTGATTGTAGTACAGTTCATCGCTGCGATACTGCGGTGGCGATTGCGTCAGGCTGGCGAGGAATTCACTTTGCAGCATGCCCAGCGAGCGCGCTGACGAGAGCAGCGCCCATATCAGCAGCGGCAGGGCCGCCCAGCGCGCCAGCCGCCCTGGCCAGCGACAGCGCGCGAGATCGAGGCGCATGGTCGCCGCGATGGAGAAAGCGAATCCCAGCGCCAGCAAAAGGGCGACTCCCACCGCAATCCACGAGGGTCCGCCAGGAAACCCCGGCAGCCAGCCTGGCAGATAGAGTGACGCCTGGAATGACATCGCCCCCAGCGCGATGAGTGCGGCTCCTGTCAGGCTGGCGGCGTTTGGCGCCAGCGCGCGCACGTCGTGCCGGGGCCATGCCTGCCGGAGTATCGCCTTCACCTTTTCCAGCACGGCCCGATTCTTTCCTGTGATCATATCCTGACGGTTGCGTTCCCGCCCGCCTGAACAATCTTGTGGTCTTGCGCTTTTCCAGGCGATGACAGGGGGAAGTGGCTCGATTTTTACCAGTCGTGGCGGCGTTATTCCTCCGTGGCGGGGATGGTTTCCGCATTGAGCGCGGCGCGCTGGGAGCCGCCTGCGGCGAGGCCATCGCGCACGCCAGCCAGAGCCGCGCGCAACGCTTCTCGCGCCAGTTCGGCGATCGAGATATCGCTGCTGTCGGCGAGAACGATTCTTAACTCGCCCATAATGACGCGCGCGTCTATCGTCAGCTCGGCCAGCGGCGCGCCGTCTGGCGGATCGTGCTCCTCCTCGCCGCGAGCGATCATGCCACTGATTGTCTCGCCCAGCACGGTGGCCTCGCCCATGATAACGCCGGTACGGGCGAAAACGCGCACACCGCGCGGAACGATGATGCGCGTCTCGCCCATCGTGACATTGACACGCAGAGCAGCCTGGGACGGCAGCCTGGCCGAGCGAAGGTCCACGTTGACCTCACCCATCACGCAGGACACGCGCGCATCGGGCGCGAGCGTCCACGGGCGGCCCGCGCGCTTGGTCTCACCCATGAAGGCGGAGATGCGTGAGACACCACGGCCCGCGCCCAGCGCCGGAGCGGCCGGTGGAACGGGCGTGGCGGGTTGGGGCGTGGGCTCCAGCGCGGCGAGAACAGCGAGCGGCGAGCGTGGCATCTCCGCGATGATCGCCTCGCAGGTTCCCGCATCGGGCGCCTCTGTGATGGCGTCGAGCGTCGCGCGAAACACGTCAACGCTGATCTCGCCGCGCTCGTAGCGGGCGCGCGCTTCCTGGATGGCGGCGCGTTGCGCGACAACCAGGGGTGATTCCATTGCGTCCTCCTCAGGCGACGCGCCCGCACGCCAGTCTATTCGGCGGAGGTTGACACTGGCGGGGCGGAAACCACCGGGCCAATCCACACCGTCTGGATGTTCACGAACTCGCGAATGCCATACGACGACAGCTCACGCCCATAGCCGCTGCGCTTGACTCCGCCGAATGGCAGGCGTGGGTCGGAAGCGGTCATGCCGTTGATGAACATGGCGCCGGACTCGACATTCGCCGCGATGCGCTCGCCCCGGCTGGTGTCGCTCGTCCAGACGGCGCCCCCCAGGCCAAAATCGGAGTCGTTAGCCAACTCGATGGCGTGGGCCTCATCGCGCGCGCGGATGGCCGCCGCCGCCGGGCCGAATGTCTCTTCGCGGAAGACGCGCATCTCCGGCGTCACGTTGCTTAATACTGTCGGCGCGTAGAAAGCCCCAGGGCCGGGGAGCGGCTCACCGCCGGTCAGGACTTTCGCCCCAGCGGCGACTGACGCGCGCACCTGGCGCTCCAGGTCGTCGCGCAGATCCGCGCGCGCCATCGGCCCAACCTGGGTAGAGCGGTCCATCGGGTCGCCAACCTTGAGGGCGGCGGCGGCCTCCGCGAATTTGCGCTCAAATTCGTCAGCGACGGACTCAACGACGATGAAGCGCTTGGCCGCGATGCAGCTTTGGCCAGTGTTCTGAAAGCGGGCCCTTACGGCCATCTGGGCGGCGGCGTCGAGGTCGGCGTCCTCCAGTACGATGAAGGCGTCGGAGCCACCCAGCTCCAGCACGCACTTCTTCAGCACCGAGCCCGCCGCTGTGGCGACCGAGACGCCCGCTGGATCACTGCCGGTCAGTGTCACCGCCGCGATGCGCGGATCCTTGATGATCCGCTCGACCTTCGAGCCTGGAGTGATGATGGTCTGGAAGAGGTGAGCCGGGGCGCCAACCGACGCGGCGGCCTCGCTGATAACCCGCTCGATCTCCAGGGCGCAGCGGGTAACGTTGGAGGCGTGCTTGAGGACGCCAGTATTGCCCGCCATCAGGCCAGGAGCGACAAAACGGAAGACCTGCCAGAGCGGATAGTTCCACGGCATGACCGCCAGCACGACACCAAGCGGACGGAAAGCCACGTAGCTCCTCGGCGAGGTGGATGGGGCGGCCTCATTCGCCAGGAACGATTCGGCGTTCTCGGCATAGTACTCGCAGTTCCAGACGCATTTGTCCACCTCAGCCTCGGCCTCGCCGATTGGCTTGCCCATCTCCTCGGTGATGTGGCGGGCGAGTTCCGCGCGCTGGGCGCGGAGCGCGCTGGCGATGGCGCGCATGAGAGTCGCGCGCTCAGCGAAGGATGCGCCACGCCACTGGCGAAAAGCGGCGCTGGCGCGGGCGAGCGTCTGGTCAATCCGCTCTTCGGTAAACGGCTCGAAAGTCTCGATCACTTCTCCATTCGCTGGATTGATGGATTGGATAGCCATGTCGCCGTTCGCTCCTTAATGGTGTTGTAAACGCCCCCGCGTCACGCGCTCACAGTGGCGCGCTGCTCTGGCGCTGGGCGGCTGGGCCACCGCGTCGTGAAGGCGCGGTGAAGACAGGACAAGCCCATCGTACCACCAACCTATCCTTTATGGGCGCGCGAGGCATCCTGGCCAGCGATCACCGGCCACCTGAGTGGAAGGCGGCGCGAGCGGCAGCCGCTCGAGAGGCTGGTTTTTCACGTCGCAAAGCAGGGAGCGGGGGTCATCGAGGACTGAAAAGGCTCGCGTCCGCTGACACTCCACTGGCGAAACGCGCCAACTGACGCCCGCGCGCGGCAAAGCCGATAAACGCTGAAAGCAAGGGCGTTGAGGCTGGGTGATAAGTCATGGGGAGCATGCAGGAAATCGCAACATCCGTTATAATAAAGATTGGCGATGGGCATGTGCTGTTTGACATCGCCCCTCGCACGAACGTTTCTCGTCGAGGGAAGTGAGTGGTAATGTTTCATTACGCGAATTCAAAGACCGGAGCGGAGGTCCATCTGGGACGAACAGGCGCGGGCTTCTATGTCGAGGCGAGTCACCCGGATTTTTCGCTCCCATTTCGCAAGACCTACGAGTGGCATCAGCAAGACCAGGCTACTCGCGACTTTGAACTCCTCTGCGCGGTGGTTGGCGCCACGCGCGAGCGACACGAGCCGGCGATCGCAGGCTAGAGACTCATTCAGCGTGCGCTTCCGTTAGGTCGAATAGGCGCAGGCGTACAATGAAGTACACCTCACCCGCTATATTGCGGTCCGATTCTCCGTCATTATCTCTCGAGCGTAAGACCTCGCCCTTGAGGGCTGGGAGGATATGAGCGAGTCCTTCCCCAGGAATCCCACGGCTTCAGCTGTGGGGAGGGTCAACATCAGACCAAACGACACGAAACCCGCTAGCGCGCTGACTAGCGGGTTTTTGTGCGCCCTGGGAAGATTTTTTACCAGGCGGGCCGCCTAGATTTAGAGCGCCTCATCGTCTGCGCCCGCCTCCAGCCGCCGCTTCACCGAGCCCAGGAAACGCGCCGCCGTCAGACCATCCAGAATTCGGTGGTCGAACGACAGAGACATATACATCATCTGACGGATGGCGATCGCGTCATCTATCACAACCGGGCGCTTCTCTACCGCGTCCATGGTCAGGATGGCCGCATTGGGCTGGTTGATGATCGCCATCGAGATCAGCGTGCCAAAGACGCCCGGGTTATTGACTGTGAACGTCGCTCCCTGGAGGTCCGCTGGCGTCAGGCGGTTCGTGCGCGCCCGGCCCACCAGATCGGCCACCGCTCGCGCGACGCCCACCAGATTGAGGGTATCGGCATTGCGGATCACCGGCACAATCAGATTGTTCTCCAGAGCGATCGAGACGCCGATATTGACCGCTTTGCGCAGTACGATGCGGCCATCCTCCGTCCATGACGCGTTCATATACGGATGCTCTTTCAGCGCCGCCGCCACCGCCTGAATGACGAACGCCTGGAATCCAACACTGACACCCTCGCGCCGCTTGAATTCTTCCTTGTTGCGCTCCAGCCAGCGCGCGAGGTTGGTCATGTCTACCTCGACCAGCGTCGTCGCGTGCGGCGCGGTGCGCTTGCTGCGCACCATGTGCTCCGCGATCGCCCGGCGCGCGGGAGATGGCGTGATGACCTCATCTTCGCCAGTAAAGGCCACAGGCGGCGCTACGGGAGCGACAGGCGCTACGGGAGCGGCTGGCGTGGCTGGCGCTGGCGATACGGGCGCTGTCGCCGCCTGATCGCGCTGCGCCAGGAAGGCGAGAATATCCTCTTTGCGAACGCGACCACCCTCGCCAGTGCCAGCGATGGCGTTCAGGTCGAGGTTGTGCTCCTGCGCCATACGCCGCGCCAGCGGTGATACCCGTTCCAGCGTCGCCGTCGCGCGTGGGGCGGCTCCCGTCGCTGCGCTGGTCGTAACCGTAACGCCATGTGCAGCGGGCGGCGCTGACGCGCCATTCGCCTCACGCGCGCCCGTGGAAGCCGGAGCGCTCACGGTCGCGCCGGGAGCGCCAGCTCTTTCTCCGGCTCCTGCGCTGTCCTCGATCTGGGCGATCTCGACGCCGACCTTTACCGTCTGATCTTCGCCGACCAGAATTCTGACGAGGCGGCCAGCGACTGGCGACGGCAGCTCGGCTGTCACCTTGTCCGTGATGATCTCGACCAGCGACTCATCTTTCTTGACCATATCGCCTTCATGCTTTAGCCAGCGTCCAATGGTGCCTTCTGCTACCGACTCGCCAAGCTGCGGCATGGTGATTGAGGTCGCCATGCGTGATTCCTCTCTTGACCAGCGCCACATCGCGCTGGAATGTCCGCGAGCGCGCGGCGTCTATCTCCACTTCGCGCTCATCTTCGCGCCGTCAGATTAGGACGAGCGACCGGCCTGGGCTGTCACTATCTGACCCGCCCGGCGGGCGCGTTCCGTTTCTCCATCAACGCGTGTATCTCACCTCGTAGTGTCGCACGCCGCGCCGCGCTTGCCAATAGCGGCTTGTCACGCGGCGCGCGTTACGGTACAGTTAGTGAAACAAATGTTCTGTTTTCAGCGTGCGCGACTTCCGGAGCATATTCAGCGGGAAAGAATGAGTCACTGGGTTCAAGAGGCGCTTTTGAAGCGCCTGACCCGCGTGAAGTGCGGACTATTCTGCACGAATACAGCGCCTGAGCGTGAGGAGTGAGACCGTGTCACAGCGACAGACAGCGCCAGCCAGTGAGCGCGAAGAGCGCCCAGAGAATGGAAAGCCGCCTTTCCCACCCAACTGGCGGCTCGCGCCAGACTACGATCCCAATGATCACCTGATGAACCTAAAAGGCAAGGAGTACCTTAATGTCCAGAACCGGTTGCTGTGGTTCATCCGCGACCAGCGTGACATGATCGCTTCCGGCCTGGCCACTGCGCCGTATGCCATCCGCACTGAGCTGGTGGAGCTGGATCGTGAGGCTGGCTGGGCGCACTTCCGCACCGTGGTCCGCGATGTGCTCGGCAACGAGTCCGTGATGTATGGTTCGGAGTCTGTCCGCGACTTCCCTGATTATATTGAGAAAGCCAGTACGAAGTCGCTGGGGCGCGCGCTGCTCGCGCTTGGCTATGGGGCCGCGTTCGCGCCAGAGATAGACGAGGGTGAGCGCGTTGTGGACGCTCCCATCGAGCGCCGCGCCGCCTTGCAGCCGGAGCGGTCCACCGCGAAGCAGACCGCGACAGTGATTCGTGAGACGCCCGCGCCACAGCCTGCCGCGCAGGCCGCGCCTGCCACTGAGACACCCGCCGCCGCGAGCGAGACGCCCGCCACCGAGCAGCAACTTGTCAGCATCCGCAAACTGTACGAGGCGCTCCACCGCCCGCAGGCCGAGCCGCCCACGACCTACGCCGAGGCGCGCCAGCTTATCACCCAGCTCAGCGCCGAGTACCAGCGCATGCGCCGCGCCAGCTGACCCGGCCTCGTGCGAGAAAGCGGCCCGCCCGCCGAAATACTGGCGAGCGGGCCGCTTTGTTATAGCGGATGGATACGGACGATTCGCCGATTATTCGTCCTCGCGCGCTTCATCCTCATCGTCGTCTGAGAGCGCGACCTGCGCGGCGTCTTCCTCGTCGTCACCGAAGATTGTCGTCGCCGCCACCACCCGGTCGCTCTCGGAGAGGCTCATCAGCCGCACACCCTGAGTCGGGCGCGAAGTCTGCGCCACTGTCCGCCAGTCGGTGCGGATGACCGTTCCCTCGGCGGAGATGATCATCAGGTCACTGTCTTCTTCGGTGAGGATGCGCGCCGCCGCCAGCAGACCCGTCTTGGGGGTCAGTCGCGCGGTGATGACGCCGCCGCCCCCGCGCCCCTGCACGGGATACTCGCTGATTGGCGTGCGCTTGCCATAGCCGTTGGCCGTCACAACCAGCAACTCTGGCTCCGTATTCTCCGGAACCGCGCAGAGCGTCACCGCCTGGTCGCTCTCATCTAGCCGGACACCGCGCACGCCGCCACTCGTTCGCGACGCCGCCCGCAGCTCACGCACCTCGAAGCGGATCGCCTGTCCGTGCTCGGTGACGACCAGCACGGTGTCATTCGCGCCGCAGAGCCGCGCGCCGATCAGCTCATCGCCCGGCTCCAGGTCCATCGCGATCAGCCCCAGGCTGCGGACGACCGCGAACTCATCCAGCGACGTCTTCTTGACCTCGCCGCGCTTGGTGGCCATCACCATGAAGTCGTGAGAGACGAACTTCGGCACGCAGACAACCGCCGTCACCGTCTCTTCCTGGTCTATGCCGATCAGGTTGCGGATATGGTCGCCTTTAGCGGCGCGCCCCACGTCTGGCAAATTGTAGGCCTTGAGCTGGAAAACACGTCCGCGATTAGTAAAGAAAAGCAGCGAGTCATGGTTGTGCACGCACAGCAAATGGCTTACGACATCGTCCTCGCGTGTCGTGATGCCACGCGAGCCCTTGCCACCGCGTCGCTGGGCGCGATAGGCGCTGGTGGCGATGCGCTTGATGTAGCCGTTCTGGGTCAGCATCACCACGACCTCATCGTTCGGGATCAGGTCCTCTTCAGTGAAGTCCGAGACCTCAGCGTCCACGATTTCCGTCCGACGAGGGTCGCCGTACTTCTCCGACAGATCAATCAAATCCTGTTTGATGAGCGTGCGAACCTCAGCGATGCTGCCAAGGATTTTTTGCAGCCCTTCGATTGTGCGCCGCACCTCGACCAGCTCATCCTGGACGCGCTTGCGTTCCAGTGCGGCCAGACGCCCCAGCTGCATATCGAGGATCGCTTTCGCCTGCTCCTCGCTCAGCTTGAAGCGAAGCTGTAGATTATTTGAAGCGGTTTCGCGGTTCTGCGAGCGGCGGATGGTGTCAATCACCGCGTCAAGGTTCTCCAGGGCGATAGCCAGTCCATCCAGGATATGCCTGCGGGCCTCGGCTTTGGCCAGGTCAAACTTCGTCCGGCGGGTGATGACGATCTCGCGATAGGCGATGTAATGCTGCAGGATCGCCTTGAGCGTCAGCGTGCGGGGCTGGTTATCCACCAGCGCCAACACGTTCGCGCCAAAGGTCGTCTGCATCGCGGTGTACTTGAAGAGCTGGTTCAGCACGCTGACGTGGCGCGCGTCACGGCGCAGGTCAATCACCACGCGGGTGCCCTGCCGGTCCGACTCATCGCGCACGTCAGTAATGCCGTCAATCTTCTTGTCGCGCGCCAGCTCGCTAATCTTCCTGACCAGATCGGCCTTATTGACCTGATAGGGCAGCTCGGTGACTATGATGCTCACCTTGCCGCGCTCGGTCTCCTCGGTATGCGCCTTGGCCCGCACGATGATGCGTCCACGTCCGGTGGCGTACGCCTGGCGAATGCCCTCGCGCCCCTGGATGATGCCCCCCGTCGGGAAGTCCGGGCCGCGGATGATGCGCATCAGGTCCTCAGTCACGGCGTCGGGATGGTCAATCAGGTAGGTGATGCCAGCGCACAGCTCGCGCAGATTGTGCGGAGGAATGTTCGTCGCCATACCAACCGCGATGCCCGCCGCGCCGTTGAGCAGCAAATTGGGCAGCCGCGCCGGCAGCACGACTGGCTCCTCGCTATGCCCATCGTAGTTGGGGACAAAGTCCACCGTGTCGCGGTCAATATCGGCGAGCAGCTCCGATGCGATAGCGGACATCTTGGCTTCCGTGTAGCGCATCGCGGCGGGAGGATCGTCGTCCACGCTTCCAAAATTACCCTGACCGAGCGCCAGCGGATAGCGCATGTTCCAGGGCTGGGTGAGACGCACAAGCGTGTCATAGACCGCGGCGTCGCCGTGAGGATGGTACTCTTTGAGGACCTCGCCAACGATACCCGCGCACTTGCGGAAGGAACGGTTGCTTTGCAGGCCCATCTGCTCCATCGCATAGAGCACACGGCGATGCACCGGTTTGAGGCCATCGCGCACATCGGGCAGCGCACGACTGACAATGACACTCATCGAGTAGTCGAGATAAGCTCCCGTCATCTGCTCGACGATGCCTACCGGCTTGACGATACCTAGCTCCATGCGGGTCAGTCCCTCCCTTGAGTCCCCTGGGATCACGGGCCTCTAAAGCCCGTTGCGGCGCGCGGGGGCGCTTACTCGTACACCCATAGAAAGAAGATTGGTGTGTGGCGCCTATGGCGGTTTTGTATCCGCGCGCATATCCTGTTTAGTATATCATACGAACGCTGCGCGCCCGCTTCTCGCCTGTGGTGAGCGCCATTTGTCCCATCACGTTCCACCGCCCAACGATAGCCGTACACCAGGGCCTATTCCAGGACAGGAGTTGCGAAATGGAACCCTCCGGGGACGGCTTGCCCAAACCCGGCCAACCAGCTACCAGCGCCAGCGATATCTGGGCGCGGCGCCGGGATATCGCGTGGGCCACTCTTGGCTGGGGCGCGATTGTCGCCGCCTGCCTCTGGCTCGCGGGGCACGTGCTTCACACGATAGTCGTTGTCACGATCGCCTCGTTGCTGGCCTATGCCCTGGCGCCACTGGTGTCTGGCCTGCGCCACGTTATGCCACGATGGGCGGCCGTCGTGATTGTCTATATCGGGTTGCTGGCGGTTATAGCGGGGGTCTCGTCAATGGTTGTCTCCTCGCTGATAATCCAGATCAGCGAACTGGCCAGCCAGGTGTCAGTGGCGCTCTCGCCCAGCCATCCCGGTGGAAACACCCCCCTGTATGACGCCCTGCTCAGGCTTGGCCTGACATCAGATCAGATCACCGCCGCGCGCGACTATGCCACCACACAGATCGCCGCTGCGGCTGGCGGGCTCGCGCCCATTCTGGCGGGCGCGATCACCGCGGTGTTTGATGTCTTGCTCGTCGTCGTGCTGAGC
>JAKAIY010000070.1 GCA_021814145.1 Chloroflexota bacterium
TCCGATCTAATAGGCTTCGATATCTTCGAGACGATTGGTTACATCGGCGAGGGCCAGGCCGACTGGATCGGCGTCGCTATCGAGCGCGTCGGCGCGGGGCTGTTGCACGGCGTTGGCGCGGGCATGGCCGCGCTGGGCTGGTACTACCTCATCAATGGCAGGGGCGTGCGCTGGCGCTGGCTGCGCGCCGCCGGCTGTTTCCTCTACGCGTTCGTCCAGCATGGTGTTTTCAATGCGATCTCGCTCACCGGGACGGTTCTGCCCCAGAGCGTCAACGACTGGCTAAGCGCGCCCTTTAGCCTGGGGGCGCTTCCCTTGCAGCGCATGGACGTCATCTATCTCATCATCTACGCGCTCATCCTCGCCATGCTGATTGTCATGACCGGGCGCCTGCTCCACGCCGGAGGGATGCCCGCTCCGGCGCAGCCGCCGCGGCCGCCCGCGCCGGAGTGGCCCGCTGGCTATCCGTACACGCCGTATCCCCCCGCTCCGTGGGGCTACGGGTATGCTCCGGCCCCAGCGACGGCGCCCACCGCGCCGGTTTCGCAGAGCGTAGGAGGCGCGCGATGATCTCCTATCCCCCGACCACCCCGTCGCAGCCCCCTATGCCCGCTCCGGCGCCTGCCACGGCGGTGAAGACCAATGGCCGCCGCTATCAGGTCATCTTCGGCGCTGTCTTCGCCGCGCTCACGGCGCTGGCGCTGGCGCTCGCGGCTATCGCGCCCGACCTGGGTCCAGCGCCCAGCCGTTCCGCCACGGCGGGTTGGGCGCCGGTCTACGAGCGCAGCCTGACGACCGCTGACAGCGCGGCGTGGGACATCACCCACGGCTGCGCGTTCACCGCGCGGGGCCTCGACGCCAACGCTCCCGGCTCGGACACGGCGATCTGCGCGTTCACGCCCTCTGGCGATGGCGGCGTGACGGGCGCGGGGTTCTATTTCGAGCTGAAGCTCGCGCCAGCGGCGCAGGTCCCGGTTTTCCAGAAGGCGCTGCTCCTGATGGGCGATTTCTCCAGCCAGGCGGGGAACACATTGACGTTTGAGATAGACCAGCTAGGCGAGTACACGCTCTGCGCCGGCGATTGCTCGGCGGCGGGTCAGGGGCTATATATCTCTGGCGGCACAGCGGCGTGGCATAGCGACGCCTTTGTGGCGAACACGATCGCGGTCAGGGTTTCGGCGGATCACGCGCGGGAGACGTTCTACGTCAACGGCCAGCAGGTGGCGAGTGTGTCAGTGGATATGGGGCCGGCCCCCGCGCTGGCGGCTGGCGCTCCCAGCGGCTCCGAGGCGATCTTCACCCATGCGACGCTCTCCACAGGCCAGTAGCGGCGCGCCGCGCCACTTTCCGCGCGGGCGCCAGACAAACGGTGTCCGTGATTGCCCCTTCGCTGGCGCGCTGCTACAATGAGCGCCGTGCGGCTGCCCGCGCGGCGGCGCGCGTTGTCATGGCGAGCGCGGATGGAAAGGGCCGGGCTATGGGGTCATATCGCTCGCGGCGCGCTAGTGAGCCTGGGGAACCTGGGCAGGGCGTGGAGCAGGGCGGCGCGACGCCCGGTGGCCCCACCCCGCGTGACGTGGAACGGCCAGGGAGCGGGCTGAGCGATCTGCCACGCCTGCCCGATGAGACGCTGCGCCCGTCCAACCGGCCCCAGTTCCGCGCGAGCGAGGGTGGCGTCTTCGGGGGCGCGGCGGAGCGGCGTGAACCCGCGCCTGCCGCCGGGCAGCCAGCGCCATCCGGCCCGGCGCCCTGGGATATGTCGGTGAGCGCCGCGCCAGACCAGGCGGCGCGCTCCAGCCTGTCCCCAGAGAGCCAGCCAGCCCCCGCTGCGGGCGCGCCGCCCGCCATGCCGGCGGATGCGGCGGAGGAGCCGCTGGCCATCGCGCCCCGATCCGCCTCTTCCTCGCTGACCTCCGAGCTGCGCGCCGCCCAGGCGCGCGCCGTGCGGCCGCCGGATGTGGCGCGCCAGGCGATCAGTGAGCTCGGCGTGCTGGCGGGCGAGCTGGCCGCGCTGACAGGTGAGCTGGAAGCGAGCGGTCTGGCGCGCATTCACGGCGCCGCCTACTTCAACGCCCTCCGCCGCTACGCCGCGCTGGCCCGGCAGGCGTGGCTCTCGGTAGCCGCCGAGCGGCTGGAGCAGGACGGCGCCAGCTCTGAGTACCGCCAGCGGGCGATTGGCGTCGCGCGTGATGTGACGCGCCTGCGCCGCGAGTGTGAAGTGGTCGCCGGCAATTCGCAGTTTCCGTTGCCGCGCCGGGTTCCCTGGCGCTGGAGCCGCCGCGCGCGACTGGCGACCCAGGCCCTGCGCGCCTGGCAGGCGTGCCTGAGCGCGCCACCTGACCCGCAGCGCATGGGCGTCGCGCTCTTCAATCTGCGCGGCGCGCTCAACATCGCGCTGACTGGCGGGCTGGAGTTGACGCTACTGGATGCGCTCAGCGGCGTGGCGCGCTGGCTGGTTGGGGCGCTGGCCGTGGCGAGCGGGCTCTCGCTGGTGGGCGCGGCGATGGCCGGGCAGCCAGAGCGCGTGGCGGGCTACACCGTCATGACGCTCGCCACCCTGATTGGCTGGCTGGCGCTGCTCCTGCTGCTCTCGCGCAGCCTGGGCGCGCTCCCGGAATTGCTGGCGGGGGCCTGCTTCAGCGAGACGCGCTCGAACCTCAACGGGCGCGCGGGGTCGCGCGTAGTCGCTGTGGCGCTGCGCCTGTGGTGGGTAATCGTCAGTCTGACGGGCGCGCTGCTGACGCTGGCGGGGCTGGCGGCGGGCGCGCTTCTCGTGCGCCAGTCGGCCCCGGCCCTGACGCTAGCGGGCGCGGTCCAGCGCGGCGGCCTGGCGGCGCTGGCGTCCCTGACGCCTGTCGCATGGCTGACGCTTGCTGGCGGCTTGCTGGCGACGCTGCTCGCGTCGGCGGCGCTGGCCGTGACGCTGGCGGTGGCGGCGCTGGCGCTGCCGGTTCAGGTCGTGAGCGCGCTGCGCTTCGTTGGTGAGCTGGGTGGCTCGCGCCGCTGGTCGCCGGGCGCGCGGCGCTATGCGCTTGGCCCCGCGCTGGGGACTCTCGCCTGGCTGGTGGGCGCGCTGGTTGGGCTGACCTGGCTGCTCAGCGGCCAGTCCGGGCTGGGCGCCATCACTCTGGCCCAGGTTACGCTGGCGGGCGCGCCGGTGATCGTGACGGCGCGCGTGATCCCGCTGGCGCTGGCGCTGGCGCTCCCCTGGCTGCTGTTGATCGAGGCGCCGTTCCGCATCGGCGTGAGCCGCTGGCGTCGTGTCTGGCTGCGCGACCTGCGTGGGCGCAAGAACGCCACCGAGTCGCATGTGCGCCGTCTCTCCGCGCCCGATCCGCATACCGGCGCGCAGGACACCAGCGAGGAGACGCTGCGTGCGATGCAATACGATCTCGTGCTGCTCCAGTTCTATACGACGCGCATCGAGGAGGCCGAACGCGCCTCCAGTTCGTCGCTCTCCGCCGGCGGCGCCCTCTTCCTGGCGCTGTTCATCATCGCCGCCGCGCTGCTGCTCGACTCCGGCGCGGGCGCGCTGCTCCACGCGCTCCAGGGCGCTATCGGGCTGTAGGCGCGCGTGCAAATAGCCCGCGCGGACTCCGCAGGACGCGAAAGGATCAAACGCCATGCGCTTCCAGTTCGGCGTTTGGGGCATATCAGTTGACAATTATGGAACATGTGTTCTATGATTCCCGGTGAGTGCGGCGCCCGTCCGTAGAAGCGGGCGATATGGCGGATATGGCGGATTTGAGGAGCGCGGGCTATGTGGGACCAGATGGATCGCGGGAAACGGAGCGGTGTGGGGCCGGTAGAGACGCCGCGCGGGCGGGCTCTGCCGGATAGCGCGGGCGAGGACGAGCGCGGCGGGGACGCGGAGATGGCGGACGCCTCCGAGGCGGCGCGCCTGCTCGACACGCTGGCGGCGGATGACGCCGCCTACGCCGCGCTCACGGAGCGCGTTGGGGATGACGAAAGCGCCGCGACGGCGCTGACTGACGCCATGCGCCGCGCCCAGCTTCGCGCCATGATCCGCGAGTTTTTGCGCGCCGTCCCGCGCTCCGAGCCCGAGACTATCCTGACGCTGCCCCGTCCCGATGGCGAAGAGCGCGCGCTCACCCGCGCTGAGCTGACCACCGCGATTGACCGTTTGCGCCCGCGCATGCGCCAGATCGTGCGCCTGGGCATCGAGGAGCGCTGGCCGCGCCAAAAGGTCTGCGCCTACCTGCGCGGCATCAGCATGAAGACGCTGGAGCGCGATCAGGTCGAGGCGCTCGACATCCTCGCCTCACTCTGACACCCCGCGCGGCGCTCCGCCGCGCGCTATCCCCCCTCAGCTGGTATGGCCCGCTCCAAAAGGATGGCGGCGCGACGTGCCGCCTTGCTCCCCCTCACACATCATCGCGCCAGATAGACGCGCCGTAGCCCAGACAGCTGGTGCGGCATGACTGGCGGCTCTTCCAGGTCTATTGCCCGCTTTGCCTCAGAACGCTCATGATACAGGGGATAGACGGGATACCATGAGACTGGCGGGCAAGCCCGCATGGGCGCGGCCCGCGCGGCCTGATGATGGCGAACGGGACAGAAAGAACAGCAGGGAGCGAATACGCGATGACTTCTCCAGCGGCGTCACTCACGGGCAAGGTAATGCTCGTCACTGGCGCGACCGACGGCATCGGCAAACAGACCGCGCTCGAACTGGCGCGGCGCGGCGCGAAAGTCATCGCGCACGCGCGCACGGCGGAGCGCGGCGGCGCCACGCTGGCGGAGCTGCGCCAGCGCGCGCCTGGCCTGGATGTGGAAACGGTGACGGCTGACCTGGGATCGCTGGGTGAGGTACGCCAGATGGCGGCAGAGGTAGCGGCGCGCTTCCCCCGGCTGGATACGCTGATCAACAACGCGGGCGTCATGACCCGGCGCCGCCAGGTTTCCCGCGATGGCTTCGAGCTGACCTTCGCCGTCAATCATCTTGCGCATTTCCTGCTGACCAACCTGCTGCTCGACCAGCTAAAAGCGGCGGGCGCGGCGCGTGTCATCACC
Organism: Chloroflexota bacterium; assembly: GCA_021814145.1. Taxonomy (GTDB): domain Bacteria; phylum Chloroflexota; class Ktedonobacteria; order Ktedonobacterales; family JADMIN01; genus JAKAIY01. The sequence goes on from JAKAIY010000070.1 coordinate 5,035, forward strand.
GTCAGCTCCAATGTCCATCGCGCAGCCCGCCTGGACTTCGATGATCTCCAGATGGAGCATGGCTGGAGCGGCTACGAAGCCTACGCGCGGTCGAAGCTGGCCAATGTCCTCTTCGCCTACCGTCTCGCCACTCTGCTGGAAGGCAGCGGCGTCACGTCCAACGCGCTGCACCCCGGCGTCATCTCCACCAAGCTGCTGCGTGAAGGCTTCGGCGGGGGCGGCGGCGCGAGTGTCGAGCAGGGCGCGGCGACCAGCGTCTTCCTGGCCGCCGATCCGTCAGTCGCCGGGACGACTGGCCAGTATTTCGATAACCTCCGGCCCGTGCGCTCCTCGCCACTGACCTATGACATCGAGGTCCAGCGGCGCCTCTGGGAGGTCAGCGCCGCGCTCTCAGCGGCGCTGTAGGCGTCCTGCCTGAAACAGTGAATGCTCTTGTCCGGTGGCTGGCGTTTGCGGCCAGCCTGTGTGGCGGGCGCCAGAAGCCCGCGATACGCCGCACGAAGATCACGGCGTGAGTGATCCGAAATAGGTGGCGTCGGGGCCGCCGTCCGCCGTGAACCAGAGCGCGCCCGCCTGATCGAGCGCCACCCCATAGGGGATGCTCCTGGGGATAGGGAGCGGGTAGTAGGTGTAGGCGCGCGTGTCAGGCGTGTAGCGAATGAGCGCATTGGCGCCCGTGCTGGTGAGCCAGAGGGCGTTTGTCGCGGGATCGAAGACGAGCGCATTGAGCGTGCGCGCCTCGCCGTCTGGCGCTGGCGGCGCTGGCGGCGTCCGCCATTCGGTCACCTGGCCAGTCGCCGTCTCGATATAGCCCATGCAGGCCTCCTGGTGCTCGATGAACCACACCCGGCCCGCCTGATCCGGCGCGAGCGCGACGATATCCTGTGGCCAGCCGTCGCACGCGGGCAACGGATAGAGACGCACGGCGCCGGTCGCCGGGTCGAGCCGGCCGAGCGCGCCGCCACGCTCCGCCGCGCCGAACCAGACCTCGCCTGCCTCCGTAACCGCGATGCTGAAGGGGTGCGCGACGCCATCAGCGACGGCCAGGCGCGGCACGTCCCACAGGCGAATGGCGCCAGTGGCGGGGTCGAGCCGGCCAATGCGCATCCCCTGATGCTCCGTAAACCAGATCGCGCCGCGCGTGTCACGCCAGAGCCGCTCCGGCTCAGCGTTCAAGTGGTCAACTTGCGGCACAGGAAAAGTGGTGAAGCGCTCGGAGCGTGGGTCAAAGCGTCCGATGAAATTGGCGGCGGACTCAGTGAACCAGACCGCGCCTTGCTCATCAACGATGGTGTCCATGACGCCGCCCTTGCCACCTGGCACGGGCCACTCACGCAGGGCGCCTGTGCGCGGGTCGAGGCGCACGAGCGTATTCGCCACCATCTTCCCCGCCCAGACCATGCCCTGCGCGTCCACGGCGGGATACATCAGCGAGGCCCCCACTTCCACCGGCGTCATGTAGACGCATACCTGCGTAGGGCGAATCATGCCGGTAAACGCGCTACCCAGCGGGGCGCCTGATGGGTCCAGCGCCTGGCTGCTCATGGATGTGGCGGCGACCGGCGGCGTCGCGCAGACAGCCTGCTGGGACGTGGGCGGCGCGGGCGGCGTCAGCGGGCGGGCGGCGTCGAGCAGCGCGCAGCCAGCGAAGACGCCGAGCAGAAGCAGCGACGCGATGAAAAGCGCCAGACGGCGCATGTGGGCGCGTGCGGGCCTCATGCGGCGCGCACCCGCGCGGCGCGCGCTCTTGTCCGTGTTATCCGCTGCTGTTCCTGGGGAATCGCGTGTGGCGTCTCGCGCCGCATCATCCGCTTGCTCTTTCCGGGCGCGCGCAAGGTCCGCTGAATCGTCGCGACACGTCTCACTCTGGCGCCATCCTGATGAGATTTTACCGCACAGATTGAGGCTGCCAGCCTAGGGCGCGAGCGTTTCCAGCATGTGGGATAACAGGCGTTTATCACCCCACGGATGACCGGATGCGCACAGATGGCGGGCGCGAAACATCGCCCATTTGGCGGTAGTGAGCGCCTGCATACGGCGCTCTCCTCTCCCGCCAGGGCCGCAAACGCTCTCGTGGTTCAAAGGCAGACGCGGGGTTTCCGCCCAAGTCGCCTTGTCGCTTCTTGTCTCGCGGCGCCTTTCGGCTAGCGTTCCCGCGTCCGCTCCACCAGCGCGGCGACCAGCTCGCGCAGGAAGTCGGGGATGTCCTCGACGACGCGGCCCCAGACCACATTCCCGGAGCGGAAGGCGGGCTCATCAACCCAGATGGCGTCCGCGTTGAGCATGTCGTCGCGGATGCCCCGCGAGCCGGTGACGCGCATCTCGCGCACAATGCCCGCCGAGGCCGCGACCCAGCCGCCGTGGCAGATCACGCCGATGATCTTGCCCTCGGTGTGAACTTCGCGCGTGATCCGCAGGACATCCTCACTGCGGCGCAGCTTGTCGGGTGCCCAGCCGCCGGGGATCACCAGCCCATCCAGCTCCGCGCCGCTCACCAGATTCGCTGTCGTGTCGGGTGTCGCCGTCAGGCAGTGCTTGCCGGACACCCGTTCGCGCGTCAGCCCGATGACGAGCGTGCGCGCGCCCTCCTCGCGCAATCGCATCACCGGAACCCAGAACTCCAGGTCCTCAAATCCTTCAGCCACGAAGACGCCGATTGTCTTGCCACTCAAGCGCGCCATGACGCTTCTCCCTTCATTCGCCGCGTCAGCGGGATGACGCCGCCACCCCCGCCGTGTCCGCAACGATGGCGCCACTACTCCGCGTCAGGCGGCGCGCCGGGCGCGGGCGTGTCCCGCTGTCCGGTGGGCTTGAGCTCGCGCCAGCCGGTGACCGCCTCATCCATGAGGGAGAGCAGCCGCTGGAGGCGCTCGATGACCATCGTGATGTTGCCACGCTGGCGGGTGTAGCCGTCGGGAGTCATCTCGCGCACCCAGGCGCGCAGGTCGTCATCGCTGAGGTCGTACCATTTCAGGTCGGCGAGCAGGCGCACATGCACCTTGTAGGCCGGATCGAAGAGCTTGCCCTTCGCGGGCGCGGCGCCCGTATCGGCCTCGGCCTCAGCGGCGGCCCCGCGCAGCTCGCGGGCCAGCGCCTCCACCTCGCTCAAGCGATAGAAATTGCCCTTGCCAACGCCAGGATAGGCGCGCAGCCGCTTCTCGCGCACAAAAGCGAGCAGCGTATCACGGTCCACATCGAGGCGGCGGACCGTCTCGCCCTCATCTATAAAGGAGAATCCCCCAGAACGGCTCATGGCGTGTTCCTGCTCTATTCCATACGCCAGCGAGCGGCTTACGCCTCGCCAGCGCCCTGCGCCTCAGCGGCGCCCTGCCCTTCCTCCACATGCTCGTAGAAGAGCAACAGGGTGCTGCCATACACACGCTCATCGTAGCGCCGCAGACGGGTGAGCGCCAGTCCCTCGAAGTCGGGGCGCTCGCGCGGGTGGGTCTGGGTGATGACGATGCCGCCCGGCTCGGTGAGCGGCTCGCGGTCGAGCTGGACGAGCGCCTGGGCCGCCATGCCCTTATATTGTGGCGGCGCGATATAGATCAAGTCATAGACGCGGCGCTGGGCGCGGGCTGTGCGCAGGAAGCTGAAGGCGTCGCCGCGAATCACCTCGGCGTTGGCCTCCAGCTGGGTGAGGGCCAGGTTTTCGCGCACAAGCTGGGCGACCTGGGGACTCAGCTCGATGAACGTGGCGGAGGCGGCTCCCCGGCTGAGCGCCTCGATGCCGATCTGCCCGGCGCCGGCGAAGAGGTCGAGCACGCGCGCGTCCACCACATCGCCCGCCAGGATGTCGAACAGGGCAGTCTTGACACGGTCGAGGATAGGCCGGGTGTCGGGCGTGCTAGGCGACTTGAGCTTGCGGCCCTTGGCAACGCCGGCGATGACGCGCATCAGTGGCTCCCTCGCGGCTTCTCCGGCTGCGAGGCGGGCCGCGGGCGGGTGGTGGAGCGGGCGGCGCCACGCGCGGGCGGCTGCTGCGGCGCCGCTGGCGCTTCGTGGGGTGTGGCCGCCGCTTGCGCGGACGCGCGGGCGGCGAGCACGACCGCGCGCGCATCGTCTCTAAAGTGGTCGCGCTTGCCCCAGTTGATGAGCGCGTCGTACTGGTCCGCTCCCAGCTCTTTGGGGGCGATATTCCACACCGCGCGCGTCAGCGCCTCTACGCCCTTCTCGGTAAGCTCGGAAACGACCACATTTCTGAGCGCGGCGCGCTGGTAATCGCTGACCGCGCCTCCGCTGTGGGTCGCGCGCAGCTCGGCGAGAATGCGCTCGGCCCGGCTCTCGGGGGTCTCCGCTGGCTCGGGCTCTGGCGCGAGAGGCGCCGCGGGCGCTTCAGCGATGGCGCTTTCGCGTGGCGGCTGGCTGGCGCGGCGCGGCGCGGGCGCGGGCAGCTTCGAGGCGGGAGTCAGGCGCGCGTCACGTCGCAGCGCGCTCAGATCGGGCGCGGGGATGGGGCTGGCTGGCGCGGCGCTGTCCTCCGCGAGAAAATCCTCCTCATCCTCCATGTCATCGTCATCTTCCGGCGGCCCGGCGGGGTCAGGGTAGGAAAGCGCCAGTTCCGGCTCCTCGCTGGCGAGGGCGTCGTGGTCTTCTTCCTCCTCCTCGAAGGCGAGGAGCGGCGCGCTGGCGGGCGTGGGGCCAGCGGGACTGGCGCCATCGAGCACGGCCAGGCGGCGCAGGGATTCCAGCGCCTCGCGCAGGTTGAGGCCGGAGAGCGAGCGGACGCGCAGCTTGTCCATCGCCTGGCGCTGGTTGAGGCCAAGCGCCGCCGCCTGGGCGATGAAATCCGGGATGGTGAGATCGGCGGCTGGCGGCTGCGCGGCGACGGGCCGCGCGACTGACGCGCTGGCGGCGGCGGGAGCGGCTGGCGGGGTGAGCAGCTCGGCGAGATGGGTGTCGAGACGGCGCGAAAGGCGGCGCATGCCAGCGTCGGCCTCATCCAGCAGCGCCTCGACCTCGCCGGGTGTGGCGCCGGGGCGCAAGGGAAGGGCCATCTCAACCGTGCGCGTCTGGCCGTTGACGGTAAACGTCACCGACTGGCGCAGCCAGATATGGTTAGGGTCACGAGGCTCCGCGCTCTCATTACCCATGCCCCGCCTCACTTTCGCATGCCTCAAGCTCATACGGCTTCCAGGCTGTCCCGCCCAGATCAGCGTGGCGCGCGCCGCGCCATACCGTACCGTATCATACACGGCGACAGGGGAACAGCAGGCGCGCCGCCACTGGTGAGCAGGACGAATGGCGCGGGTGCGACGGTCACGCGCTGGGGCGCATGGCTGGATATGGCGCCCCGGCGCGGCAGGCCGTGCGCTTCGGCGCCGTATCCAGCGCGCAAGCCGGGGCGCCCGCCCCGGCGTCAGCGATCAGTAAATGAACGCGACGCCTGAGCCGGTGTGGACGTAGCGATAGTCCACGCGGCCCCAGCCGCCGCCATTCCAGTAAAAGTTCATCTCGGAGATGATGAACCACCCGCCGCTGAGAATCTGCGTGACGTGGCCGACATGGCCACCACTGCCCGCGCCCTGCACGCCTGGCTGGAAGACGGCGGTGGCGCCGACCGCTGGCGTGTAGCCCGTTCGCATGCCGCGCGCGCGGGCGTTCGCGATCCAGTCGCTCGCCATGCCCAGCGTGCCGAGCTGCGGCTCATCCTGGCGGGTATACCATGCCCACCAGGTGCAGGAGCCGAACTCCGCGCTGTAAGGGTCGCCCGCGAAGTCAGACACGCCGTAGCTGGGATGGCCCGGCACGGGCGTCCAGGGGCCTACGCCGCCCGGTCCAGGAGCTATGGGGGCCGAGCTGGACTGGGGGACTGGCCTGGTGACTCTGGCGGACACCTTGCGCATGGGCTTCAGCGCAACGCGCGCGCTCATGTGGTTCGCGGTCTTGAGCGCCACGCTGTAGAGCATGAGGGTGGTCATGCTGGTGTCATCCAGGGATGGCCAGGCGCCGGTCGGGTTGGGGACCCAGGTGGGAGCGTCGGAGATGAGGCGGTTATCAGTGGAAACATGCCACTGACTGGCGCAATGGGTGATGGTGACACTGTTCGCTCTCGAAACCGTGTACGCCTTGAGGCTCGTGGCGAGTCCTTTCACGTTTTGACCGCGCTGGCTGGTCGCGCTGAAGGCGAGCGTGTTAACACTCAGCCCCGGCGCCGCGACCATCGAGGGAACGCTCGCTTTGAGTTCGTGGATCGCTGACACAGGCGCGCTCCAGGAGCGGCACAGCTGGCCATTCTGGAGCGAGACCCACGACTGTACAGGGGAGGAGGCCCCAGCGGCCTCCATCGGGGTGGCATTAATCGCCAGGCCACCCAGCAGCGCGAGCGAGAGCCAGCGCCCTCCATTCCTCCACTTCACGTCAGTTCGCAGCAAGTCCATTACCTCCTGAGAGATGGGAGCGCGGCGCGTCCGCCGCGGTCCCACCGCGGAAGGGCCGGGAGGCGTATCAGCTGAGCGGCCCGCCCGGCTCCCATTGAGCCGGTCCTGCGGGTCCGCATCCCAGGCGCGCGGACCCGCGTGACGCGCGATGCGCGTCTGTCGCGGTCCCGCGCCCGTCACGGGGCGAGTCTCCTCGGCGCTTCCTAACCACCACTGCCTGGTAGCTTCCTGGTCGCCAGGTTCAGGCGCGGTCACCCGATTGGCGTCTCCGGGAGCCGTCGCTACGACCGGAGCATGGTGACCGCTCACCGCGCTACGAGATGGTGATGCGCTGTTCCACTATAGAACAGATGTACGAGTGGAAAACACCTCGCCAACTATACCTGGAACGTCAATGGCTGGCACACATGGCCAGCTGGTTAGCCGTTTCAGGCTAGCGATAAGTCCTCCTGTCTCTCAGCTTTATGTCGCCTTCTTGCCGGTTTTCAGCGTTTTACGCGCTGGAAATGGACTAAGTGTGGCGTTTTCCACACATTGTCCACCGATACTGCCATGAACGAAGAGCGGCGCCCTGTAGTCACATCATCCAATTTGTAGCCATTTCCTGTCACCGCCAGCGTCATTAGCACACGGATGGAGTGAGCGCCAGACAAACCGGCGGCAGGGCCCACCTCGCGCGCCCGTCCCGTTATACTCTGGGAAGGGTGGCGCGGGACCAGGACACATGCCCGCTCACGCTCCACGCGGCCATGCTTACGTCGCCGCGTGGTCGCGTGGTCAGGGCGAAAGGACAAGCAAGAATATGGCCAAAAGCAGGCAGAGAGCAGATCTCCGGGCGGCGCGTGGCGCGTGCGCCATCCTGTGGGATGTGGATGGCGTCATCATTGATAGCGGCGAGCAGCACCGGCGGGCGTGGGCGGCGATGGCCGCCGAGCGCGGCTTGCCCTACTCCGACGCCAGCTTCTGGGCCACCTTTGGCATGCGCAACCAGGACATTATTCCCCAGGTCTTTGGCGTGCGCGAACCCGGGCAGGTGGCGGCGATGGCGCAGCGCAAGGAGGAGCTGTATCGCGAGCTGCTGCGGCGCGAAGCGGTCGCGCTGCCCGGCGCGCGTGAGCTGATGGCGGCGCTTCATGAGGCGGGCTACCGCCAGGCGCTGGGCTCATCGGCGCCGGTCGCCAACATCGAGGCGATCATCGAGCTGCTTGGCCTCCGGCCCTGGCTGGATGGCTTTGTCTCTGGCGAGCGCGTGGCGCGTGGCAAGCCCGCGCCCGACATCTTCCTCGCGTGCGCCGCGCTGCTGGGCGTGGACCCTGCGCGCTGCCTGGTGATCGAGGACGCGCCCGCCGGGATTCAGGCGGCCCGCGCGGGCGGCATGCGCTGCGTCGCGGCGCGCCGCGCCGGCCAGGCGGACGCGCCCGGCCTGGAAGCCGCCGATCTCGTGGTGGATAGTCTGCTCGCCCTCGATGTCGCCACCGTGGACGCGCTGCTGGCCGTCAGCAGCTAGCGTCCGCGCGGCGTCCGGCATGCTTTCTCCTCATCAGGCGCCCAGACTACCCACACAAAGCGACCGGCCCGAATGGGAATTGTGGCGCGGACGCTGTACAGAGCGCACGGCGTCTGCTACAGTCGCCCCACATGGGAAGTGTGGCGGGAGACTACAGGCGATAGCGCGACCCGCTGGCAGGCCGGATCTGGAGGGGATGCATGAGCGACACGGGGGGAGAGCCGCTCTGGGCGGAGGAGGCGGAGGGCGTCTCGGTTGAGCCCGCGCTCGATGAGACGCGCGCTCAGCGTGAGACAGCCCCGTTCACGGCGCCGCGGCGGTGGTGGCGCGGGCGGGTGGCGCAGGTGGCGCTGAGCTTGCTGCTGCTGCTTGCCAGCGTCGCCGTCAGTGTGGATATGGGCCACTGGCATATCGCGGGGCTGGCGGGAAGCCTCGCCGCGCCGCTCGTGGCGCCTTCCAGGGCGGCGGCGGAAGGCGCTGCGCGGACCGGGGCGGCGCCCGTCCTCTCGCGTGGCGTGACGATACCCACCGCGACCGCCACGCCGGGTCTGGTGGGCGACGGCACGGGCGGCTTCGGCGGCTCATGGCCTACCTACACCGGACCAGCTTCGGCGGGCCAGGGCTGCCCCAGTGGCCAGGCGCCGAAGCCGGTAAGCTGGGCGGTGGGTGGCGCGGGCGATTATGGCGCGCCACGCCTCAACACGGTCGCGCTGACTTTCGACGACGGCCCGACACCCTATTCCTCGCCCGCGATTCTCTCCTTCCTGGAAAGCACGCATACGCCCGCGACCTTCTTCGTGCTGGGCCAGTACGCGAAGGCGTATCCATCACTGGTGCGGCGTGAGGCGGCGGACGGATTCACCATCGGCGTCCACACCTGGAGCCACCCCGACATGCGGCTGCTCACGCCCGCGCAGCGCGCGTGGCAATTCGTGGCGACCGTTCAGCAGATTCACGCCGACGCCGGCCAGAACTACTGCATCTGGCTGTGGCGCCCGCCGTATGGCTCGTACAACACCAGTATCGTGCGTCAGGCAGGGCTCTATGGGCTGACCACCATCATGTGGAATGTGGACCCGGCGGACTGGTCACGTCCAGGGACGATGACAATTGTGAACCGCGTGCTGTCGCAGGTCCGGCCCGGCTCGATCATCCTGCTGCACGACGGCCCCGCCGCCCGCGAGCAGACCGCCGCCGCGCTGCCCTACATCCTTGATGGGCTGCGCGCGCGTGGCTTGACTCCGGTGAGCCTGCCACAGCTCCTGCTGGGCTATCAGCCGTTCGCGCCCAGCCCGACGGCCACGCCTAGCCCGACGGCCGCGCCCAGCCCGACGGCCAAGCCCAGCCCGACGGCCATGCCCAGCCCGACGGATACCGCGACACCCACCGCGACGGCGGCAGCGGCGATCAGCGATTCAGTCGCGACGCTCGTCGCTGGCTGGCTGGACGACTGGCGCCGGGCGATAATCGCCACCATGCGCTGGGCGCCTAGAATCCTGGCGAGCGCCATACCTTCTGGCTGTCCGCGGCTTTCACCCGGGTGATGTAGTCTATCGCGCCCTGGTCGTACCAGCCGCCGCTATACCAGCGCCCGAGGCAGCCCCAGAGATCTCCCGCCTTGTAGGGCGCGTAGCCGGGTAGTGGCGTCCGCTCGCTGAGGTACGTTGTCCAGCCCTCGTAGCAGGCCCGGATCATGCCATACACATACTCGGCGTTAAACGCCGTATCATCGCGGCTCATTGGCCAGGCGCTCGCGAAATACAGGTACTTGATCTGGAGAATGCCGTAGCTCTGGTAGCACGAGCTCCCATTCCAGGTCCCTGGCGGGCACTCGCTCTGGGTAGTCGTCGCGTCGCCTTGCTGGCTCTGGCGCCAGTACGACTCGATCACCGCCTGCGCGCGCACGACATCCACTGGCACACCCCACTTGCAGGCGACCCACTGGAGAATCTCATCGGTCGTGCCGGTGAAGTCGCCAGTTATCTGCTGGCGAAGCTGGTCCGCTTTCGGGTCCTGACCTATGGCCTCGTTCCAGGGGCTCAGCCCGGCGATCTGCGCGCTCGTTGGAACGCGCGCATTCGCGGCCGCATTCTCCGGGCGCGGCTCAAACGACGACCGCTGGACGTGCGCTGCGCAAAACGCCTCACTTGGCAGCGGCGCGCCTGGAGGGAGCAGCGGGAAGGTGTACTGTCCTGAGCCTGCCGTCGCGGTGGGCGAGGAGCTTCCGCCTGGCGCTGGCGAGCTGGCTGGCGGCGCTGGCGTGGACGGAGACGCCGTAGACTGGGTCCCCACAGGTGAGGGGCCTGTTCCCGGTGTTCCCGTTGGGATGGCGGCCTGTTGCGCGCAGCCCGCGAGCAGCGCGACGGCGACCAGCGGCAGAGCTGGCGCGGCGGGCCAGCGCCGGCGAACAAGAGTGGACATAGAAGCGCGCTCCCTTCGCTATAGCGCGACGGCTTCCCATCACGTCATGTGGCCATCGCTACGCGCTACCTTCGCACACCGCGCGATTCCTGCCGCCAATGGTCACCCAGCTTCCTTTGGCCGGGGAGACAGCGAAGCGGCGCGCCGCGCGTCTTTTCGCTCGCGCGGCGCGCCGCCTCAATCGCTGATGATCTGGGCGCGTGGGCTATGCGTGGGGGCGCTCGCCGTTCAGTTCATCCACTCGTCTGCGCCGCTATCGCGCAGGCGAACGGTGGCGTTGGCCGGGCGGGCGGCGCGCTGCTGGATGGTCGGCTCGGTCTTGCTGCGGTTGCGCTCAATCACCGAGGGGATGAAGAGCACCGCGAAGACAAAGACGCCGGACAGAGTGATGCGCTCCTGCCAGTTGAGCAGAACGGGCATGATATTGGCGAGCTTGCCGAAAATGATGAATCCCGCCGCCGCCAGGCTCGCGACGCCCGCCGCTATACGGACGCCGAGGACGACCGGCTCGCCGCGATGCGAAGCGCCAATAGCGAAGTTAATCACTGCCACGATGATAACCAGCGCGATAACGATGATCCAGAACGGGGTGAATGGGCCCATCCGTCTTTCTCCCTCTGTCTCTCCTCCTGAAGCGATCCCAAAATATACCGCGCTCCGGCATATGGCGGGAGAGCGATCACGGCGCGTCATCCTGATCGCTCACAGGCCGTGGAACTCAGGCGCTCGCGATGTCGAGTCTACCATACCTTCGCTCAGCGCTAGGCGGCGTCTCGCGCGAGTAGGACTTCCGGGCCAGCGCGCGGGCGGCGGTGGGTGGCTTGGGGCGGGTCTCATGGTATGCTGTGGCGTGTTCGCCGGGCGCCGGCCACCTCCGCGCGAACGCCGGATGGAGGCCGGAGGCCGGATCGTGAGTTACCGTGATGGTCATTGTCGCGCTTGATGTCGGCGACGCGCGCATCGGTGTCGCCGCCTGTGACGAGTTCGAGCTTCTGGCGACGCCGCGCGCGACGATCCGGCGGACCACCACCGCCGCCGCGCTGGACGCGGTTGTGGCGGAGATCCGGCGCGCGGGCGCGGAGTTGGTGGTGGTGGGTCTGCCGGTCAGTCTCGATGGCCAGCTCCACGGGCAGGCGCGCACGATCCTGTCCTTCGTCGAAAAGCTGCGCAAGCGGATCACGGCGCCGGTTGTCTTTGTGGATGAGACGCTCTCCAGCGTGCGCGCGGAGGAGCGCCTGCGCGAGGCCGGCGTGCGCGGGCCGCGCATCCGCGAGCGGATAGACGCCGAAGCCGCCGCCGTCATCCTGGGCGATTACCTCGACCAGCGGCGGCGCGCTGAGCTGAACGCTCCCGACGCTACCCAGACACAGGCCCCCCCAGCGGGAGACGGCGCGCGGGATATTCAAGAGGAGGACGGGCGCGAATGAAAGTCTTCGCCCGGATTGTGGTGACTATCCTCGCGCTGGGCGCGTTCGCTGTCAGTTTCGCGGGCGCGACGGTGGCGCTGGATGTATACCAGCCCGCCAACGCCAAGGTGACGACACAGGTCCAGTTCGAGGTCCTGCCAGGTGACACCGCTAACAGCGTCGCCCAGCGTCTCCAGAATGACGGGCTGATCCGCAACGCGCTTGTGTTCCGGCTCTGGGCGCGCTACAAGAAGCTGGATAGCGGCATCGAGCAGGGCGTCTATCTCATCTCGCCCTCGATGACCATGGATCAGGTCATCACACAGCTCCAGGCGGCCTCGCCCGATGAGGTCTCCGTCACCGTCCCCGATGGCATGCGCGCGACGCAGTACCCTCAGTATTTCCAGGGCCTGAAGAACTTCAGCGCCGATCAGTTCCTGACGATCGCGAAGACGGGAATCGAGCCGGATGGCACGAAGCTCTGGGAGAAATACTGGTTCATCCCGCAGCCCACGTCCAAGGTGGCTTACGCGCTGGAAGGCTATCTCTATCCGGCGCAATATTACTTCTTCCCCAACGACGACGCCACGAAGGTGATCGAGAAGATGCTCAATCAGTTCGGCGTGGAGCTTTGCCCCGGTCCGGCGAACAACCCCACCGAATATATCCTTGACGCCGCGCAGTGCCGCCAGCACGCCGCCACGATCAACGGCCAGAACATCTTCGACCTGATGCGCGCGGCGTACCCGGACACCAAGAGTGATGTGGCCGCGATCCACGACATGCTGATCATCTCGTCGTTCACGGCGCGCGAGATCAAGAACTACAAAGACGCGGCGGGCGTCGCCGCGGTCTACCACAACCGCTACCTGTCCATCATCGGCAAGGTGTCGAGTGACGCCGGGCAGCTTATGGGATCGGACCCCTCGGTCGAGTATGCGCGCGATAACGATCACCCGCCTACTGACGGCAAATGGTGGACGGCGCTGAACAACAGTGGCACGGTCATCTCACCAAAAAACCCGTACAATACCTACACCCAGCCTGGTTTGCCACCCGGCCCGATCGCCAATCCCTTCTGGGGTGAGATGACGGCGGCCATCTCGCCCGCCAAGTCGCCGTACTTCTACTTCGTCTCCAACAAGTGCGGCCAGATCCTGTATGCCGCGACATCCGCGGACTTCGCCAAGATCGTGCCGCAGATGAACAGCGGGAACTGCTAGCGCCGTTAGCGCCATGCGCGCGGGCAAGCGACAGGCGCGCCTCCAGGAAAATTTTCCCGGAGGCGCGCCTGTTCTTGAGAAAAGGAACGGGATTGGGCGAAAAAGACTAGATGCGGTTGATCGTCTTGCCCATGAACTTGCCGAAGAGCTTGTAGGCCCACTTGCGCAGGAAATAGCGCTCGATGCGCTTGGGGTTGCCGCTGGCGAGCGCTTCGGTCATGTAGATAGCGCTATCCACCTTGTGCGCTTCGCGCATCGCCTTGTGCTCTGTCGCGGCGGCGTGCTTGAGTCCGCTGCTTTTCTTTCCGGCCATTGTGACGCCTCCTCGCGCCGCCCTCTCACCATGTTAGGCTGGCTTCCCCTGCGCGGTCGTTCGCCGCGGTCAGGGCCAGCGCGCCAGGCGCCGCACTGGGCATGGTAGGCAGGCGGCAAGCGCTTGTCAAACCGAGCGCCGTTTTGGGGCGCCCTCTGGGGATCACGCGGCGGCGTTCGGGCTACCGGCGGATAGGACCCGCGGCCAACGCTGGGTGACGCTGATCCGCTGGGCTGGGGCCACGGCGACCAGACCATCTGGGTCACGTCTCTTCAGCCTGGCGCGCCGCCCACGCTGCTCCTGTTCGCCAGGGCCCGCATGGCTGCGAACCCTGGCCCGGCCCGCTCGCGCCGCCGGAACCCCATGCGGCTGGCGCGTTCACCCCGGAGCGCGCTGGGCGCGTATGATATAGTGGCGTGGATTCTCAAATAGGCCGCGCGCGGGCGGGCGCGCGAGCGGCGATACGGTCAATGAACAGCGATAGAGCGGCGAGAGATTGAGCGCCGGAGCGAGGCAGACGGCATGACAGCGGAGGCTGGCGAAGCGATGGACCCCACAGCGGGCGAGACGCGGCGGTACGATGTGCTGGTGGTGGGCGGCGGCCCGGCGGGGCTGAGCGCGGCGGAGGCGGCGGCGAAGACGGGGGCGCGGGTGGCGCTGCTGGAGCGCCGCAAGGAGATTGGCTACCCCGTCCACACCAGCGGCGGGAGCTGGATCAGCGACATGAAGGCGCTGGGCATCCCCTCCGACCTCTACCACCCGATCCGCGGCGTGACGTTTCTCTCGCCCAACCGCTCGGCGCGCTTCGACTATGATGAGCCGGTCTGCTGTGTGCTCGATGTGCGTGGTGTCTACCAGTACGTGGCGGGGCGCGCGGTCGCCGCTGGCGCGGAGCTGCATCCCGGCTCGCCCGTGGAGCGGCCCATTGTCGAGGACGGCAGGATCGTGGGCGTCCTCGCCAAGGACCATCGCAACCGCGTGGGCGAGTGGCGCGCGCCGGTGGTGATTGACGCCAGCGGCTTCTCCAGCACGCTCGTGACGCGCGTGGGGCTGCGCAAGGGCTTCCAGCGGTACGGCTACGGCGCGGAGTATGACCTGATGGCGCCCAACTACGATCAGGGCATGCTCTACCTCATCATGGGGAGCCAGGTGGCGCCGTCGGGCTACGCCTGGGCGTTCCCGCGCGGCAGGGGGCGTGTGCGGCTGGGCGTGGGCGTCATCCGCCCGGATGTGGACGCTGACGCCCGCGAGTACCTGGACACCTTCACCGAGCGGCTGCCCAACCTCGCCCCCGACTTCAAGGGCGCCAGCCCGGTCGAGTACCATACCGGCCTGTTCCCCTCCGAGGGCGTGGTGGAATCGTTTGTGCGCGACGGCCTGATCGCGACTGGCGACGCCGCCGGGCAAGGCTCAACGCTGGTGGGCGAGGGCATCCGCTTCGCGCTCTATAGCGGCGCGATGGCGGGCGCGGTGGCGGGCGAGGCCGCGCTCGCGGGCGACCCGTCGGCGGAGCGGCTGGCGCGCTACGAGCGGCAGTGGCGGGCGCGCTTTGGCCGCGAGATGGAGATTTCCTACACCGTCAATCAGCGCATCGCCCGCTGGACCGACGCGCAATGGGATGAGGGCATGGACCTGCTCGCCCGTCTGACTCCCGCCCAGGCGGCGGAGCTGCTGCGCGGCGACTACAGCGTCAGTCTGTTCCTCGCCGTGCTGCGGCGCAACCCCAGCCTGCTGCGCACAGGCGCCCGCAAGTTCTTCGACCTGGCGATGCAGCGCCTCGGCAAGTCCACCCCCCTCACCGACGCCGAGGTGGCGACGGGGGCGTAAGCCGGCGCTTCACTTCGCGCATGGGCGTTTCCTGTGACCGGTGGCGCCGCCGTATCATAGAATACGTCAGAATAGAGAGCGCGCTAAGATTGCGGCGCGGCGTAAACGGAGGTTAC
>JAKAIY010000208.1 GCA_021814145.1 Chloroflexota bacterium
CGCAAGGCGCTGCGCTCGGCGACCATCAAGGGCCAGTTGGTGCCCGTGCTCTGCGGCGCGGCGCTGCGGAACAAGGGCGTCCAGGCGATGCTTGACGCGGTGGTGGCCTATCTGCCTTCGCCGCTGGATATTCCGGCGCCGGTGGTTACGAACGTGGACACCGATCAGGAGCAGACCCTGGTCGTCTCGGACGACGGCAAGTTTGTCGCGCTGGCGTTCAAGATCGTCGCGGACCCGTTCGTTGGCCGGCTCTGCTACTTCCGGGTCTATTCCGGCACGCTGAGCAAGGGCTCATACATTATCAACGCCGCCAAGGGCAAGAAGGAGCGTGTCAGCCGGCTCCTGCAGATGCACGCGAATCACCGCGAGGACATCGAGACGATTTACTCCGGTGACATCTGCGCCGCCGTCGGCCTGAAGGACACCTTCACCGGCGATACGCTCTGTGATCTGGATTATCCGGTGTTGCTGGAAAACATCGTGTTCCCGGAGCCGGTGATCGCGATCGCCATTGAGCCGAAGACGCGCGCCGACCAGGACAAGATGTCCATCGCGTTGCAGCGCCTCGCGGAGGAAGACCCGACGTTCCGGGTGCATACCGACGAGGAGAGCGGCCAGACCATTATCGAGGGGATGGGCGAGCTGCACCTGGATGTCATCGTGGACCGCATGTCGCGCGAGTACAAGGTCGAGGCGAACATTGGCCGCCCGCAGGTGGCCTACCGTGAGACGATCACGCGCACGGCTGAGGCGGAAGGTCGCTTCATCCGGCAGTCGGGTGGTCGCGGCCAGTACGGCGACGTGTGGATTCGCGTGGAGCCGATGGAGCGCGGCAAGGGATTTGAGTTTGTCAATGGAGTGGTCGGCGGCTCCGTGCCGAAGGAGTTCATCAAGCCGACCGAGCAGGGCGTGCGCGAGGCGCTGGAAGTGGGCGTGATCGCGGGCTTCCCGATGGTAGACGTGCGGGCGACGCTGTACGACGGGTCGTACCACGAGGTGGACTCCTCGGAAATGGCCTTTAAGACGGCGGGCTCGATGGGCTTCCGCGCGGCTTGTGAAAAGGCCAGCCCGATATTGCTGGAGCCGATCATGAGGATCGAGGTCACCACGCCACCAGAGTTCTATGGCGATGTGGTTGGTGATATTACGCGCCGCCGGGGCCATGTGACGGGGATGGAGGAGCGCGGCGGTTCGCAGGTGCTGCGGGCGCTGGCTCCAATGGCCGAGATGTTCGGCTACGTCAACGACCTGCGCTCGATGACAAGCGGGCGCGCGTCGTATTCGATGGAGTTCTCGCACTACGAAGAGGTGCCGCGGAACATCGCCACGGAGATCAAGGCGAAGTCCTCTGGCAAGGTTGTGCGGGCGCAGAGCTAGCGCCAGCGCGCGCCACGGCGGCGATGGGCGTCGCTGTGGCGCGCTGGTGGTGGACAACAACGCCGCGATGGATGCCTGTCGCGGGAGTGAGCGCGCGGTAGCCAATCGCGAAAGCTCACCACGAGGAGAAAATACAGCTCATGGCGAAGCAGAAGTTTGTGCGGGAGAAGCCGCACGTCAATGTAGGGACCATCGGGCACATTGACCACGGCAAGACGACGCTGACGGCGGCGATCACGAAGGTGCTGGCCGCGAAGGGGTGGGCGAGCTACAAGCCGTTCGACCAGATTGACAAGGCGCCCGAGGAGCGCGAGCGGGGGATCACGATCGCGATCGCGCACGTCGAGTACCAGACGGAGAAGCGGCACTACGCGCACGTGGACTGCCCGGGGCACGCGGACTACATCAAGAACATGATCACCGGGGCGGCGCAGATGGACGGGGCGATCCTGGTGGTGTCAGCGCCCGACGGGCCGATGCCGCAGACGCGGGAGCACATTCTGCTGGCGCGGCAGGTGGAGGTGCCGGCGATCGTGGTCTTCCTGAACAAGGTGGACATGATGGAGGACGAGGAGCTGCTGGAGCTGGTGGAGCTAGAGGTGCGGGAGCTGCTCTCGAAGTACAACTTCCCGGGCGACGACGTGCCGGTGATCCGGGGCTCGGCGCTCAAGGCGCTGGAGTCGAGCGGGGACCTCTCGCGGGAGGACCCGGCGGCGGCGGCGATCTGGCAGCTGCTGGACGCGGTGGACAGCTACGTGCCGACGCCGCCGCGGCCGGTGGACCAGCCGTTCCTGATGCCGGTGGAGGACGTCTTCTCGATCAAGGGGCGCGGCACGGTGGTGACGGGGCGCATTGAGCGAGGGACGGTCAAGGTCGGCGAGAGCGTGGAGATCGTCGGCTACAGCGAGCAGCCGCGCACGGTGACGGTGACGGGCGTGGAGATGTTCCAGAAGACGCTGGACCAGGGCGAGGCGGGCGACAACGTGGGCTGCCTGCTGCGTGGGGTGGAGCGCAACGAGGTCGAGCGCGGGCAGGTGCTGGCGAAGCCGGGGTCGATCAAGCCGCACAGCAAGTTCCAGGCGCAGGTGTACGTGCTGTCGAAGGAGGAGGGGGGGCGGCACACGCCGTTCTTCAATGGCTACCGGCCGCAGTTCTACATCCGCACGACAGACGTGACGGGGGCGATCCGGCTGCCGGAGGGGGTCGAGATGGTGATGCCAGGGGACAACGTCACGATGGAGGTGGAGTTGGGCACCTCGGTGGCGCTGGAAGAGGGCAGCCGCTTCGCGATCCGCGAGGGCGGGCGCACCGTGGGCGCTGGCGCCGTCACCAAGATCGAGGCCTAACGTGGGGCAAGCCCCGTTCCCGTTCTGGGAGCGGGGCTTGCGTCGCGCATGCGGAACGCGCTCCCCGATCCCTTTCGCACGGAGAACGGGTGAAGGGATGAGGAGGCATGACTCCTGGACAGGAGTGTGCTCGTGAAGCCGCTCCGCTCGTTTCTACTCATGCCCTGAATGCGCCCCGGTGTCGCGCGGCGGCGTATGCGAGCGGGCGACACCGGCGACGCGACAAAGAGAGAGTTGGGTATGGCGACCACAACCAAGCAGCGCATCCGGATCCGGCTGCGGGCGTATGACCACCGGATCCTGGACCAGAGCGCGACGCAGATCGTTGAGACGGCGCAGAATACTGGCGCGCGGGTTTCAGGGCCGGTGCCGCTGCCGACAGAGATCGCGAAGTGGACGGTGCTCCGCTCACCGTTCATTGACAAGGACTCGCGCGAGCAGTTCGAGATCCGCACGCACAAACGACTGATTGACATCGTAGATCCCAACCCGAAGACGGTGGACTCGCTGACCCGGCTGAACCTGCCGGCAGGCGTGGACATCGAGATCAAGCTGCTGAACGCCTGAGGCGGAAGCCCAGGCGTTTCGGTGGCGCCTCACCGGTACGACGTGTACAGGTTTGGGGCGTCGGCGCAAGAGGCGAGAAGCCCGGAATGCGCGATTACGTCAGGAGCCATGAGGTCTCCAGTGAGACGTGTCGCCGCCGTGCCTGCGTGTGAGCGCGCCAGCGCGCGATAGTCTCGCGGACACGGTATTCAGCCCGCTGGGCCAGTTGACCCGGCGGACTGGGGGAACGGGCGCCTGGCGTCTCGCGCCGCGCGCGCCCATGGAGAAGGGCGAATGTTGAGTGGATTACTTGGCCGCAAAGTGGGCATGACCCAGGTCTTTGGGGCCGACGGAACCGCCATCCCCGTGACGGTCATTGAGGCGGGACCCTGCACAGTGACGCAGGTTCGCACGATGGCGAAGGATGGCTACGAGGCGGCGCAGATCGGCTTCGGCGAGAAGACGATCAAGCACGAGACGCGGCCGATGCTGGGGCATCTGGGGCATAGCCTGCCGCAGACTGAGCGCCAGCGCCGCAGACAACAGCAGGAGAGCGCCAAGGCCCGGCAGCAGGCGCGTCAGCGCGCCAGCGCCGCGGCTGAGGGCGCCGAGACGGAGGCTGAGGTCGCTGAGGCTGAGGGCGCCGGCCAGGCCAAGGGGCAGGCTGGCGCGCGCCGCCGCCATGGCGCGGGGCAGGCGCTAGGCCCCTTCAAGGTGCTGCGCGAGGTCAAGGTCATTGATGGAGAGCAGCCGGAAGTTGGCGCTGTCATCAAGGTGGACATGTTCCGCGAGGGCGAGCAGGTTGACCTGATCGGCGCCTCGAAGGGCAAGGGCTTCGCCGGCGTCGTGAAGCGCCACGGCTTCGGAGGCGGGCCACGCACGCACGGTCAGTCAGACCGCGAGCGCCGGCCTGGCTCGATTGGCTCTGGCACCACGCCGGGCCGTGTCCTCAAAGGCATGCGCATGGCTGGCCGCATGGGCGGCGAGCGTGTGACGGTGAAGGCGCTGGAGATCGTGCAAGCGGACCCTGAGCGCAACCTGCTGGTCATCGACCAGCAG
>JAKAIY010000071.1 GCA_021814145.1 Chloroflexota bacterium
GTTGCCAGCGCCGCCGCCTGCCGTGAGACGCCGCGCGCCTCGTTGCCGATGATCAGCGCTGTGCGCCGCGTCAGATCCACTTCATCATACGACACACGCCCAGAAGCTTCGGCCACAAGGACCTGCTCCGCCACTGGAGCCCCGGCGAAGCGCCCGGCGATCTCCGTCCAGCTCAGCCCGTGGTGGATGGGCAGATGGAAGTGCGCGCCCGCGCCCGACCGGACCACCTTCGGCGCGAACGGGTCGGCGCACTCCGGCCCCAGGAGCGCCTCATCCACATCCGCCGCCAGCGCCGATCGCAGGATGGTTCCCATGTTGCCGGGGTCTGACAGCGCATCAAGCGCCAGCAGCAGCGGGCGAAAGCGTCCCCGCCGCCGCGCCCGCGTCCGCTCCGGCGCGAGATCCGCCAGCGCCACCGCCCCGACGACGCCCTGTGGGGTGCGGGTATCGCTGGCCCGCTCAATGGCCGGAGGCGTGGCCTCAAGCGCCTCCGCTCCCGCCGCCCGCGCTTCGTAGATACGCTCCTGCAGGCGCCGGCCTTCCACCGTCCGCTCCAGCGCGGCGGGGTCGTAGATAATCAGGCGCGGCGTCACGCGCGCCTCGAACGCGGCCTCCAGCAAGCGCCGCCCCTCGATCAGAAACATTCCCGCCGCTTCACGCCCCTTGGGCGTGTGCAGCGCCCGCAACTGCGCGATGCGCGGGTTCGAGCCGCTGGTAATCATCGGACGGGAGCCTCTCTTTGACAATGGGCGCCGCCTCATGTGGCGCAAACAGCGACGCCGCGCTGGATGACGGGGCATCCGCGCGGCGCTTGAGGATTTGGCTTGAGGCGATGCCGATCAGGCCTTTGTAGCGGCTTTCGTGGCTGGCTGGCCTTGCCGCTCCAGGGCTGCGCGCGCGGCGGTCACCAGCGCGCCAAACGCCTTGAGGTCGGTCACGGCCAGATCCGCCATGATCTTGCGATCCACCTGGACATCCGCCAGGCTCAGCCCGTGGATCAGGTCACGGTAGGGCAGGCCGTAGAGGCGCGAGGCGGCGTTGATGCGCGTGATCCAGAGCGCGCGCATATCGCGCTTGCGGTTGCGGCGGTCGCGATAGGAATACGCGAGCGCCTTCATCATGGACTCATGCGCCGTCTTGATAAGACGGTGGCGCGCGCCCCAGTGGCCTTCCGTGCGATGGAAGACTGTCTTATGCTTCTTGTGGGCGGTGATGCCCCGCTTGACTCGTGGCATGGTCTCTCTCCATCCCCGGTGGCTCTAGGCGACAGGACCGGGGTCACTGGCCTTAGCCGTAGGGCAGTAGCCGCTTCATCTTGTGGGCAGTGCCAGTCGCCATCACATCCGGCTGGCTCAGGCTGCGATTGCGGGTTGGATCCTTCTTGCGGCGGTACTTGGTGCGCGCCGCCTTGAGGTGCATATACTTACCGCCCCCCGTCGCGCGGACGCGCTTGGCGGTCGCCTTATGGGTCTTGAGTTTCAGCTTCTTCACGATTACACACTCCGGCCCGGGAAATGAGTCAGGAATCACATCTGTCAGCCGCTCGTCACCGGGGATCGCCGCCAGGAAACATCGGTGGTCTGGCAGCCACACAGCGACACGGCGGATTGGGCCGAGGCGGCATGCCACATGCGCCCGCAGCGCCACGCACTAGACGAGTATACCATAGCGACTTTCTAGCGCGCAAGCGGTTTTATGCCGCATAGGCCGAATTGGCCGCCTCCAGGCCGTGTCTCTCATCTTTCCGTCGCCGCTCTCCGCCTTCCGCTCGCTTCACGAAGCGTTATCGCCTCTGCGCTCGTTTGTGTCCGGGCTGAGGATTTGCGCGGGGCGTCGCGGCGAGGGGGCTAGCGCAGGAGCGCGGGATCGTAGAAGGCGGCATAGGCGGCGACGACAATCACGGCGAAGAGCAGGCTGTCCATGCGGTCGAGCATGCCACCGTGCCCCGGGATGAGCTGGCCGCTGTCCTTGACGCCCGCGCCACGCTTGAGCAGCGACTCGGCGAGGTCGCCGATCGTGGAGGCCACCGCTGTCAGCGCGCCCATGCTCAGCCAGGCGTACCACGGCAAGCCGATGGGGAGCGTCAGCACGAAGGCGGCGATGATCGAGAGCGTCAGCCCGCCCGCGAAACCTTCCCAGGTCTTGGCCGGGCTGATCCGCGGCGCGAGCTTCGTCTTGCCAAAGAAATGCCCGGCGATATACGCCGCGCTATCGTGGCCCCAGACCATGCCGAATGTCGCCACGACCCACCAGAAGCCAGTCGAGCCATAGCCGAAGTCATAGCCGCGCAGCGCCAGAAACAGCGCCAGCGGCCAGCCCAGATAGAACGGTATGGCGATCGTCATGGCCCAGTCGCGCAGCGCGCTCTCGAAAGACTCGCTCGCCAGCAGGAAGACCGTAAAGGAGAGAATGACGCAGGCGCTGATGCCGCCAGAGATGATGAGCAGCCGTTGCGCGGGGAACATCGCGGCGAAGAGGAAGTCCACCCCGAGCGCCACGCTGATGATGATTTGCGGCCGCCAGCCTTTCTTGGCGAACATCACACTCATCTCCCACGCGCCCAGGCAGAGGAAGATGAAGGCGGCGGCGAAGGCGATCCAGCCGCCGCAGAAGACGATGCCAATGACCAGCGCGATCAGCACCGCCGCCGATCCGAGCCGCTGGCGCAGGTTCGCCAGCCAGCGCGCGCTAGCTCGCCGCGCCGGCGCGCCGTTGGCGGGTGTCGCGTCATCACCGCGTGTGGCGGATAGCGGCGCTGGGGGCGTATGGCGCGGGGGAGTCTTTCCAGTGGCGAGCCGTGGCGCCTCGAAAGCCTCGTGGCCCATGACCGGTTTCTCCCTCCTTTGCGATTCGCCCTCGCGCGGCGTCGCGCGCTGGTTTAAAACGCGCCTGTCAGCGCCAGAGCGCCAGCTCAATTCTTAATCGCGGGTTGAGGCTCCTGCCCTGTTGTGGCGGCGCTTTCCGCGCTTTCAGCCGTCGCGCTGTCCGGTTCGCCCACCCCATTGGCGCTCTTGGCCTGAGCTTCGCGCTCCGCGGCGATCTGCGCATCTGTCTTGCCGAAACGGCGTTTGCGGCTGGCGTATGCGTCCAGCGCGGCGATGAAATCATCCTCATCGAAATCCGGCCAGAGCGTCGCGGTAGAATAATACTCCGAGTAGGCGGCCTGCCACAGCAGATAATTGCTCAACCGCATCTCGCCACCGGTGCGGATAATGAGATCGGGATCGGGCAGGTCATGCGTATAGAGCCGGTGGCTGATCGTCTCTTCAGTAATCTGGCTGGGGGGGATGCCCTCCGCCGCGATGGCGCGCATGGCGTCCACCAGCTCAGCCCGCGCGCCATAGTTGAAACAGACGTTGAGTTCGAGCTTGGTGTTCTCGCGCGTCAGATCCATCATCCACTTGATGGCCTCGCGCACATCGGGAGCGAGGCCTTCCAGCCGGCCAATATGGCGCAGCCTCACGCCCTCACGGTGCAGCCGGTCCACGTCGCTACGGATTGTCTCCCACATCAGACTCATGAGCGCGTCCACTTCTTCCTGTGGACGCCCCCAGTTCTCGGTGGAGAAGGCGTAGACGCTCAGCATTGGCACATGATACGTGTCGCAGAGTCGCACTACCCGTCGCAGCGCCTCCACCCCCGCGCGATGACCCACCGCGCGAGGCAGGCGCCGCTGGGTCGCCCAGCGGCCATTGCCATCCATAATGATCGCGACATGGCGTGGGGTTGCGCGCCCTTCCACGAAGCGCAGCCGCGCCGCTTCCGTCTGTCGCTCGCGCTCCCGCTGGGCGCCGCCGTCCATCGCGCCGGTGATAGCGGATAACAGGGTCTTGATACGTCGCTTTGCCATGCTCTCCCTATCTGGTCCTCACCGCTGGCGGACAGACCGCCATATGGCGTTTCGCACGCGGAAGTCAGCCGGGGATCGCCTCGCGCGGGCCACGCCGGTCACACTGGCCGGTTAGACCGACATGATCTCCTGCTCTTTCGCCTGCCCCACCTTTTCCAACTCAGCGATGTAGTGGTCCGTCAGCTTTTGCAGGCGGTCTGTGCCACGCTTGAGATCATCAACGGTAATCTCTTTCGCCTTCTCCTGATCGCGCAGCGTGTCATGGCCGTCGCGCCGGCAATTGCGCACCGCTACCTTCGCATCATCCACCTTCTTGTGAACGACTTTCACCAGGTCCCGCCGGCGTTCTTCGGTTAGCGGGGGCAGCGTCAGCCGTACCACAGCGCCGTCGTTCGTCGGGGTGAGCCCCAGATCGCTCTTCTGGATCGCCTTCTCGATGTCACCCAGCATGCGTTTGTCCCATGGCTGGATGGTCAATGTGCGCGCGTCAGCCGCATGAATCGTCGCGACCTGCTGCATCGGCGTGGGCGTGCCATAGTAGTCCACCAGAATCCGCTCGACCAGTGATGGTGACGCCCGCCCTGTTCGTACTGTGTTCAGCTCGCGCTGCAGCGCCTCGACCGCGGACTTCATACGGCGCTCGACGTCCGCAAATACGTCTACCGCCATGATACCTTTCCCTCCCTACGATGTCTACGTTGTCTACGTAATCGTGCGCTCTCCGTGGCGCCAACGCTGGCGCTTCCGCCTCCAGTCCCGGCCTGACCATCTGGGGGCTATGCCCAGATCGAGTCCTGCTCGGTGGTCATCTCGTGCACCAGTGTGCCACGCCGCTCCCCCTTCGATACCGCCAGAATATGGCCTGGCGTCTCCAGGTCGAAGACGACAACCGGAAGGTGATTTTCGCGGCAAAGCGAGAGCGCCGCGCCATCCATCACCGCAAGCCCCATCGTCAGCGCCTTGATATAGCTGATCTCGCTATAGCGCCGCGCGCTGGGGTTGCGCGCCGGGTCATCATTATAGACCCCATCAACCTTGGTCGCCTTGAGAAGAAGCTGGCAATCCAGCTCAATCGCACGCAACGCCGCCGCCGTGTCAGTCGTAAAGTACGGATTTCCCGTTCCCGCCGCCAGAATCACGATGCGTCCTTTCTCCAGGTGGCGGATTGCGCGCCGCCGGATGAACGGCTCCGCGACCGACGGCATGCTAATGCCCGTCTGGACCCGCGTCTCCATTCCGGCGCTCTCCAGCGCATCCTGCAAGGCGAGGCTGTTTATGACAGTCGCCAGCATGCCCATGTAGTCCGCCTGCGCACGATCCATGCCGCTGGCCGCCGCCGTCTTGCCGCGCAGGATATTTCCGCCGCCGATGACGATGGCGATCTGCACGCCAAGGCTGTGCGCCTGGCGGACCTCGCCCGCGATGTATTGCAGCACGCTGGCGTCAATGCCATAGCCTTGCTCGCCCATCAGGGCCTCGCCGCTGAGCTTGAGCAGGATGCGTTGATAGGCGGTAGTGGCGGTCATATGGTTTGTTCCCCCGGCCTTGGTGGCTTTCCTGGCGCTCTCCCTTACGCGAACCGCCTGGCGCCCCCTCGTATGGGGGCTTCCAGGCGGCTAGATGGAATCAGGCGCCGAGCTCGAACCGCGCGAAGCGGCGGACGATGATGTTCTCGCCGGTCTTGCGGATCACGTCGTCAATCAGTTTGCCGATCGTGATCTTGTCGTCCTTCACCCACGGCTGCTCCAGCAAAATCTCGGCGGCCAGGCGCTTCCTGATCTTGCCATCAATGATTTGCGCGCGCATTTTCTCCGGGCGCTTCAGCACTTCGGGATCTTCGGAGAACTCTGCGCGCATCGCCGCCAGCGCCTCCTCCGGCACATCCGCCTGCGAGACATAGCGTGGGTTCGCGCCAGCGATATGCATCGCCAGCTCGCGCGCCAGATCCTTGAACTCGTCGCTGCGGGCGACGAAGTCGGTGCTGCAGTTCAACTCGACAAGCACGCCGAGGTTGCCGCCGTGGTGGATATAGGACGTGATCACTCCCTGGCTTGTCTCGCGCTCCTGCCCCTTGACTTTCTCGGCGCGCTTCTGGCCCTTGGCCTCGATCAGCTTGATCGCCTCGTCAAACGTCTTGGCGTCGGTCAGGGCCGTCTTGCAGTCGGCGAAACCGGCCCCGGTCATCTCACGGAGCTTGGCGACATCTTTCGCGGTGTATTCCATGGCTGGTCCTGATCTCCTCTGTGCGGATTCGTTCCCGTCTTGATTGTCAATCGCGGTCGCGTATGGCGCGTATTCCACCGTTGGGCCGGTTCCTGACGCCTCTCATACTATCACGCCGCCGGGCGCCGACGGGTCGCGCCAGCTTTACGCTTCCAGACACGGCAAGCGCGCGCCGCCTCAGACACGGAGCGCGCTCATCCGTGAGCCTGTGGCCGTCCGGCTGGCCACTACTCCTCGGTAGCCATAGCCTCATCCGCCGGAACAGCGGTTTCCTCGGCCTCGGACGCTGCGGGCGCGGCCTCCTCAGCGGGAGTCTCAGGCGCGGCCTCAGCAGGAGTCTCAGGCGCGGGCGCGGCCACCTCAGCAGGCGCGGCTCCAGGCTCCTGGCCGAACTCTTCCAGCGTGACTGGCGCAGCGGTAGGCCGGCGGCCCGCCTCTTCGCGGTCGCGCGCCGCCTCATACTGGCGCCGCCCCTCGATCGCGGCGTCAGCGATCTTCGCGCAGAGCAACTTCACCGCGCGGATCGCGTCGTCGTTCGAGGGAATGGGATAGTCAATCTCATCCGGGTCGCAGTTGGTGTCGGCCAGCGCCACCACTGGAATCTCCAGCCGGCGCGCTTCCAGCACCGCCGTGTGTTCCTTGCGCGTGTCAATCACGAATATCGCGCCCGGAAGACGGCGCATGTTGCGGATGCCACCCAGGGTGCGGTTCAGGCGCTCCAGCTTGTCATTCAGACGCTGCGCTTCTTTCTTGGTCAGGCGCTCGAACTCGCCCGCCTCTTTGCGCATCTCCAGGTCCTTCATGAAGCGGATGCGTTGCTGGATGGTCTGGAAGTTGGTCAGCATGCCGCCCAGCCAGCGCTGGTTGACATAGAACTGCCCGCTGCGCTCGGCTTCCTCGCGGATGGCCTCCTGCGCCTGCTTCTTCGTGCCGACGAACAGGATGTAGTCACCGCCCGCGGTCAGGTTGGTGATGACCTTGTAGGCCTCATTCAGGCGCAGCACGGTCTGCTGCAGGTCCAGAATGTGGATGCCGTTGCGCGCCTGGAAGATGAATGGGCGCATCTTGGGGTTCCAGCGCCGTGTCTGGTGTCCGAAATGGACGCCCGCCTCCAGGAGTTGTTTCATGCTCGCGACGTTCGCCATGGTCTGTAAGACCCTCCCTTGTCGTGGTCCTCCGCTCCCGTCCATTCGCCCGGTGAGCGCGAAGCGCCGCGGCGCCTCACGTCAGGGACCGGACGATCAGGGAGCGTGTGTGATGAGGTCGTATGCCACCGCGACCCGTATCGCGTTAGGCATACTCAGCAAGTCTATCACAGCTCACCCGCCCACGCAACTAGCGCGAACGCCGGGCTCTCCGTCCTTTAGGGGGAAACTCGCAGGGACTTCGCCTCGCGCCTGGAGGCCGGCGCGCCCAGGGCCACTCAAAGACATCTGGAAATGATCGTTCCAGGCGCACTGGCTGGCGGCAGTGAATTGCGCTTCCCTATTATTAAGGACGGAGACCCTCGCCGTCACTTCAGGGCGCGCAGCGGAGAGCTGTTAGCGCGAGGCGGGCGCGGCGCCTTCCGCCTGCGAGGCGCGCGCCGCCGGAGCAAGTCGCGGCTTGCGGGTCATGCGCCAGAAGTAGCCGCCGAACACGGCCAGATAGACGAGATACAGCGAGACTTGCAGGGCTGTTGGTGACTGGGCGTAGCCAACAAAGGCATGGAGCATGTCGCCCACGACGCTGTCCTCGGAGAGGATACTCGCCGTGCTCCACAGATGCGCGCCGCCAAAAGCGATCCAGCCAAGCTCCTGCATGTTCTGGACCGCGTCAGCCAGCAGACCCGCCGCGAAAATCAGCAGGAGCACGCCCATCACACGGAAGAAGAGACGGTAGTCGAGTTTGTAGCCCATGCGATAAATCGCCCAGCTGAGCGTGACCGACGCCGCAACGCCCAGCGCCGCTCCCGTTAGCCACAGGACGCCGTTCGTCTGGAAGGCGAACGCCAGCGCGAAGACCGACGCCTCCAGCCCTTCGCGCCCAACTGTCGTGAACGCCAGCAGTCCCAGCGCGAACCCTGATCCCGCGGCGGACGCTTTCTCGGTAATCTCGCGTTTTAGTGTGCGGCTGTGGCTCTGCATCCAGAAGGTCATCGTTGTCAGAATCACCACCGCCACGAGGTAGGTTATTGTCTCGAAGGCTGTCTGGAGCGTCGTATCCGCGTACTCGCGCACGGTAATGTAGATGGCGGCGCCGCCAACCACTGACCCTAGCGCCGCCAGACCCACGCCAATCCACACCGCGCGCGCCTGCTCGCGCTGGCCAAGCTGGCGCAGCGCCGCTAACAGGATACTGACGATCAGGCTCGCTTCGAGTCCCTCACGTAGCAGCAGAATGAACGATGGCAACATCAAAACGCTCTCTTATCTGTCCTCCACGCGGAGACGCGCCCAGAACCTGCGCTGGCCTGGATGCGCTTGCGCAAGCGCGCGGGCGTCCGACGCAGTAAACCTGACCTGTACACTCGGATATTAGCATCGCCTAATGCCACCGTCAACCTGATTTCTTGAAAGACACCTGTCAGGTGAACGCCGCGGACTGGATACAGGTGTGTCTCGCCGGCGCTCTTCGCGGGCGCGCGCAAAGGGCGCTGGCCGTCACTTCCAGCGCATGGCGCCGGTGATGGAGAGCGGTGGAACGCGCCAGCGCCGCCCCAGCTCTCCACGCCCACCTAGCGCACTTTTGTGAGCCAGGGCAGGCGAATGGCGTAGTTCTTGTTCAGCGAGGGAATAAAATGTCCTTCACCGTTCCTCCGGTTGGGCCAGAACACGTGACAGGCGCATAGCGGAGACGTTAGACTGAACGAACAGCCTGCGCGGGGCGGGCATCTAAAAATAATTCGCGGAGATGGTGAGATAGGGGCGCCGCTGTGAGCAATCTGGTAGGGCAACGCCTGGGCGACTATCTGCTGGAGGCTGAGCTTGGCCGTGGCACGATGGGCGTGGTCTACCGCGCGCGACACGAAGGCGATGGCAAGCTTTTCGCCGTCAAGGCGCTAATCCCGGCGCTCGCCGCCGACCTCTCTTTCGTCACGCGCTTCATGCGCGAGGCCTCCGTAGCCTCACAGCTCAAACACCCGAACATCGTGCGCGTCTACGAATCGGGCCGCCAGGATCAGAACATCTACTTCGTCATGGAATATTTCCCTGCCGTGACCGCGGGCCATATGCTGCGCGAGCGCAAGCGGCTACTTGTCCCGGAGGTAATCGAGATCGCCGCTCAGGCCGCCAGCGCGCTGCATTACGCGCATGTCGAGGGGCGCCTCGTCCACCGCGATGTCAAGCCGGAAAACATGCTGGTTGACCGCTGGCGCCACACAAAGGTGCTCGATTTCGGGCTGGCCCGCATCGAGGGGATGGACGGCATTACGCGCGCCGGAGCGGTCGTCGGCAGCCTCTACTACGTCTCACCGGAGCAGTTGCTGGGGCGCAAGCTGGATGGCCGCACGGATGTCTACGCGCTGGGAATCAGCATGTATGAGATGCTAACCGGCCAGCGACCTTATCGCGGGCAGACGCTGACCGAGATGAGTGACGCGATCCTCTACGCCACCGCCATCCCCACGCATCAACTCGAACCATCCACGCCTCCTGACCTGGAGCGCATCATCGCCCGCGCGATGGCGCGTGACCTCAGCCAGCGCTACAGCGACGCGGGCCAGCTCCACAACGACCTGCGCGCGCTCCAGGCGCGGCTAGGCGGCGCGCCACGTCAGGAGGCGTCACAGCCAGGCGCGGACGCGACACCGTCCACATGGCTTGCGGAAAAATCCGGGCCGTCCAACCAGGAAGCCCAGCCACGCACCCTACGCAGCACCTTCCGTCCCTCCTCGCTGGAGCCAGCCACCAACCCACGCCGTCCACCGCGCACAGAGCCACGCTGATTCGCTCCCCATGTCACTCCCCTTGCGGCATGCGATATGCGAAGATAGCCATGGGCGTTGTCGCTGGTCAGCAATCCCCCATAGACCAACCGCCCGAGGAAGGGAGCGTGCCTCATGACCCCACCCGAACGGCGTAACCATCCAGGCTACGAGCAGGAGCCGCGCCCGGAAGCCGAGCCAGAGGCGCTGTCAGCGATCTCCGCTGGTGATCTCGAAACCCTGGCCCTGCGCCTCATGGATCTCGACTTCGGACCCAACGGCCTCACTCGCGATCAGTTGCGCCGCCATCTCAAAGGCCTGCCCGAAGCGCTCTACCTGCGTCTGCCCGCTCGCCGCCGCTATCACAGCGCCGCCGCCGTCCTGCGCGACGCGGGCTCCGCGCCCAGCCGCTCGGAAGGCGAGTTCCTCGGCCCTTCCCCAGACATCCCTGAGGAGGAATCGCTCGACGCGGGTGGCCCGCCCGCCTGGGGCCCTACCCCACTGCTGGCCGTGGAAGGCGCCGAGAACTCCGGCTCCGCCGAAGACACCACCGAGTTCACTCCCACTGACGAGGAGCGGTAGGACGCCTCCAGCGGGCGCCTCTTTCATCACTCCCCTCGCTCACGCGATCGCGATATGCGACAGCCGCTGACATCGAGCGCTCCTCAATTCAGCGTCGCAGGCAGGCGCAGAGCCAGCGAAGGCGTCGGTAGGCGGGACGCGCCCGCATGCCAGCGCCGCGCCTTTCCCAGCTTTCCCCCGCGCTTGCGACGCGCTGGCCATTCGGCTACACTGTGGGCGTATGTCAGTAGCCGTTATTACCGATCTCACCAAATCCTACGGCGCCGAGCTGATCTTCAGCGGCGTCTCATTCCGCGTGGACGCGCATGACCGCATTGGCCTCATCGGGCCAAACGGCGCGGGCAAGACTACCCTGCTCAATATCCT
Source organism: Chloroflexota bacterium (assembly GCA_021814145.1). Classification (GTDB taxonomy): domain Bacteria; phylum Chloroflexota; class Ktedonobacteria; order Ktedonobacterales; family JADMIN01; genus JAKAIY01. The sequence continues at coordinate 10,929 of JAKAIY010000071.1, forward strand.
GGCTGGAATGCAAAAACCCGATGGCGGCAGCGTCTTCCTCGCATCAGGCGTCACCACGGGCTATTTGCCGCAGATCGCCGACTTCCACCCCGCGCGCACGCTGGTGGATGAGATGCGCGCCGTCTTCACCCATGTCTACGCCTGGGAGGAGGAACTCACCGAGCTGGCGGCGCGCATGAGCGACCCCGCGGTCATGCAAGACGCGGACGCCTATAACGCCACACTGGAACGCTACGCTGATCTTCAGACGCGGTTCGAGCATGCCGGCGGCTACACCATCGAGCCGCGCATCCGCCAGGTGCTCGATGGTCTCGGCTTCACCCGCGAGCAGCAGGACGCGCCCGCCACACTCCTCAGCGGCGGCCAGCAGACACGCGCCGCGCTGGGCCGCCTGCTCCTGGTAGAGCCAGACCTGCTGCTGCTCGACGAGCCGACGAACCATCTTGATATGGCCTCGCTGGAATGGCTGGAAGACTACCTGCTCAACTGGCGCCGCGCGGTGATCGTCGTCGCGCACGACCGCTACTTCCTTGACCGCGTTACCACGCGCACCATCGAGATCGCCCACCAGCGCGCCGAACTGTATTCCGGCTCCTACTCGCGCTACGTCCAGATGCGCGCGGAGCGGATGGAGCGCTGGCGCAAGGAGTACGAAGCCCAGCAGGAGCACATCGCCCATACCGAGGAGTTCATCCGTCGCTATAAGGCGGGCCAGCGCGCCAAGGAGGCTCGTGGCCGCCAGAAGCGGCTCGACCGGCTGGAGCGCATCGAGCGCCCGCCGGTGGACAGCAAGCTCAAGTTCCATCTCGGCTCTGACATCGAGCCAGGCGAGATCATCCTGACCACCGAGAAGCTGGTCGTGGGCTATCGGGACCACGGCGAGGGGGGGCTGCGCGTCGCGATGGCCGACACGAAGATCGAGCGCGGCGCGCGTGTCAGTCTGATTGGCCCGAACGGCGACGGCAAGACCACGCTGCTGCGAGTCATCGTCGGGCAGCTCAGCCCCCTGGAGGGGCGCGTCACGCTCGGCCACAACGTGCGCATCGGCTACTACGCGCAGACGCACGAGAACCTGAATCTCAACGCCACGCTGGTAGACGAGATTCGTAGCGTCAGCCACCTCAGCGAAGAGAGCGCGCGCAGCTATCTGGGGCGCTTCCTGTTCTCTGGCGAAGACGCGTTCAAGCTGGTGGGCTCGCTCAGCGGTGGTGAGCGCAGCCGCGTCGCGCTGGCGAAACTGACGCTCCAGGACGCGAACTTCCTGGTTCTCGATGAGCCGACCAACCATCTCGATCTGCCCGCCCGCGAGGTCCTCGAAACGATTCTCCACGAGTACAAAGGGACGCTGCTCTTTGTCTCGCACGACCGCTACTTCGTGGACAGTCTGGCGACGACCATCTGGGCGCTGGGGCATGGCGCGGTTACGGCCTACGAGGGCAACTACACGCGCTACCGCGCGCTCCTCGCGCAGGGCGCGCCACACCGCCAGCCCCAGGCCGTCGAGCGGGGGCAGGTCCAGCCGACGGTGGCGGAGAAGACAGAGGAGGAGACTGGGCCAGCCACCGCCGCGCCTACACGCCTCCGCCCTGGCAAGCGCGACAAACGTGGCGCCGCCGCCACAGTCCGCTCACTGGAGCAGGTGGAGCGTGAGATTTCCGAGCATGAGGCGCGCCTGACGTCGCTGGAGGCTGATCTTGCCAGCGCGAGCGCCGAGGCCGATCTCACACGCATCGGGGAGCTAGGCGAGGAGTACGAGCGCGAGAGGGCGTTGCTCGACGCCCTCTACACCGAATGGCAGGGGCTGGCGAGCTGACCGCGACGGCTTGCGCGGAGCGCGCCAGAAGACACATCCACAGGCGATTGACGGTGAACGTGGGCCGGGCAGGCGGCTGAAGTCTCTCGCCGGCCAGCGCGGAAAGGATAGCGCGTCATGCCGTACATTCTTGGCCTGACGGGCAACATCGCCAGTGGCAAGACCACGGTTGGGTTGCTGCTGCTAGAGCTTGGCGTTGATGTGTACGTTGACGCTGATGTCGTCGTTCATGAGCTGTATCTGCCGGGCCGGACGCTGCCGCCCAGACTGGCGGAGGCGTTTGGACCAGAGATCCTCGACAGCGACGGCGGTGTGGACCGCCGCGCGCTGGGCGAGATCGTCTTCGACAATCCGGAGCGCCTGCGGCAGCTCGAAGCCATCGTTCACCCCGCCGTGCGTGAGGAACTGCTTCGCCGCATGCGCGCGCTGAGGCCAGACGAGATCGGCGTGCTCGACGCGGTCAAGCTCATCGAGTCCGGCTACGCCCCTTTCTGCCACGGCGTGTGGATCGTGACCTGCTCTCCTGAGACGCAGCTCCAGCGCCTGATTCAGACGCGCGGCCTCACCGAAGAGGAAGCCCGCGCCCGTCTCGCCGCTCAGCCTCCCATAGACGCGAAGCTGCCGCTGGCGACCGCCATCATCCATAATGACGGCTCGCTCGACGACTTACGCCGCCAGGTGACTGAGGCCTGGGCCAGGTTTAAAGCGAGCCTTCCGAAGTAGGCGCCTGTTCGCCTGTGTTATCCGCAAATATTAGGCAGGGACTCATCCATGATTCCAGCGGATCAGGACACACCGGGCGCCGCTCCGTCAGAAGGAGAGGCTGCCGTGACGCTCCGTCGCACGCGCATTGTCTGCACCCTCGGCCCCGCCTCCTGGAGCGAAGAGCGAATCGAAGCGCTCGCCCGCGCCGGAATGGACGTGGCCCGTATCAATTTCTCCCACGGCACGCAAGACGAGCATGCCGCGACCATCGCCCGCGTCCGCCAGGTGGAAGAGCGCCTTGGACGCCCCATCGCCATTTTGCAGGACCTGCAAGGGCCAAAGATACGCACCGGCGAGCTTGCGGGCCATACTCCCGTCACCCTGCGTGACGGCCAGACATTCACTATTACCACGCGCGCCGTGAGCGGCGACGCGAACATTGTCAACACGACCTACGACGCGCTGCCCGGTGACGTGAAGCAGGGCGACCGTATTCTGCTCTCCGATGGCGCCATCGAGTTGCGCGTGCGCGAGGTCAGTGGCGAGGATGTCATCACCGAAGTCATCCACGGTGATACTCTTGCCGAGCACCAGGGCATCAACTTGCCCGGCGTCGCGGTCAGCGCGCCCGCGCTCACCGAGAAGGACCGCGCCGACGTGGCGTTCGGCGTCCGTCATTGGGTGGACTACATCGCCCTCAGCTTCGTCCGCCGCTCGGAAGATGTGCGGATCGCCAAGGCGCTGATCGCTGAAGAGATCGCCGCGCGGCCATCCGCCAAAGGCTCACGCGCGCCGGCTGGCCTGCACCCTTCCGCGTATGCCGCCGAATCCACCATCCCGCTGATCGCCAAGCTCGAAAAGCCCGAAGCTATCGCTAATCTCGACTCAATTTTCATGGAGGCGGACGGCGTGATGGTGGCGCGCGGCGATCTTGGCGTCGAGATGCCGCTCGAACAGGTGCCGCTGCTGCAAAAGAAAATCATCGCCCGCGCCAACGCGATGGGGCTCACAGTCATCACCGCGACGCAAATGCTTGAGTCCATGGTGAGCCACCCCAGCCCGACGCGCGCTGAGGCCAGCGATGTGGCGAACGCCATCCTCGACGGCTCCGACGCGGTGATGCTCAGCGCGGAGACCGCTACCGGCGCCTACCCCGTCGAAACGGTCGAGATCATGGCGCGCATCGCGCTCCAGGCGGAGAGCGCCTGCGCCCGCTTCCAGCCTGCCGGGCGGCGCGGCGACCTGGCCCAGGCGGTGGCCAGCGCGGGCTATACCCTGGCGCGCGAGGCGGGCGCAAAGCTGATCGCCGTCTTCACCCGCACCGGCGCGTCGGCGCAACTGATGTCCAAAGAAAGGCCCTCAATGCCCATCGTGGCCTTCACGCCATTCCAGTCGGTCTACCGCCGGCTGGCGCTGTGGTGGGGCGTCACGCCGCGCTACAGCGAGCTGAAAGGCTCAACCGAGGCGCTGCTGGCCTTCGCCGACGCGGATCTTCAGCGCAGTGGCATGGCCAAGCCGGGTGACGAAGTGGTCATCGTCGGCGGCATGCCGATCGCCGGACGCGCCCGAACCAACTTTGTTCGCCTGCACCGCATCGGCGAGCTGGACTAGTCTACCTGAACTGCCAGCCTGGCCCCTATACCTGGCGTTCTGGCGGTGGTACACTGGCGCCAGGTTTTGGGCTGGCGCGCCACGCGCATTCGCGTCACATCGCGGTGACTGGGCAGCGTGGCGAAGCGGCGGCCCGTGGGGAGGGTAAAGCGATGCCCGTGGATTCCACTATCACGGACCCCCTGACGAGTCAGGCGATCCTGGCGCTCGTCGCCGCGCTGGGCCTGAGCTCCACCGCTGGCCTGCGCGCGGTCGCCACCCTGTTCGCCATCGGAGTGGTCAGCGACATCACTATCGGCGGCAAGCCGTTGCTGGAGCTCAACGGCCCCTTCAACGTCCTGGGCTCCATGCCCATGCTGATTTTGCTGGGCGCGCTGACGGTTGTCGAGTTCGCGGTTGACAAATTTCCCGTCCTCGACCACGTCAACGATGTTATTCATACCGTCGTGCGCCCAGTGGTTGGCGCGGTTATCGTCGCGGGCACCACCAACTCGCTGAGCGATGTGAATGTCTGGGTCGCCGCTATTGTCGGCGCGGCGCTGGCTTTCGGCGTCCACGCCACTAAGGCCACCACACGCATCGCCAGCACCACCACCACCGCCGGCGTGGGCAACCCCATCATCTCGGCCGGCGAAGATCTGCTCACGCTGGGTTCAATCATCCTTGTCGTCACCGCCAAGGCTGTCGCTATCGCCGTCGCGCCGGCGCTGGGCCTCGCCTTGCTGATCATCGTCATTATTATCGTATTCATCGTGGTGGCGCTGGCGCTACGCATCATCACAGCGATCTACCGCTTCTTCAAGGGCCCGGACGCCTCGGCGGCGCGGCCCAACGCGGGCGCGGTGGCGTTGAACACTGAAGCGCCGCGCGGCCTGAACGACTAGGTATCCAGGAAGGAGACTCCTGCGCGCATGGTGACTGGCTTCCCACCGTCCGAGACGCTCCAGCCTTCCCGACCCCGCAAGCGGCGTATCTGGCCGTGGGCCGCCGGGTCCATCATCATCCCGCTGGTGGTCATTATCACAACGCTTGCCGGCGCGCGCTATGTGACACAACAGCGGCTGGCGGCGATGGTCACACCCGCGCCCTCTCTGCCGCCGCTGCGCGTCGTGGACGTCATCCAGCCGCCAACGGGCGTCGCGCTGTGGGGGCTGGCCTCGCTCAATGGCGAGCCTGTCACGCTCGTCTATAACACCAAGTCCGCCTCTCCAGGGTGTCTGCCTGATGTCGCGTGTCCGGCGACGCTGGCCAACCAGGTCACAAGCTATAGCGCGGCGGGTGGCTGGCTCACTCACTCCATTACCCCGGTGGATAGCGCCCATTGCGCGCTGGCGCCAGTGGACGCCGCCGGTGTCGCGTACCTCGTCTGTCCCGGGGGAATCCAGGTCATCTCGCTGGCGAGTGGTCTGGTCACAGGCCAGTTCCCGCTACCAGCCGGGCTGGATACCGCCCACGCCGCGCTCGATAGCGCCTCGAACACCCTCTATGTGACCGGATCGGGTCTGTCCAGCGCGCGGGCGCTCTACGCTTTCGACCTGGGGACGGGAAAACAGATCGCCAGCCAGCCGCTCAGCGGCCCGGCTTCAGCTCCAATCGTGGAGACGGGCCAGAATCAGGTCCTGCTCCTCGTCAACGGCGGCGGCGCCCAACCCACACTGGCGGCGTTCCATGCGCGAACGCTCCTTCCGCTGGGCGCCGCGACGCTGTCCGCTGGCTGGCGCGCCGGACCGCTTGACCCCGGGGCCAACCAGCTGTACCTCTTTGGCCGGAACGGCGCGGTGGGCGTGATTGATCCTGGCGCGGTCACGTTCTCAGCCACACAGCCGCAACCTGCGATCAAGCCCGCCCCGCTCGCCCCGCTGACTGGCGCGCGCGCGCTCGGCTGGAGTCCGCCCGCTCATGCGCTCGTCGCGCTCTATGCGGACCACATCACGGCTTACGACGCCACATCGCTGCGCCCTTACGCGGAATCGCCCATCTCCGGCGCGTGGGACGCCCAGCAGCCGCTGCCTGTAGACGGCGCAGGCGCGCTCTATGCGCCCGACACATCCGGCGCTATCGTCGCGCTCAGCCTGGCGCGCCCAACTGGCATGGCCGCGCCCGACGCCGCGACGGCGCTCGTGATGGCGCGAGCGGGGCTTGGCCCGCTTCTCCCCAACACCAACCAGACGCCGCCGTTCCTCGACGCGCAGACGTTCCCCGTCACAGCGACGACCCTTACGCGCGACTTCGCCATTCACTATTCCGACCTTGGCTGGCGCGGCCCGTATCTTGGTCATGTCAGCGCGAAAATCGTCCAGACGGGCAAGCAGCCAGGGGACTACACCGTCACCTTTGCGGTAGACTGGAACCAGCTCTTCGTCCACACCCACAGCTGGACAGTGGAGCTGCTGCCCGATGGGCGCGTGAAGATGCTCACCGACACTGGCGACTCGATCCCCTGAGCGGCGTCCCTGCGCCACCTGGCATTTTCGCGCCCCGGCTCTTTCGGGACGTGTCTTTGAGAGTGAGGACCCATGCCACGCGAAGACGGGCGGGCGAACGATCAGCTCCGCCCCATTACGATCACCGTTGACTATCTCAAGCGCGCCGAAGGCTCCGCGCTGATCGAGTTCGGCGATACGCGCGTGCTCTGTGTCGCCACTGTCGAGGACCGCGTGCCCGCTTTCCTGGAGGGGCGCGGCCAGGGCTGGGTGACGGCGGAGTACGCGATGCTGCCGCGCGCCGGGCATACCCGCTCGCAGCGTGAGAGCGTCACCGGCAAGATCGGTGGCCGCACACACGAGATCCAGCGGCTGATCGGACGCTCGCTGCGCGCCGCGATGGACCTGCGCGCGCTGGGCGAGCGCACCATTGTGCTCGACTGCGATGTCATCCAGGCCGACGGCGGCACACGCACCGCCGCGATCACCGGCGCCTGGATCGCGCTGCGCCGCGCCAGCCATTTCCTGATAAAGCAAGGCATCCTGAAGAATGACCCCATGCGCCGCATGATAGCGGCGATCAGCGTCGGCGTCGTCAAGGGCGAGGCGCTGCTCGACCTCAGCTACAGCGAGGATTCTCGCGCCGAAGTGGACGCCAACATCGTCATGACCGACGCGGGCGAGTTCATCGAGGCTCAGGGAACCGCCGAAGGCAAGCCATTCAGCCGCGCACGCCTCAACGAGCTGCTCGACCTCGCCGAGAAAGGCATCCACGAGTTGCACGACCTCCAGCGGGCGTACAGGTGAGCGCGCGATGGCGAACGTGCGTGGCGAGCCGCGCCGCTGTCTCATCATCGCCGCCCACCCTGACGATATCGAGAGCTGGGCGGGAGGAACCGCCGCCGCGCTGGCGCGCGATGGCTGGCGTGTCACCTATGTCCTCTGCACCTCTGGCGACCGGGGAACCAGCGATCCCGATGAGGAGCCCGCGACCGTAGCCGCGCGACGCGAGGAGGAACAGCGCGCCGCCTGCCGCGCCACCGGCGTAGAGGAACCGGCCCTCTTGCGCCTGCCCGATGGTGAACTGGAAGATGACCGTGTCCTGCGCGCGCTGCTCGTCCGCGAGATTCGCCGCTGGCGCCCTGATCTGCTGCTGACCCACGACCCCGTCACGCCCTGGCCGCCCTATACCTGTCACCGCGATCACCGCGTCGCCGGGCGGGTGGCGCTCGACGCCGCCTACCCCTACGCCCGCGACCCGCTCAGCTTCCCTGAGCAGCTCCGCCAGGAGGGCCTGCGCCCACATATCACGCCTGAGGTCTGGTTGTTTTGCACCTCAGCGCCCGACCATTACGTAGACATCTCAGCGACGCTCGACGTGAAGATCGCCGCCCGGCTGGAGCACCGCAGCCAGACGGTGGATCCCGCCGCGCTCGCCACAGCCTGGCGCCAGCGCGCGGCGGAAACCGGCGCGCCAGCAGGCCTGGCGGCGGCGGAATCGTTCAAGCGGTTATCGCTGTGACGCGCGCCCAGGTGTGACGCACACCACAAAATGGCGGAAAAGTTACTCCAGGCGCGCTAGTTCGTCGAAGGCGCATTGCCCCCAGGCCATTGCGCGTCGTATCATATCCTCATTACAGTGGAGTGCGCCCCAAGCAACAACGTCGCGGAAGGTGGTAGCCGGATCATGATCAGACATGAGGTCATCATTCGGGTCAAGCCCGATGTGAGCCAGGAGACAATCGAAGACGCCCTGCGGGAAACCTATGAATTGCTGAGCGATCTTCCTGGCGTCGAGCGCGTTCGCTATGGCGTGAATAACGCCGCCGCCTATCGCCACGCGATGCTGGTTGTAGATCTGACCGACGAGCAGGCGCTGCACCGGTTTGGGCGACATCCCCAGCATGCCCGCGCTGTCCGGATCATCAACCACCTCGCCGAGTCCTCTTCGGTGGGCAGCTTTATGGTGCGCTCCGAGAGCCGCTAGCGCCGCGACACGCGCTCATCCCCACAGCCGCCCGCCTCATAAGGTGGGCGGCTGCGTCGCGCCTTGCCCCTCATGCCGCGTGACATGCCCGCCCCGCACAGTGAACACCGTGGCGCGCTCCAGCGTGGAAGCTGGCGCGATGTTAAGGTCAGCGGTCGTCACCAGCGTCTGGTCGAGGTCACGCACCGCGAGCAGCAAATCCTCGCGGCGCTGCGCGTCCAGCTCGCTCAGCACATCATCCAGCAGCAGGATGGGCTGCTCGCCGGTGGCCGCCTCGATGTATTCCAGCTCGGCCAGCTTGACCGCCAGCGCCACCGAGCGCTGCTGCCCGCGCGAGCCATAGATCGTCAGGTCAATCTCACCATCGAAGAACGCCACATCATCGCGGTGTGGCCCTAGCACGTTCGCGCCCTGCGCGATCTCGCGCCGCCGCACGGCTTCCAGCGCCGCGCCCATCGCCCGCGTGTCCGCTTCCTCATCGCCGGATAGCGCGCCTTGATATGACGGCTTGTAAAGCAGCCGC
>JAKAIY010000072.1 GCA_021814145.1 Chloroflexota bacterium
GTCTTTGAGATTGGTGGCGCGCCTTACATGCTGCCAACAGAACAGGCGACGACGATGGCGATCGTGTTCCATGAGCTCATCGCCAACGCGATCGAGCATGGGTTCGCGGGGCAGACAACGGGAGAAATCCGCATCTCGGCGGCTGATGATGGCGAGCAGATCGTAGTCCGCCTGGCGAATGACGGTACGCCGCCTCCGGAGGGATTCTCCATCGAACGCGCAGAGGGGCTTGGCTTGCAACTTGTCCGCAGCCTTACGAGTTCGGGCTTGCATGGGTGCGCGACGATATTCACGACCTACGATGAGGCGGAAACCTACGCCGCCAGTGGCCTGCGAAAGCGCGCTGAAGGTGAGGCGCTATGGGAAGAGGCGGCGACAGCGGGGGCCCGTAACTGGACGGTGGCCGAGTTGCGATTTCCCGCAACACTCTCAAATTTAGGCGCGCCAGAAACCGAACGCATTGAGGCGGAGCGGGCGTTGCGCGACTGACCACGCTGATCCGCCTGGCGCTAGCCGCCGCGTTCCAGAATAAACGCCGCCATCTCGTCGCCCGCCTTGCGCGCTTCAGGCAGCAGCGAGGGGAAGATGGGGAAGACATGGAACATGCCGGGCCATATCCGTAGCGTGACATCTACCCCAGACGCACGGGCGCGCTCCGCCAGCCGTCGCGAGTCGTCGAGCAGGATCTCAGCGTCACCGACATGGATAAAGAGTGGCGGCAGACCGCGCAGGTCGGCGTAGAGCGGCGAGGCGAGCGGGTCGCGCGGATCGGCGCCTCCCAGGTATAGCCTGCCAGTGGGTCTGACTCCAGGTGAATTGAGCACCGGGTCTACCCGCTTGCGCGAGATGAGCGTCTCTCCCGCGCCTTCCAGATCGGTCCAGGGGGAGAGAAGCGCCGCGCCAGATGGTAGGGATAGCCCAGCGTCGCGGGCGGCAAGCAGGGCAGCGAGCGCCAGCCCACCACCAGCGGAGTCGCCAGCGAACACGATGTGTTCCGGCGCGACGCCCGACTGGAGAAGCCAGCGATATGCCGCTAGCGCGTCGTACACCGCCGCCGGGAAGAGGTGGCGCGGCGCGAGCCGGTAGTCCACATAGAGCGCGCGCAAACCGTGCTCACGGGCGAGACGGCCCAGCATGTCGCGGTAGTAGAGCAGCGTTCCGCCAGTGTATCCGCCGCCATGCAGGTAAAGAATGGTAGGCGTGGCGCCTGGTTTCACGGGTTCGATCCAGGCGCAAGGCACGTCAGCGGCGTTAACGGGCGAGATGGTGAACCCCCGGTTGGGCCATCGCGTGGAGTCCATGATGCCGCCTCCACGGTCACGTGGCGCGCTGTCACCCGTCAGCTTGCCAATCCAGCCCGGTTTGTAGAGCGTCCGCATAAGGACAGACACGAGATGCGCCTGAACGCTGGCCATGCTGACCTGGCTCCTCTACTGTGCATATTTCGTGATGGGGCGTATGCGAATAGAGATTTTCCGCTTATCTGGCTTACTTGGCGCGCTCACTGGCGTGGCGCGCGGCGGCGAGCCCTCTGGCGGCGCCGGGGCGTCCGCCAAGCCAGCCGATGAGCGCCGCAATGCACAGGTAGATCACGATTGTGATGATGCCAATTAATACGTCCTGCCCAAGCGTCGCGCCACCCTGAGCGAGCATCACACGCGAGCCAAGCGGTATGAGGCCGAGCATCAGGCCATACACAGCGAACGTGACCATGCCCGCGATGGCCCCATACCCGGCGACACGCGTCTCGCGCCCCGCGAAGAAGCCCGATGTGGAGAACGCGAAGGCGATCAGCAGCAGATCAACACACCCCAAGGCGATCTTGCCGGGGTGAGATGGGTCAGCGGGCGCAGGGCCGAGCGCGGCCTGGCCGATCAGCGTGATCGCCTGCGAGACGATATAGATAGCGACGCCGACGATGGCGCCCCATTTGGCGGCGGAGAGCATAGGTCTGGATAGCTCCTCGATGAACATGGACGGCCATGCCAGGCCCAGCGCCGGCGCCGTCGCATGGTGAGATTATACGGCCTCTGGGGCGCGCGGCACAGCCGTTGAGGGGCGCGCTCTTTCACCGCGCGCTGTTTTCGGAGTACCATGACGGCAGGGTGTGGCGATGGCGCGCGCCCGAGGACGATGTGGTCATGCCACGCCCGCGCGTGGATGATTGATGAAGGGGACAGCCGCTTTGGCGGCTGGCTTGGGAGACGATGAAGTACTATTCCTCAATCCTGGAGACGATTGGTGGGACGCCGCTTGTGCGGCTCAACAGGATAACTCAGGGCCTAAAGCCACTGATGCTGGCGAAAGTGGAGTATTTTAACCCCGGTGGGAGCGTCAAAGATCGGATCGGCGTTGGGCTGATCGAATCCATGGAGCGCAGCGGACAGCTCAAGCCTGGGGGAACGATAGTCGAGCCGACCAGCGGGAATACAGGGACAGGGCTGGCGCTGGCGGCAGCGATTAAAGGCTATCACCTGATCTGCGTGATGACCGATAAGGTCTCGGAAGAGAAGCGCAGCCTGCTGCGCGCATACGGCGCGGAGGTGGTGATTTGTCCCAGCAGCGCCGCGCATGGTGAGCCTGACCACTACCAGACCGTGGCGGCCCGGCTGGCGCGCGAGACACCGGGAGCGTGCAACCCCAACCAGTATGCCAATCCAGCGAACCCGTTGTCGCATTACCACAGCACAGGGCCAGAAATCTGGCGCGACACAGATGGCAAAGTGACGGCGTTCGTGGCGGGCATTGGCACGTCTGGCACGATTATCGGCACGGCGCGCTATCTGAAGGAGCAAAATCCGGAGATCAAGGTGATCGGTGCGGATCCCGCCGGCTCGATCTATTCCGGCGATACTCCACGTCCTTATAAGGTCGAAGGCATTGGCATGGACGCATTCCCGGAAAACTGGGACGCGTCAGTGGTGGATGAAGTGATCCGGGTGGACGATCGCTTGTCCTTCTCGCTGGCCCTGCGGCTGGCGCGCGAGGAAGGCATCCTGTGCGGTGGCTCGTGTGGCACAGCACTGGCGGCGGCGATGAAGTACGCTGAGCGCTGCGGGCCGGATGACGTGATCGTGACGCTCTTCCCCGATACCGGGCGAGGCTACCTCTCGAAGATCTATAACGAGACATGGATGCGCGAGAATGGCTTCTATGAGGCGCCCTCCCAGCCTACGCTGGCTGACGTGCTGGCGTTCCGCCATCAATCAGAGCCTGCGCTGCCACCAGTGATTGGGGTCGCGCCGGATGATCTGGTCGCGACGGCCATTGAGCGGTTCCACCAGTATGGCATCTCGCAGCTGCCGGTTATCGCTGAAGGCGCGATTGTCGGCTCACTGACCGAGACGCAGCTGCTCCAGCGGCTGGCGGCTGGTGAGCGGCTCACCGATCAGCGCGTGCGTAACTGGCAGGGAGCCCCGCTGCCCACGATGCCAGATTCCGCAACGGTACGCGACGCCTACGCGCTATTCGCTGGTGGGCAGACAGCCGTCGCGGTGGTCGGTGAAGAAGGCTTGCGCGGCGTGCTCTCCAAGAGCGATCTGATGGAGTTCTGGGCCCACGCGGGGAATTGAGTGTCTGGAGCGGGATCAGGGCCAATTACGCGACGCCAGCGCGCTCAGCCATCTGTGACTGGGCGCGCTCGGCGCGGGCTGCGGCATGCGAAGCGGCGTTGTCCGCGCGGGAAGCTTCCCGCAGGGCAAGGTCGTTGACGGCGGCGGCGTAGTCCTGCCATTGCGCGGGATCAATCATGCTGACGCGCCAGAGGAGTGAGGCGCAGCGCGCGGCAAGCTCCTCGCTGATGGCCTGCCGCCACGCTCCATAGCCCAGTTCGCCATCGCCAGGAGTTTTGGCCAGGGCGCGTAGCGCATCCAGCAACGGCTTCTTCAGATGATCGGCGCGTGCGCCTAACTCGTTCCAGATAGATGGCTCCGCTAGCAGTGGCAGCGCGCCATCACGCGCGGGGCGCTCGCCGAAAGTGGCAAGCCATTCGCCGATGAGTGTCTCCCACGCTAACAGCGCCTGGCTGGCGAGGCGGCGAGCATCCCTGGCTTGTTCCACCGCCTTGCGCACTGCGGCGCGGCTGGAAACGCGCGCTGATGGCAGCGGCGCCCTGGCTCGCTCGTCAGCGGCGGTGAGCGCGGCGAGCAGCTTTTTCCGCGCAGCGCTGGCGGCCTTCGCTTGGGTCTTCGCGTCATTAAGCGATTGAGCCCGCTCGCGTGTGTAAGCGGTCGCGAGTCCCGCCAGCAGCCGCTCCAGCTCTTCCCTGTCCAGTAACTCGGCGGCTGCGTCGCGGGCGATGAGCTTCGCGCCAACAGTCGCTTCAGCGGTGGTGAGCGCCACGAGTCGCGCGCCTGGTTCGTTCGCCGCGACGGTCACTAGGTGGCGCATGTCGCTGTCGAGTAGCGTCGCGCCCCGGGCGAGGCGCAGCGCGCAGACTATCGCGGTGTCGCCTGACTCCTGATCGCGCCGCGCTCGCCAGGCCAGCAACCGATCATGTTGAAGCAGCGGGCGCTCTTCGACGCTATAGCCGGCCTGCTCAGCAAGCCAGCGCGCGCATTCCGTCCAGGCGCCGTCGGTCATGGCGTCGAGGCCCGCGACAGTGAGCCCACCGGATGTGGCGTTCGTCGCGGATTTGTTTCTGGCGCGCCGAGCGCTTTGCGCGAGCGTGCGCTGGAACTGCGTGGTGGTCATGCGCAGAGCGGCGGCCTGAAGGTCATAATCCGATAGTGAAGCGCGCAAGAGCTCCAGCTTGCCAGGCGCGAACTCCTGGCCGCTGAACGCGGCCAGCGCGGCGGCGATTTCAACGCTGGCGGGCGCGCTGTCCGTGGTGGTGGAAACTACGTCAGATTCTATCAGCGCCTGGGCGCGTCCGGCGGCGAGCAGTTCGCGTAGTGTTAGTCCGTCACTCATCGGGCAAGCCATCCTTTGCGATGTGTGGCGATGATGTCGCCCTGCTCGGAGATAAGATATGCCTCTTCGCGGCCCAGGCTGCGCGAGACATAGACCCGCGCGAGCGCGTTTCGCCCGGTCAGCCAGGAGCGTTTGGGCGAGATGGCCGGCTCACGTACAGCGGCCAGGCGCAAAGGCTCCAGATCCGTTTCGCTGGCTGGCGACAGGTTGCGACAGGCGGGGCACGTCGCGCCGCCGTCATGGCAGCGCGCGCAATAGCTCGCGCCACATGAGGCGCACGGCGATGGGGCGGAGCAGGCGCAGAGCGCGCGGCCACAGCCTGGACAGGTGAAGATGTCATCGCCACAGGTTCCTTGACCGCAGTTCTCACAGCGCGCGGTGTGCGCCGCGCACAGTGGTTGATGGCAGGAACCACAGGCAGTGGAGTGTGTCGCGCACAGCGCCTCGCCGCCAGTTTTACAGATGCGCGCGTGGCGCGGACACAACGCCTCATCGCAAACCGAGCATGATGTGGCGTGAGACTGGCAGAGGGGCGACTGGCATTCACCGCACAGGATCAGGTCACGCAGGCAGAGTGACAGGTCGCCCTCGATACAGGCCCAGATGTGATCGGCGCAGAAACGCCCGCCACAGGAGTCGCAGGCGCGCGCGCAGGCGTCGCAGGTCAGATCTCCGCAGAGACCGCAGGGCGCCAGCGGCGGCGCGCCACACGCGGGGCATCGCATGGCATCACAGCGAGCGCAGGCTTCTACGCAGTCTGAGCAGTAGACATGGCCATGCGCGCAGACGCGTCCAGCCACAGCGTTGGCGCCACATCCCGCGCAGGTGGGGGGCCGCGCGACGCCCCGGCCCGCGTCTACGCTGACGGTGGGTCCGGAGCCAAGTTCGGTCTCGATGGCGACCAGCGCGACTGGCGATGTGATATAACAGACCGCTTCAAGGCTGGCTTCGACCTCGATGCCATAGACATCGGCGAGGCTGGCCAGCTCGCGCTCGAGCGCGGCGGAGATGGTCAGGGCTTCTTCAGGGCGCTCGCGCTTGAGTCGCTCATGCGTTGTGGTGACATCTTCGACCCGCCGCAGGAACTCGTCGCTGACGCGTTGCGCCAGGTATGCGCTGAGCGCATCCAGGCCAGGCTGGAGCTTCTCGCGTGCGTGATCCATAGCCGCGCCGCTGGCGCTATTATCTGGCAAGGCGGCGTCGCTGGCCTGGGCGGTGGCGATCTGATCGAGTGTAAGCGCTGGAACCCGGGCGCCATACTGACTGCTGAACGCTAGTCGGAGCCACTCGTCGCGCCGCCCGCGCCGGTCGCGTCCGCTGATGCGGTATGTCAGCTCGACGCCTGGCTCATCCTCCCAGCGCACGACCCGCGCCGAGACTGGGCGGCTCTCCCAGCGCAGCGCCAGCGCGTCATGGCGCAATGGGCAGGCGTCGCATCCGGGCATGCCCGCCTGCCATCGCTCGTGGCCATTCCCAGCGCAGCGCCCGCAGGCGGCGGGAAGGGGGGCAAGGGCGCGCATCGCAAGCGCGGCGGGCTCGACGTTTCGGGCCAGGACCGCTGTGGTAAAGCGCGCGCGATGCGCCGCTTCCTCGAAAAGTGTTTCCAGCGCGGGCGCGCCCTGCGTGAGCAGCGTGGTCTCCTCCTCGACCCGCGCGCGGGCGAGGGTGGTCGTATAGCGCGCGGGGGCGCTAGTTGAAAAGGTCGCGATAACGAGGTCGTCCTCCTCGACGCGCACACGCGCGCCCCGCGCATTGAGCAGGTCACGAGCGAAGGCGAGCAACTCGTCGCGCGGTTCCAAGGCGGTCGCGAGCGGGCCTGAGAGAACGACCGGGCGTGGTGAGGTGACGCGCTTGACGCGCCCTTGCGCCTCTTCCGTCCGCATGGCGCCTGGTGAGGCGCCTTCCTTCTTCCGTCGCTGCCAGAACCACCTCATCCGAGGGCCTCCAGTGTAAGCGTCTCAGCCTCGCGCTGACGGCCCCTGGCCATGAGCAGCTCCGCGCCCAGGGACTCGACTCGCTGGCGCACCTCATCGCCGCTTTCGCTCTTGAGCAGGATTTCCAGGACGCGCTCTTCGAGGTCTATCTCGCCGTCCTGGGCTTCCGCCAGCACAGTCTCCAACGCGCCAACGGTCATTGTGAACAGGCTGATCTTCTGATAGAGCAGCCGCAGCACATAGTCATCCACACTATCGCGCAGGACGAAGTTGAAGACCGCGACGTCGCGCGTCTGGCCGAGGCGGTGGACGCGGCCGATGCGCTGCTCGATGCGCATCGGGTTCCAGTGCAGATCGTAATTGAAGACGGTGTGACAGCGTTGCTGGAGATTCAGCCCCTCAGCGCCCGCGTCGGTGGCGATCAGCGCGCTCAGCTCGCCAGCGTTGAATCGCGCGACCATCGCTTCCCGCTCAGCGCGTGAGAGCGCGCCGACATAGCATTCCGCGGTGCGTCCGCGCGCGCGAATAATCTCGCGGAGATGACTGGCGGTATCGAGCCGGAGCGTAAAGATGAGCGCTGGCTCATTGGGTATCTCCGCCAGCGTGTCAAGCAGGAGCGACTCTTTGGCGCTCTCGATTCCAACGCAGCGGTCGGCGAGCGCCAGTAGCGCGCCGGCTTCCTCGCTACGCTGCTCCGCGCGGCGCCGCAGCGAGGCCTCGATGGCGCGCGGGCTGCTGCTGAGCGATTGCTGGAGCGCCATGATCTCACGGATGACGGCTCCCCGATTCAGCCGGGTAGTGGGCGCGCGGCGATAGAGGCGGCGGAGGTAGTCGGTCACATCCGCGATCAGCGCATCTTCGGCGGGTGTGGCGGGAATGGCGCGCGTATCCACATGGCGGCCTGAGAAAGCGATGTCGGTATCAGCCCGGCGTGTCCGGCACATGACTTCGTGGGTGATAGCGCGCAGTTGGGACGCGCGGTCCGGCCGCAGCACGCGCGCGGCACCGGGGTCAGCGACATATTCCGCCTCGAAATCGCGCTGTGAGCCGAGTTTGCCCGGCGCTACCAGGTCAATCAGGCTGTAGAGGTCGGTGAGCTTGTTCGCGACCGGGGTTGCGGTGAGCAACAGCCGCCAGCGGGCGCGTAACTCGCCGACACGCTTGCGGCGCTTGGATTGGGTATTGGCGAGCAGATGCGCCTCATCCACAATGAGCATGTCCCAGGTGCGCGAGGCGATCTGCTCGAAGGAGCGCACGAACTGGGGGAGCGAGCAGATAATCCGATCTTCCCGCTCGAATCCCCGGAATCGCTTTTCATCCGTGAGCACGAAATCCTCATCAAACCGCTCGGCCAGCTCCTCCTGCCATTGTGAGAGCAGCGCCTTGGGAGTCAACACCAGCGCCGAGCGCACGACGCCTCGTAACGCCAGCTCTTTGTAGATCAGGCCCGCCTCGACGGTCTTCCCAAGCCCCACCTCATCGGCAAGAATCACGGCGGGCGCTTTCTCGCGGAGCGCCTGCTCAACCACGCGCAGTTGATAGGCGTGTGGCCGCAAACGCTCGTAGAGCGCCTGGGGAGCGAGGAGATGGTCAAATGAAGCGGACTGACGCAGCGATTGGGCGCGAATCGCCAGCGCGTACCATTGAGGGGTAGAGAGCGGCTCGCTAACTCGGCCGTTGTCTAGGAGGGTGTGTGGATCGGTGAACGTTATCCGCGTTGGTATCCCGGCCAAGGCTTGCCGCTCCCGATCTCTGGTGGCCCGCGCCGGATGGCGCGGCCAGCAACGCTAGCAGGCGGGGTCAGTATATCACGCGCCTGGCAGGCGTGGTCCACATTGTCATGGGGTCATCCGGCTATCGGGATAACCCAAAAGGAGCCAGGTGGCGGCCCCTATTATGTAACCCAGGCAGGTGGTCATCCGTCTTATTGACAATGCGTCCCCTCGCTTCGTTTCTCCCTGACGTGTAGAGCGAGCGGAACGCAGGGCCACTCCCGCGAATGAGACCCGGGCGAGTGCGGCGCGAAAGCGCCGGTAAGGAGCAAGACCATGGCGGAACATCCCGAACGACCAGGTCGCAAACGAGGTCCAGTCGCTGGCACTGAAGAGGCGCGGCGTGGGGGCCGCGCGGTGCGCGAGAAGTACGGATCCGAATTTTTCGCCCGCATTGGGAAAAAGGGGGGCGATACGGTGCGCCGCCAGCATGGCTCTGAGTTCTACACTGAGATTGGGCGCAAAGGCGGAGAGACGACGAAGAAGCGCCGTGGCTCATCCTTTTACGCCACGATTGGCAAGAAAGGTGGGCAGAGCAATCACGGTCGCGCCGCCAAGAGCGCGAATTCCGGCGAGTAGCGTTTCCCGTTAAATACCCGCATCGCGTTTGGGGTGGGAATGTTGTCTGTGTGGCGGCTTCATGCGCAGGGGTGAGAGCCAGCGGGACCATGGCCAGGCTGATAGGATGCCAGCGTATCGCGCCAGACGGTTCCCCATCGCTGCGAAAACCCGCTCGCAGGCGGATTCCCACTCAGTGTAATGATGGTGAACAGCCCGCCACTGGTAAACAGGACAGAGAACTGTAGCGGCTGCGCGGCGCTCGCGGATGGCGGAGTTGCGAGGTTGTCGAACTGATAGGCTGTGACGCCTGAGCCAATCGGAATCGCCGCGCCCCGCTTCATCTCAGCGCAGAGACTGGCGCTGGGCTGTGGGGTCACTGTCACCAGCAGCGACGCGCTGCCGGCGGGATCTGCCGCGCTTGCCAGCCGCCATCCCACGTAGGCGAAGGTTCCCTGAGAGGCTGGGGCCTCAAGGAGCGCGCCGGGCGGGTACTGGATTGAGAATCCGTAGCGTGGGTCGCTGTAGAGCCGCCAGCCTGGGGCGATAGGCGTATACGTCGCCGCGGGAGCAGGCGCGCTGGCGCGTGGGGCAGTGGGAGCGGTCATTCCCGATCCACTTGGCGCGCAAGCGCCCACCAGGAGCGATATGACCAGGGACGACAGCGCCCACAAAAACCGCCAGCGCGGCGCCAGATGGAGGCGACGCCGCGTGGTGTATGCCGGGTTTTCGCGGGTGACCCCGCTATTCGGGATACCGCGCGCAGCGCCTTGCCTTACGGCGCCAGTCAGGCTCAAGGCTTGACGCCCGCGCTGTCACGAATGATAAACACGAAGTCGTAGTATGGGCCGCTGGTTGAGCCGAGCGGCTTACGGAACCACAGCCAGTTCCACAGGCGGGTTGTCGCCTTGCCCAGATTGAAGGTGGCGTTAGGCGGCGGCGATGAGCCATAGCTCAGCCAGGGGCCCAGGCCGACCCCATAGAAGGCGTAGTTGATGTTGGCCGGGCACTTCTGGCCAGGGTTCTGAAGGCAGGGCAGTTGCGGTTTGTAGCCCTCATCAAACCACGAGCGCAGCACATACTCTTTGGCGCTGTAGCCGGTCGGGTGCGCCTGGAAGAATTGCTGCACCTGCGTGCCCGGATACAGGATCAGCGCATCAGGGGTCAGATTCTTGAATGGATTGGAGCCGTTGACGCTTTGGGGATCCCAGGTCACATACGAGCCAGGATGCGGGTCAAGCCAGTAATCGCGCAAATACCAGTACATCGGCCATTCTTCACCCTGGCCTACGACAATCTTCAGTTGATGCTTGCCGCCGTACAGGTTTTGGTCCGCCTGGGCGATCTTAGCCATGACGGTGTCCACATCCTGCGTGGTCTGGACATAGACCATCATTTCCAGCGGGCCATTGGAAGGATCCTGATAGGTCAGCAGGTACATGCTGTGGACCATCGGGACCAGCAAAAGCACGGAGAGGAGCGCACTCGCCAGCGCGCCGCCTGAGCGCCAGGTAAGCGCTTCACGATAGGGCGCGCCGCGCCGCAGATCACCGACAAACGCCCAGACGCCCTGGAGCGCGCGGTTGATGGCGATGGCGGCTAGCAGCATCAGCGAGAGCAGGATGTGGATGCTCAGCCAGGGCATCTTCTCTCCCGCCCAGCTGTAGATTCCCAGCGAGCCGATGAACCACCAGACGAGGAAGACGCGGAAGCGCGTGGGGCGGAAAAGGGTATAGACCACGCCCGCAAGACCCATGACGACCGCAAGCTGTTCGTAGAGCGGAATGAGCAGGAAATAGTAATACACAGGCTGGGCGCCACGGGCGACATTCTGCTGTTGCAGCCAGTAATACAGTCCCTGCCAGACGCCGCTCCCAATGCCATCCTCAAAACCCTGGCCGAGCGTGCGGCCCGCGCCAGGTAGCTCCCAGTACATCGCGACGAAGATCATCCAGCCGGTGACAAAGGCGACGAACCACTGCGCCCATGTGACGCCAAGCAGAAGCCGCAGCAGCGGTTGCCGCTCGACGTCCATGCCCGCGCGCAGGCGGCTGGCGAGGCGTCCCGGCGCGCCGGCGATAGTCTCGACACGCTGCCACCACGCCAGTGACGGCTCTGGCTCGGTGTCCGTATTTTCTTCTTCGCCCGCTGTCTCTGACAGCGCCATCATGCGCTCTGCCTGGGCGTAAGCGGCGTTGTCGCGGACGATCTGCCAGACGAGGGCGATGATGACGAGCAGCGCGATCGTAATGCTGACGTAGAGCAGGATGGTGACGGTGCGTTGCTCCAGCAGGGTGACCTGGTAGTCTGACTCGGTTGGATGCGATGTGATGTAGGCGTTAAGCGAATGCATTGTGTTCAGCCCCCAGAGGGCGGCGATCGCGCCTGCGCCACCTAGCGCCACGAGCAGGACCGCTCGCGTAATGAGCAGCTTCTGGGGTTCTGACAATGCGAGTGAGAGGCGTCTGGAGACGCTGACAGCGATCTCCCAGACAAGGAGAACAACCAGGAAGGAGATGAAGATCAGGAGGGTCAGAAATATGCCCTCGAATGTGGCGTAGGCGAGCGTGGTGGCCGCCGCTGTAAGCGCCAGCCAGAGCATCCGGCGCGAGGTCGCGAAGCGGACGGCGCAGACGACCATCGCGAACATGAAGAAGTTGAAGTAGATGTCCTCACGCAGAAACCGCGAGAAGTACACAAAGGCCGGTGAAACGGCCAGCAGCATCGCGGCGATGAGCGCGCCCACGCGGGTCAGCTCACGTCTCAGGCCTAGCGGCAGGGCGACGATGCCCACACCGAAGAGCGCCGGCACGATGCGCGCGGTAGCGTCGTTGATCCACGGCGAATTTCCCGGTCCGCCCACGTGGAAGAGCGCCTGCGCCGCGAGGATCAACATGAACATGAAGCCTTCGGCGTGAAACTGGAACGGACCATGCAGCAAGGGGTTGTAGGCGTAACTGGATGGATCGCGGGCGAAGAGCAGGGAGTAGAAGGCGTGCATGCTCTCATCGTGGTGCATCGCCTTCGCGCCCAGATCCCAGAATCGCAGGATGGTCGCGAGCGCCAGGATGGCTGTCCACGCCCATTGCTCCCACGTGCGCGCCCGCAGCCATGCGCCAGCGCGGCTAGCCAGCCGGCGCAGACGGACGAGCGCGGCGTATGTGGTATCGGCGCTCGCGCCTGATCGAAGGTTCAGGGTATCCACAGCCTCCGTGTCCGGAGCCTGGAGGGCGAGTGGCGGCTCTGGCGTGAGCGCGAGCGCGGTTTCTGGCGAGACATGGTGTGTGTCCCTCGCTGCCAGCTTCTTCTGGCGTCGGTGTGCGCGCTGTACGCTCATGGATAACTCCTCATCGCTGATATCCGTCTTAAATGGGCTAATGAGCGGGTGGCACGGCGTAAATCGTGACATTCGCGTCGTGGTAGACCACACGCAGGAAGCTCGCGAACCGTCCAAGATTCGCGGTTGGGTAGAGGCTTCGCTCCGCATGTCCAACGTAGACGTAACTGACATGGTATTGTCGCAATAACGCCATGACGGCGTCGTTGTTCGGATTTGTGTAGATTTGACTAACGGCGTTGAGCCGGAGCGCGAGAATGTTCGCGTTGGTGGGGCGCTGCAGCCAGTTATAGCGCCATTGCAATTCGTGGCCACCCCATCCCAGCAGCGTCGGCAATCCTGTAAACGTGGAAACCCGGCCCAGATGGGTGTACTCGTTGTATTGCGCGGCCTCCACGATCACCGCTTCGCCTGAGACGCGCGTGTTCAGCCATGCGATGGCGGGCTCATCACCGGTATCTGTGGCATCTTGGGCCATGTACGCGGCGCCGTCAAGCGAATGGGACAAGGAGAGATTCTCGGTACGCGCGGCGATAGCTAACGTTGGGTAGATCGCCGCCGCCAGCAGCAATACAACGAGCGCCACACTCCATAGCGCCGCGCTCATGCCTGCCGCCGCGCGTCCCCATACAGGCGCGTTGGCGTGCGCTAATCTCGCGCCTCTGGCTACGCTGCCTGGCTCCTCCATATCTCCCGCGTCGTTTCCGCCCGCCATCACGAGCGCGGGCCGCGCGGTCGCTGGCTTAGGAATCGCTGTGGATGAGACATCACGCGCACGGATGTCTTTCAGAACTCTTGCCGCACGCGCGCCGAGCCAGATCAGCAGTGGCCCCGAGATGATCCCCAGCAGCAGCCAGGCCTGATAATAGAACTTGAACACGCTATTCATGCGAAGGAGCGCGCCGCCGAAGACGTCGCGAAGGTAGACCACCTCGCAGATCATTAGCAGTCCGGCGGCGCAACCAACTAGCAGCGTCACCATCACGCCGTCACGCTCGATGGGGTCGCTGCGCCGGGTAAGATCGTTCAGCAGCAGCGCCGAGCAGATGATGACGATCATCCCTGCCCAGAAGAGCGTCCAGCCAGTTGCGCGGTTGCTCAGCATGGTCAGCGCAGCTAGCAGCGCTAGCGGCGCCGCTCCCAGCAGCGTCGCGGGAATAGCGCTCAGGCGTTCCATCACGCGCTCTCTGGAGCCAGGCATCCACGCTTCAGCCAGCGCGGGGAGCGCATCTCGCTGGAGTGTCGCGCCGAGCCGTATCGCCAGGTATGTGAGAGCCAGCAAGGCTGGAAGCGCGAAGATATTCCATACGTCACCAGGCAGCGACCGCTGCGATAGGGGGACGAGGCCGATCCCCTGCGCTGGTGAGCTGAACCCCAGATAAAATGGGGCGTACAGGAGAAAGGCCAGTGATATCAGCAGCACGACCGCTGTCCCCGCGTTGATGATCGTCTCGCGGTTGAGCGCGCGCCCGTGCGCGAGCCACTGCTGCATGAGCAGCGCGAGCGCCGCGACGCCAAGGTAGGTGGGAAGGTCCCAGCCATTGATGACATACAGACCGCCGAGCGTGATGGCGGCGACGAGCAGCCCCAGCGGCCAGAGCCGCCCACCGAACGCCAGCGCGCCACGACCTCGCGCGCGCAGCAGATTGAACGCTAGCCCGACGGCCAGCGCGGCGAATGGCAGCGCCAGCACATGCGCGTGCAGGTCAGCCAAGATAAAGCTGAACGCGGGGAATTCATTGATGGTGTTTGGTATGACACGCGAAGGCGACCACCAGTCGTAGGTCATCCAGAGGTCGCGATGCGTCCACCAGGCCCAGATATCGCCACCGAGCGCGGGGTCGGTTTTCACCGCCTGCCGCGCCTGCTTCAGCCAGACCCATGCGCCGGCCAGATTGCCTGCGACCAGAGTTAGCAATCCTGAGAGGACGCCCGCTGGCGCTGAAATGAGCAGGCTGGAAGCTGGATGCGCGCGACGCCGCGCGCTGGCGGCGATATTCGCGGCCACGCCGAAGATCGCGATGAACGCCAGGGCGAAGATCAGGCCAATCGCGAGGTTGAAAGCGAACGCTGGGGTCGTGCCGAGCACTTTGGCTGGCAGCGCCATGAGGTAGTGGCCGAAATAGTAATAGTTGATGCTATAGCCGCTGAGCCAGGGGTCAGGTGGTGGCAGATGCGGCGCGCGCCAGATGGCCGCCAGGAACGCCTCATCCATGAATTTTTCGGTGTCCACTACCGCTGGGGTGAATGAGCGCTCCCAGAGCATCGCGGCGAACGCTCCCGCGAAAAGGCTCTCGGTGAGCAGGATGTATCGCCATGACTCCCGGAACAGCCGGGCAAGCGCGCGGCGCACAGCATGGACGCGCAGGAGGGCCGCGTTTCCCAGCGTAAACGCCAGCGACGTTCCCACGATCCAGGCGGCGTTGAACGGCAGCGCATGGATAAGGGTGAGTGGCAGCCAGATCAGCCATCCGAGGACGAGCAAACCTAGCGGCTTGGTGAACGACCAGCCGGAGTCTGGAAGGTTGCGGAAGACGGCGGCGGCCAGAGGCACGCTCGCCAGCCCCACGAACTCGATGAGCAGCCACCAACTCAATGCGAGACTCATAGGTGGACTACCTGATAGATGACTGTCGCGCCATCAGTGAACACTGGCTTGATATATCCTTCTTGCGCCATCGTGGTGAACTTGGCCAGCGACTGCGCTGGCAGGCCAATGCACCCTCCAGTAGGGCCGGTCGTGATACATGAGCGTTCCAGCTCACCGACATAGATGTAGCTTACATGATAGTCGCTGAGGAACTGGAGCGCCGCCCTGGGATCGGTAGTCAGGTAGAAAGACTGCACAGCGAACTGGCGCGCGGATACCTGATCGGGGTAGCGCTGCTGTTGCTCGTGGCTGCCCCAGCCTAGCACGTCGGGAAGGCCGGTATAGATCGAGACACGATTGTACCACTGGTACGGAGCGGCGCTTGCCTCGACAATCGTAGGCGCGCCGGAAACGTTCGCGTTCAACCAGTTAATCGCCGCATAGTCTTCGGGATACCAGCCGCGCATGTAGGCCATGCCATCCAGCGAGAGGCCCTGCGGCTGCACGCCGCCGGGCGGTGGCTGGACGGCGGCCCAGATCGCGGGGTCATTGACACGCGCCTGCGTTCCCAGCACGTCGAAGACCAGCGAGCCGCTGAGCAGCAGCGAGAGCCCCAGGAGCCAGCCCATGCGCGCCAGCTGGCCCGTGGGCGCCGCCGTTGCGCGTGTCGCGGCGCCACTGGTTATTCCCTGGCGCGTGTGATTCCCAACAAGGCCCAGCGCGCGAGGCATGAGCTGGCTGAATATGAGCGCGCCGGAAAGTGAGAAGCAGACCCATACCTGGTAATAGAACTTGAAGACGGTGTTCATGCGCTCCCACGCGCTGCCATCAAGGAAGTCGCGCAGGTAGATGAGCTCAACGCCGATAGCGATGGCGAGACCTAGGAGCGCCAGCGTGTACGTCAGCAGTTTCACGGGCGAGTGGCGCAAGTCGAGCGCGAGCCAGCATCCAAGCGCAAGAAGCATCGCCAGCCCGATATCAAGCCGTATCTCCGCGCCGATAAGGACCGCGCCGCCCACGATAATCGCCAGAACCCACAGGGAGTAGCGCGCGGGTTCCTCTCCATCCATCAGGAAGGCGTTGGTGTCACGCTCCAGACGGTCGCGCAGCTCGACGATGAAGTAGGTCACGATCAGGTAGAGCCAAATGCCAAACAGGGTGAAGAACTGGTTGGGGTCGGTAGATGTTGTGACCGGGCCAAAGCCTGACGTGAAATTGACAAACGTGGCGTGGAATGGAAGATACAGCAGGTAAGTCGCCGCTAGCGTAAGGCCAATGGCGAGCGCCCACGAGCGCACGAGCGGCCAGCGGAAAGTCGCCAGCGCTCTTCGCCATGACGGCGGGCGCTGGCGACCAAAGGGAAGCAGTCGCAGCACGCTCGCGGCGATCAGCAGGAGCGCGCAGGCAGGCAAATCCCAGGTGTTGACGCACCAGACCGCGCCCAGCGCGAGCGCCGCGGTCGCCAGCGTTGGCGTTACGGAAAGCCAGCGACCGTCATCGCGCCGCGCGCGCAGGAGCAGTGAGGCGCAGAGGCCCACGATCAGGATCACGATCGGCAGGTCAATCACGTGCGCGTGCAGGTCGGCGTAGAGGAAGCTCCAGAACGGAAATTCGTTTATGGTATAGGGGATGACGCGGCTACTTTCCCAGTAGTCGAACGGAACAGCCTGCCCTCCCGCGCGTACGGTGAGCACATTCCGCCACACCTGCCAGAGCCCGTCGAGATTGGCTACGACCGCGACCGCGACGCCGCCCGCTAGCCCAGCCCACCAGCGGCGCGTCGCACCGGCGACGACCGATGCGGCGCCTGATAGTGTCAGCCCGAACAGGAGCGGGATCGCCAGATTGAAAGCGGTCGTGGGGATGATCCCTGTCAAGCGGATCAGAATCGCGGTCAGATACTGGCCGTAATAGTAGTAGTTAATCGCGCCGCCGGAGAACCAGGGGTCGAGCGGCGGCATGTAGCGGCTACGCAGGATGCCATTGAGAAACGCCAGCTCCATCGGCTTCTCGCCGCCACGATAGATATGCCAGAGGTCGGGGTCGAGCGCGCGTATCCAGGTAAAAAACAGGAAGCCGCCTACAAAGAGCGCCTCGTTGGCGATAATCAGCCGCCAGCGGGCGCGGACGAACGCCCACAACGCGATACGCCGGCGCCACGCGACGACAGCGCCCGCCGCTGCGACCAGCGCGAAGGCTCCCGCGACCGCCACCGAGGTGAATGGGACAAGGCGGAAGCTGGAAGGGAACCAGACAAGCCATGCCACCAGCAGCAGCCCCAGCAGCTTGCTGAAGCCCCAGCCACGATCGCGCAGACCGCTGAAAACGGAAAAGGTCAGCGGAAACGTCACCAGACCCAGCAACTCGACGATCAGTAGCCACCAGGGCAGCGGCGCGCGGTTTGCGAGACTGCTTGCCGGGAACTGCGCGGCCATCGTAGGCGAGAGCTGATCGGCGGCGGCATCCTGAGGACTCAGCATGAGTGACGGCTGACTGCCAGAAAGGTTCGTCACCGTGTCGAAGTTGACGCCCTGCGTTAGCCTGGCGTCAATCTGGTCAGCGGTCAACCCGGCGCCATCGCGGACGAAGATCCAGACTGGTGGATGGTCGTAGACCGAGAAGCTTTCATCGGCGCCGCTGTCATTCCAGGTGATGCCCAGGAAGCTGGGGTGTGTCTGGAATGTGGCGGCTAGATGGAAGCCGAGCTTGCCCGCGAACAGCAGCTGATAGTAACGGATGGTCATCGGATAGCGGCTGGGCAGCTTGGGAATCGAGCGTATGAGCCGCTGGCTGCTGATGACGACAACATTCGCGCTTGCCAGTGATGCGGCGAGCTGTCCGGCCTTTTGTGTTGTGTCGGGGTCATAGAGATTCAGGCCAATATTGCCGTACTGGCCGGGGTCAATCACGTGACCGGAGCTTGTGTAGGAGACACCGTTTACGACTTTCGCCGGCGGGACGAGAATGGGCAGTGGGTCATCCCACACTTCACTGGTCAGCACGCTATGCGCGGGAATATGGTCGTAGATCCACTGCGAGGCCTGGACGCGCGTATTAGGCGCGCTATAGATGTTGTCAATCGCGAGGGCTTCCAGTCCGGCGCCCAGCAGCGCTATTGTCGCAAGCCCTATCGCGAGAGGTCGCGCCCACACACCTGGCGATATATTCCAGCGTCGCCACAGATGTGGCGCGCGCCCCGCGCCCCACGCCGCCAGCGCGACGACCGCGCCCGCGCCGCAGATCGCCAGCGGCGCGAAAACTGGCAGCATATAGCGGGTGAATTTGGTGTACGCGTCGCCGACGATGGCGAAATAGGGGACAATCCAGACGATCAGCAGTGTCCAGTCATCATCCCAGCGACGCCAAAGCCTGCCCAGCGCCCAGAGGAAACCGCCTATTCCCAGCAGTCCTAGCGGCAGGCCCATATCGTAGAGCAGCATCTGCTGGATTTGGTAGATGAAAGGGGTCGTTCCCGCGAACTGGCGCACGTAGGGGTAATCAAGCTTCCCTTGAGAAAGCGCGGTCTGCTCCGAGATCTGGGCGTAGAAGTCTTTCCAGTCAATGAGCGCGTACGGGCTGGTGATGAGGAACGTGACCATCGCCGCGAAGCCCGCGCCCGCCACCATCAACATCGCGTATTCTAGCCCTTTGCGCCGCCAGACAAGAACCGCGGCGAAGATGATTGGCGCCAGCAACGGCGCGGCGCTGATCTTGGAGGCGAACGCCAGCGCGAACGCCGCGCCCGCCAGCGCGCCCAGCCCCCAGAGCGCCCAGGACTGGCGCGCCGCGCGCTGACCTGTTGCGTGTTCATCAGCGATGCGCGTGGCGTACTGAGCGATGGCGATACAGGCCCAGATAGTCAGCAGAATGAAGAAGAGCGTTGGCGTGTCAACCGCGTAGAAATGCGAGACCTGGACATTGAACGGGATAACCGCGATAAACGCCGCCGCCAGGATGCCCGCCCAGCGTCCCGCCAGCCGCCGCGCGATGAGAGCGCCAACGATCACCGAGCCAGTGTCGAAGAGTGCGGAGAGCGCGCGTCCTACAAGGGTGAAGTGATTGTAGTCATCGAAGGCTCCGCCATCGGTAGGGTGAAACGCGCCATGTGTGACGCCTGTTAGCCATGCGAGGCCATGAGCGACAGTGGCCAGCAGGTAAAGGGGAAAGGAGCCATAGGCGAAGAAATGCGGGTTAAGCGGCGAATGAATTGAGAAAAACCACCCGGGGCCATTGTAGGCCGGGTCGCAGGTTGGATCGCGCGGCTGGCCAGGAAAGTTAAGGCACATCGCGCGAAAGACGATCTCCCGCTCATCGGGATGCAGATGGTTGTTTGCGTCCCAGTTGATGCCATATAGTCGCATCGCGAGCGCGGCGATTGCGATGGCGAGCGTCAGCCATGGCGTCCAGTCGCGCGGCAGGCGGAAGCGTGGCCGCGCGGCGTCACCCACGCGCGCGCCAGTCGCCGTGCGCCCTGCGGGCGCGCCCGCGCCGGCGGTGGTGGCGAGCGCCAGCCGCTGCGCTGGCGCCTGGATGA
>JAKAIY010000209.1 GCA_021814145.1 Chloroflexota bacterium
GCACCCGCGAGGCGTTAGAGCAGGCGGTGGGGCTGGCGGTCGAAGCGATCACTCGCAAGGACGCGATGGCCTGGTTCGCCCACGCTGGCTACGCCCTGCCTGCTCAAGATAACTGAAAGTTGCTCTATCCCTTTTCTGTCATCTTGGGATCGGGGCTAGGAAAATTCAGCCTTCGTGTCCTACAAGTCGCTAAAGGCAAGCGCACACCTTGTTGCCTGATTTCAGCGTACCTGACAGCTAGCAGGCAAAGCGAGCCTGTCCCAAGATGACAGAAAAGGACTATACAGCGTCGCCAGAGAGCGGCGGGCGCTCCCCGACTTGCCGCAGCCATACCGAGACATGGGCGGGCTGCATCGTCTCGTCCACAACGGCGGCCAGGTGGTCCGTCAGCGCGCCGAGCTCCACATCGGTGCGCAGCGTCTCGCCGAACCGCGCGAGTGTCCGCGCCGCGTCGTACTTGCGACGGTAGAAGCGGCGGTCAATGGCGCGCTGAAGCCCACGGCGCAACGGCTGGAACAGCGCGGCGATCACCAGCGTCGTGACAACGATAACAAACGGCTGCCCCTGCGCCGACCGCCCGGCGATCTCGCGCCCCGCCATCGCGTTGACCAGGGACTGCGCGCCCACCACGCCCGCGAAGTAGAGGCCAGCCAGCAGCGCCGTCAGCAAGCCATAGACCAGCGCCCGGTTGATGATGAGGTCAATATCGAACAGGCGATGCCGCAGGACTGCGATGCCCACCGCAATGGGAATGCCTGCCAGGCCGATATAAAACGTCATCGAGGACGCCAGGTAGATGTTGTTGGTGAAGGCGCCGACGATCACGACCAGGAAAGCGAGCGCGGCCCACATGCCAGCGAAGGCGAGCCATTTGATCTGCTGCCGCTCCACGCCACCCGCCCGGCGGAAGCGCATAACGACCGATACGCTGCACCCAATGATGCAGACGAAGGTCAGCGCGAAGCCAAAGATTGTCTGCAAGGCGTCAGCCGCGGCGGTCGGAATGAGGCCGATTGGATTCGTAAAATTCGCCAGTTGCGCGGAGCCGGTGGCCAGTTTCTCGTCCAAAACCTGGCTGAGGCAGGCTAGCGCCGTCACTACCAGCGTGAGCCACGCCAGCCAGCGCCAGCGCGGCGAAGGCAAATGGCCTGTCGGGAACAACAGAAGCAGGAAGGTGACAATGAGATAGAAGCCCATGCTGCGTAGCGCCACGCCAAGCGCGTTGGCCAATGCGGCGGCGGGCAGCGCGCCTGGACGGGTGAGCAGGCCATAGACCGCGTAGTCAATTCCCAGGCTGCCAGCGACGGTAAACAGCGCCGCGCTCAAGAGCAGCCAGCCAACCGCGTTGCGCGGACGGCGCGCGGCGATCAGCGCGCCCACCGTCGCATAGGCCATGAAAACCAGGAGGCCAATCAGATTACTCACCAGCGGATCGGCGCCGGGGTTCATCCGCGAAAAGTACAGATCAGGCGCGTTCAGGACGAGTGTGATAGTCCAGATGCCCCAGGCGAGCCATGCGACGGCGCGTAGCTTCATACCATCCATCCTCCCTATCCGCCTGTAAATATACACCAGTAGCGTTCCGGCTCCGTTACGAAGAGCGTTACGGTCGCGGGATTCGTACTAAGGTGGCGGCCGTGGCTCAGGCGTATGATGCGCTGGCCGCGTATCCGCCTCACCTGACCACCCGCTTCCCTGCCGGGCTTGTGACAGCCAGCCGCCCAGGCGCTCCCGCGCGCTTTACTCCCGCTCGAAGGCGGCGCGAGTGAGTTTGCGCGGCTGGCCCATAATCAGCGACCGGACGTTCTGAGAGCGGCCCCCCGTGACACGATTGAGCGCTCGTATGGGCGCCATGTGACCGCCTGGTGAGGCAGGAAAGATAGGCTGCAAGTTGGTTAACATGGCCGTTTTCTCACGTATGTGGACATGCGTGTTGAAGTGGGTCAGCTCCATATCCATATGGGGAGAGGACGATCTCCAGCCCGAAGCTGGCCCCTGGCAAGGGCAATCGCGAGGAGGGCGCGCGTTTAGACCGGCATGGACTCAGCCGGTTGTCCCGACGGGGAGTGATGGATGGCTCACGCAGGGATGGCATGGGCAAGGACGCCCACGCCGCTGGCCTTCTGGTCTACAGACGCGACCGCGGGGCCGGCGGCGAGGACAAAGAGACAGGAGACAACAAGCTGAAAGGAACAGACACGTTATGACTGCTCTACGCGTCCTCTGGCGCATCGCCGGAGCGCTCTTGGCGCTTGGAGCGCTCACCGCGCTAGTCGTAACAGGCAGCCCCACAACCTCCGCGGCGTCGCTCACGGTCTTCGGGCCGCCCCATGAACTCAGCAAGGTCACTCTCAGCGATTTCAGTATTGATGGCCCTGCCTTGTGGACATCGCCGACCGGTCCCATCCGCGCCGAGCTGGGCTGGGTCGGCGGAGGCCGTGACACCGCTCATCACATCAACCTGATGACGAGCGGCGACGGCGTCCACTGGGGCGACAAGATCACCCTCAACGACACCTCCGCCTCGCGGCCAGGTCTCACGCGCTACAGTGCGGCCACCAACGACAACGTCGTCGTGGCCTGGACAGGAACTGACGCCAACCACTCCCTCAACGTGCTGGTTGGCAATCCACCCCTCGGCTTTACCAAGATGACGCTCAAGTACGATAACAGCTTCACCAGCCCCGCCGTCGCGATGCTGCATGGCGATGTCTATCTGGTCTGGGCGGGGACCGACGCGGGCAAGACGCTCAATGTCGCCCAGATCATCCCCCGTGGCGGACTGATGGTCGGCTCCCACACTACCCTGTGGGGTTGGAGCAGCATCGCGCGGCCGAGTGTGGTCTACGATCCCAACGGCCAGCAGCTGCTGATGAGCTGGACGTCAACCGACCAGCGGATCCACTTCGCCACCTCGAAGGACGGCATGCATTGGACACAGCCAGCGAGCTCGCCGCTGGCCGAGTGGAGTGATGTCGGGCCAGCGATGTTCTCAGCGGCTACCAACAACATGCCGCGCTACTTTGTGACCTGGCGAGGCACGAACGCCGCCCACTCGGTGAACGTGCGGTACACCGAGAGCTTCCCGAGCTGGCCGAGCGATAACGCGAAAGGCATTCTCCCAGAGACAGCTTTCGGAGGACCCGCGATCGGCTACGTAGGGGTCTACCGGCAGGTGATCGTCGCCTGGGCGGGAACCGACACGCTGCATCACCTCAATATCGCGGTCGTTGGAATGTAAGACATGGCCGCGCCCCCTGGCTGGAGGGACTGTCTGTACGACACGCGCTACGTCACCCGCCGCGCAATACGCGCGCTACTCCCGCGCGAAGGCGATGCGGGTGAGCTTGCGTGGCGGGTCTATGATCAGCGACCAGACGTTCTGGGCGACATAGGCGCTGACGGGCAGACGCTCTGGCGGGCGCTCCTGCCCCCCATCGCGGGTGGCGTGGTGGAGGATCGCCAGGCGCACGTCGTCGCTGGTAGAGCTAGGGAACAAGGTGTAGCCCGCGCCGATATGCTGCCAGAAATGGGCGTCGCTGCCGCCTGTCTCGGCGAAGCCCCACACCTCATTCAGCTTGCGGACTTCGTCGCGCGCCGAAGCGTTGGCGGGCGAGGGATTGTACAGCTCGATGGCGTCAATCGGGTAGCCGCGCGCCAGTAACTCTTCGATCTTGCGGCGGCTCAGGCTCGGCACCAGGCGCCCCATCGGGTGTGGAATGACGCACAGGCCACCCTGATCCTTGATCGCGGCGATGGCGTCCTCCACATGCGACAGGAAGCGCGGCGCCTTCTTGACGAACAGGCCGAGGAAGTGGCCGTCGCGGGTGGTCGTCTCCACGCCCCAGATAAGCTGGATGTCGGTCACGCCCTCGCGGTCCATCAGGTCCTGCAGGCGCTTGGCGCCTTCCATATGGTCATGGTCGGTCACGGCGATGACCTTCAGGCCGCGCCGCCGCGCCTCGCTGAGCACACGCTCCGGGCTGGCCGTGCCGTCGCCAAGATTGGTGTGCAGGTGCAGATCGGCCTTCTCTAGCCGCGCGAGCGCGTCCGCATGCGCGCCAGGCGCTCTATCCGTCATATCCGCCACGAGCCGCTCCGCATCACAAGAAGATCCCTGGGCCATCCGCCCGCTCTATCGTAGCCCATCCGTAGACGCTTGCACAAGCGCCGCCGGGACACAGCCAGCCTGGCTACGCCTCCGGCGTCCGCAGCCCATCGAG
>JAKAIY010000073.1 GCA_021814145.1 Chloroflexota bacterium
GTCCTTCTCTGGACCCGTTTCCTGGCGGACGAGATTACTTTCTAACCCATTCCACGGCGCCCAGTCCGGGTCCACCATCCTGAAACCGCTCGACCAGCGCCACGCTCACCGGCCTGTTCGAGCGGTTTCGCGTGCGTTCCCGCTTTCCCCGTCTCAGCCTGCTGGCGCTATCAGCCTGACCATCAACCGTCTACGCATTAACCTTGACAATGTGGTTCCTTTATGTTACTTATTTTTATTAGGGAAGCTACTTCCCATACAGAAGTAATGTCGTGCGCAGGCGCGTGGCCAAGGTCAGGCGTTCGGGACGTTTCACCCAACCCGGCCAGAGGAACACCGCGCGAACAGCAGGAGGAATGACCTTTTACCATGGCGTACACAATTGATCCCAGCCACAGCCTGATTGAATTTTCCGTCAAACATATGATGGTGACCACCGTCAAGGGTCGCTTCAAGAACTTCAGCGGCGAAGTCAATATTGACGAGGCCAACCCCAGCGCCTCCACGGTCAATGTCACCATCGAGACCGCCAGCATTGACACCGGCGCCGAGCAGCGCGACGCCCACCTCCGCGGCGCTGATTTCTTCGACGCTGAGAAGTACCCCGCCATCACCTTCACCAGCAAGAAGATCGAGGCGCTCGGTAACGAGCGCTACCGCGTGACTGGCGACCTGACCATCCACGGCGTCACTCGCGAGATCCCGCTGGAGATCACCCGCGAGGGCGTCGCCAAGAACCCGTACGGCAAGCAGGTCCAGGCGTTCTCCACCGCTTTCACGCTCAGCCGCAAGGACTTCGGCCTGGAGTGGAATGTCGCCCTTGAGAGCGGCGGCTGGCTGGTCAGCGACCAGGTCAAGATCAGCCTGGAGATCGAGGCCCTTGAGAAGGTCGCCGCCGCCGCCTGACCTACTTCCGCGTCTGTGCGGATGACGCGCTTATCGCTCACCATGCGCCCCCTCGCTCTATCAGGTGAGGGGGCGCGCTTCGTTCCTCATCAGCGCCGCCCGCTACTGGACGTGAGCGCCCGCCAGGGGATACCATCACCAGCGAAGAGGTCAGCCACGCGCTGGCGCCGCTTGGCGCTGGGCATTCGGGGTGGCGTGTCGCGAGAGGAGAGCGCTGGTGACATCAGAGCGGTCCGGGAGTGGAGAGCGCGATGGGCGGCGTCCCCAGCCCGCGGGCCAGGCGGAGAGCGCGTCTCTGGCCGCGCCGAGCTGTATCGCCTGCGTGCAGCCGCGGCGGGGACACGGCGTTACCGTCGCCACCTACTACCTCGCTCGGGCGCTGGCCGCGCGGGGGCTGCGCGCGCTGGTCATGGACCTCACGGGCAGGCGTGGGCGCCTCCAGTGGCTCATCACGCACAACCAGACGCGCGGCCTCACCGTCTGGGCGCCCCGCATTCCATCACCGGAGCGACTGGGCGAAGCGCTGGCGCGCGCCCGCGAGCAAGCCACTGGCAAGGTGGATGTCATCCTGCTCGACATGGACGGCTCATACCTCCAGCGGGCGGGTGGCGTCAAAGCCGGCATTGACTACACGCTGATCTTCATCGAGCATGGCGAGATGGGCATGCGCGAGGCCGACCGCCTTGCGGAGCGCCTTGACGCGACGCCGCCGCCCTGGGGAAGCGTCGGCGTCGTTCTCTCCCGTGTCAGCGTCGCCAGCCTCCAGGACCTGCCGCCGAGCACGCCTGAGCGCGGCCTGCCTGTGCTCGGCGAACTCCCCGCTGATTACCTGCTCGCCGCCGGCGATGACTACTCCCTCACCGGCGAGGAGCCGCGCGCCCCGCACGACGCCTACCTCGGCGCGATCATCCGCCTGGCCCGCGCGCTCGTCCAGATGGCGCGCATCGTCCCCACAGGCCGGGCGGAGCGTGACGCGGCGACTCACGCCCCACCCGATGTTCCTGATCCCGCCAGCCAGCCGGACGAGCGAGCCAGCCGGTGAATGAGCCTGCCTCGCCAGACGCGCTGCTCGACATCTATCTCGCGCTCTCGCATATCCTCAGCGTTCCCGCTGGCAGCCCGCTGGCCCCCCTACCAGGCGAGACGCCCGAAGAGACACCGCGCTACTATGTCGCGCGGACGGCCTGGGGCGCATGGCGCGTCCACATCCAGCCCGGCGCTCCCGCCGCGCTGCGTGACGACCTCGCCGCCTCGCCGCCTGAGCGCGCCCTGGATGACCCCGACGCCATCCTGCGACTCTTCGCCTGGCGCGGCGCCGCCTGCCAGAGCGTCTGGCTGGGCCACACCGCGCGCTTCCCCAGCGACCTCGATCCCGCCCTGGCTTCCGGCGTCATTCCACTGCCCGCCGGGCTGGACATCTACGGCGAGGCGGCGCCACAACATGACTCACCCGCGCCCGCCACTCCCAACGCTCCATCCCGGCCCGCCGCGCCATTCACGCCACGCCAGTTCGCCATCATCGCCGATGGGCTGGTCGTCTCGACCTGCGAATCCTCACGCGAGAGCGGCCTCGCCGCCGAAGCGTGGGTACGCACGCTGCCCGCCTATCGCGGGCGTGGCTACGCCGCGCGCGTCACCGCCGCCTGGGCGCGCGACGTCCGCCAGCGAGGCAAAGAGCCGTTCTACAGCTACCACCGCGACAACCTGGCCTCAGCCGCCGTCGCGCGCGCGCTGCGCCTGATTCCTTTCCTCGACGACGCGGGCTTTCTGTGAGCGCCCGCGCTACAGCCCGATCAGGCGTAGCGCCTGGGAAGCCAGCGGGAGCAAATGGGGGACGAAGACCAGCAGGCCAATAGCGACGGAGAGCATCGCGTTCAGCAGCACCGCGCCCGCCGCCACATCCTTGGCGATGCGCGCCAGTGGGTGATATTCCTGGGTCACCAGGTCAATGCACGCCTCGGCGACCGTGTTGAACATCTCGGCGATGAAGACCAGCGTGATCGCGACGAAGATCAGCGCGAACTCCACCGGCGAGATGCGCAGCAGGAGCCCCAGAATGATCGCCGCCGCCCCCAGAACCATATGCACCCGCGCGTTGCGCTGCGTGCGCACGGCATACACCAGCCCGCGCCAGGCGTAGGCGAAACTGTTGAGAAAAGCGGCCACTTCGCCGCGCGAAGTAGGCGGGATCGGTGGCGCGCTCGGTCCCCGGGGAGTCCCAGCCGGCTCGTGCGCGTCAGGGCGCGCTGGCCCAGATGATACGGACATTTTGGATCGCCTCGCTTTATACGCCCTGGACGCGCTCCCCACCTTGCGGGGTCCATCCGTGAAGTGGCGGGAGCGCGCGGGAGAGGCTAACGCGCGACGCCGGCTCGCGCCAGCACAGCCTCCTGGATCGCTACCATCGCATGGTATCCCGCGTCGGTATGGTCATCATACCCCACCAGATGCAACGCGCCATGTGTGAGGAGATACGCGACCTCATAGGCCGCGCTATGCCCGGCCCGCTCCGCCTGCCGGATTACCGTCTCGCGCGCGATGGCGATGTCGCCCAGATGGAGCGGCCAGTCCTCCTCACCGTCCGCGTCGTATTCGGCGTCATCCAGCTCATCCGCTTCTGGCTGGTCACTCAGGTCAATCCCGCTCTCCCCGTCGTCTTCCGCTGACGGCCAGAGCTGATCGGCGGGCGCTTCGACAAGCGGCTCATACAGCAGGGGAAAGGAAAGCACGTCCGTCGGCTCGTCTTTGCCGCGATAGTCGCGGTTCAGCGCGCGAATCCCCTCATCGGTCGTGATGAGGACGCTCACCTCAACCGGCTGGGCGACGCCAACCGTCTCCAGCGCCAGCTCGATCACTGTAAACAGCGTGTCCTCGCTGACGCCAAACAGATCGTCAGTCAGCCCTTCAGGCTCATAGCTGAAGGTCAGTGTGACTTCCAGCCCGCCGTCTCCGCTTTCGCCACCATCCAGGACATCGCGTCCATCCTCCACCATAACGCGAAACACTCCTCCCCAGGAGACCCAGCGCGATGACGCGCCGGGGGGAACTGTATCGTGCGCGCCCAGCGCGCTCATCTGAATGAGATCATGCCACAGACACGGGCGCGTCAGCATGGGACGCGCCCGTGTCTGTCACGTACCGCTCAGTCGTATGGGTTCGGGCGATCCGCGCGGCGCGGCGCCGGACGGCTTCCCGGTGGCGGGCTGTACCGCATGGGGGCGTGCGGAGCGCGCGCGCCCGCGCCGTCGCGGGAAGCGTTGACGCGCCGCGCCCGCGCCAGCTCCAGGCGCGCCTGCTCCGCGCGCTCCAGCGCCATCCGGCGGCGAGCCGTCCACACACCCACACCGATCAGCGCCGCCGCCAGCGCGGCGATCCCGCCAATCAGCGGCAGCGACGGGCCAGACACGCCGTTCGTCTGCGCCTTCGTGACGGCCGCCAGCGCCGTCACCGACAGGGTGGTCACTTCGCCGACCGTATCCTGCTGGCCGTAGACCGCGACCGTCACCGTATAGTGTCCTGGCTTGGTGTAGATATGCGAGATCGTGGGCGTCTGCGTGGTCTCCATTGGCGACCCGTCACCGAAGTCCCACGCGACCGCGACCGCCTCACCGGCGGGCGGCTGGGTCTTGGAGGCGTTAAAGCTGACGGCCGTCCCCACCGGGGCGCTCAGCGGTGAGGCCGAAACCGTCGCGGGCTGGAGTGATTGCACGATCACTACCGGAACCTGGGCGATAGCCTTCGCGCCACGGCTGTCTGTCACCGTCAGCGTCACCATGCCGTGGCCCTGCTGATTGAACTCGTGCGTCACGCGCGGGCCGGAGGCGACCGTAAAATCGCCGAAATTCCAGTTATAGGTCAGGTTGGAGCCTACCACCGCATGGGAGCCGGTCGCGTCGAAGGTGATCTTGTTTCCCATCGCGATCACCGGCGAGGTGAGCGCCTGCGCCTCCGCTACCGGCGGATTGGGAATGGCCGATGTGGTAACGTTCAGGACCGCGTGGTCAAACGGCTCGCCCCAGTCACCTGTCACCGGGTCCTGGACGTAGACCGTCACGGTGTAGGATCCGGGCGCGCTGTAGGTGTGCGTGGACTTGTAGGCGTAGCCGGGCGTCGAGCCATCGCCGAAATCCCACTTCCAGTGAACCGTGTTCGGGTTTGGCGCGGTAGGGAGACGGCTGAGATCATCGTAGAAGGTGATCTTCTGGCGCGTCTGGAAGTCAAGGGCGAAGATACCCAGCGGGACGCCCTGCGCGATCTTGGACTGTTGATACGCCAGCGCGGGCGCGCCATTGGCGACCATTGTCGCGGTGGCGCCCAGCCCACAGGCTTTCAGTTCCTCATAGGCGCTCATCTGGGCGGGCAGCGCGCCGCCCGCCAGCGCCGCCAGCCCGAGCGCCAGCAGCCCAGCCAGCGCCAGCGTCCGCAGCCAGCGCGCCGGCCATCCCTGTCGCGCGCGCGCCTGATTCGCTTCTCTCATCTCGCTCGCCTCGCGCCTTCCTCTCACTGTCGCGCGTCACACTACGCAATTTCACGTACCTTCGAGAACAACGCCATCATAGCACGAGGCGCCGGGTCTGACCTATCAGACCCGGCGCCTCTGGTACTGTCTGGTTATTACTGCGTGCGGCGCGCTAGCCGCGCGCGCCTTTCTGCGCTGCCCTGTAGGCGGACGCCATCTTGCGCGCCGTCTCTTCGTCCACGCCGTAGCGCTCCCGCAGCGCGGGGATCACGTCACGCATCGTCGGGCGGGTAGCGCCATCAGCGCGCAGCCCGGCGATGACCTCCTCGACCTGTTTGACGATTGGCGCGTGCGGCGTATTCATCACCTGCAGGAGCAGGCTGGGCTCAGCGGCGCGACGCACCGCCGGGCGCGGGCCGGTCGTGCCGGTAATATCCGAATCGCCAGGGAAGAAAGCCGCGATCCCGGAGCCGACCGTCGGACGCGGGCGGACGGGCCAGGAGGCGTCCGCATCCGCGCTGGAAACGTCAGCGGGCATCGCGTCACTCAGCAGCGCGGGCTGCGCGAACGCCAGCGCCGCCGGGTCCGATTCCGCGTGAGGCGCGCCGGCTGGCGCGGCGTGGTTATACATCTCGCGGCCCTCACCGACGCGCCGCCCGACCCCTGCCAGCTCGCGGCTGCGGCTCGGCGTGAAGAGCGGCGTTGGCTCAGCGGGCGTATGCGTCGCTGGGTCCTCGGCGGGCGCGCCGATGGTCAGCGGCGCCGGGGCGCTGATCGCTGGGACCGCGCCAGCCGCTGGAAGCTGTGCGCTGGCGCCGCCCTTGTCGTCCTTGTCGCCCTTACCGCCCTTGGCGATAAAGCCCACCGCCTGCTCACGCGCCGCCGCCGCCGTCTGCGCCATGCCGCGCAGCTGCGCCTCGCGGACGCGCGCATTGGTCTCGGCCTTCAGGCGCTTGACCTCCGCCTCCTGCTGCAGGCGCAGCAGCCGCTCAGCGTGCGACTCCTGCATGTGGCGCAGGCTGCGATGCTTCTCCGTCGGCTGCACAATCGCCCAGAACAGGCCCCAGAACGGCGGCGCCACCGACACCAGCACCATCGTCAGGCTAAAGCTCATCGTCCGCAGTTGTGGCCAGATCATATACGCCCACTGGTCAGTCTGGAAGTTCACGAAATGGGTGCTGCGGAAAGACAGGCTGTTCCAGGTCGTAATCAGCGTCGCCACGACGACGCCCACGCCGCAGAAGAACGCCTGGAACTTGTGGTTCTGGCTCCAGTGCCACGGCGCCAGCACAGAGAGCAGATAGGCCATGCCCACCACGCCGACCGCGACGAAGCCCCACACCACCGACCAGAACGACTGCACAATGATATCGTTGCTCGTTGTCGCGATACCGTCAGAATAAACGTAGTAGTTGAAAATCGCGTCAGGAACGTAGAGCACAACCGGGAAGATGAAATACAGCTTGATCAGCCATCCCGGCAGCGGCAGGGCCTTCTCTTCCGGGCCTCGCGCCTGGGTCGCTTCGACCGCGCTCCCCATCACTCCCGCTCCGCTTTCGAGCGCGTCCTGAGCAGGATCGCGTCTCGCTGGTGACGCCATACGTTCCTACCTCCCTGTGATTTCAAAGTCATGTCCTTAAACGGGACTGCCCGTATCGCGCGTCGCTCCCTCCCTGTGTGGAGCGTGTCTGGCGCGCTCGCGAGTCGCGCGCCCGCGGATCAGCCAGATCCTCAGGCTCATACGCTTGCCCGCTAAAGGTGAAGGTAGCTTAATCGCTGTACAAGCGCCCCGCAATAGGAGAAACAGCGAATTGTATAGCCCGATTGTCAAACTCGTGACCGCGTATGTCCGTATATGACCGCTTGTATTCCAGAAAATCCACCTGCGCTGAACAAGCGAAGCGCGCCGCTCAAATTGGTCACAACCCGGTCCTATAGCGTACCAGTTGGGCTAGCACAAGCGGACAGCGAGGCCTTTTTCTCTCACCTTACGACACGCTTATGTCCAGTGTCGCCGGGCCAGCGTCCGCGAAAGCTGGCCGCGCGGTGAGCGTGCGGCGCCCCGAGGCGCGTCTAGAGACGCCAGCCAGCGCTATCCCGCCCCTCCGTCTTGCCTGCCTCGCGCCTGGCGTTGTATCGTCTGGGTACGCCCGCGCCGGGACCCGTCCCGGCGGCGTGCGGAGCGATGACGCTCTGGCTAGACAAGAGGGAAACGCGATGGCGCTGGAGCGACTCGATCAGATGGCGCGCCTCGTCGAACGCAACTGGGCCGCCGCATGGGCCTCACTCGCCCAGGCGCGGGCGACCCCGCCCACGTTCGTGGACAGGCTGGACAACTGCCTGCGTGTCTATACCCCCGGCGCCCCGGAAAGCCTGCTCAATATGGTCATCGGCTACCACAGCGATACACCCGTCACCGCGAAGGACATCGAGCGTGTCATCGCTCCCTACCGCCAGTGGCGCCTGCCATTCCAGTGGTGGCTGACGCACGGCGCCGAGCCGGCGGGCCTGCGCCAGCGACTCAGCGAGCTGGGCATGGAAAGCTGGGGCAGCGCCACCATGATGCTGCTGCCACTCGAGCAGCTCGACCAGGCCGCCGCGCGCTTCCCCCCATCACCCGCCAGCGTCTCGCTCGACCGCGCCCTCACGCCAGAGGAGGCTGAGGCGGCCCTGGCCATTATCTGCGATGTCTTCTACATTCCGCCCGAGCCAATGCGGCGCTGGACCTCACTCAACCCGGCCTTCGATCTCTGGCTCGCGCGGATGGGCGCGCGCCCCGTCACCGCGCTGGCCACTCTGCGCGACGGCGATACCGTGGGCGTCTACCACGTCGCCACCCTCTCCGGCGCGCGCCGTCGCGGCATTGCGGGAAACCTGCTGCTCCTGGCGCTGCGCGACGCGCGCGAAAGCGGCTGCCGCTGGGCCACGCTCACCGCGACCCCAGAGGCGCGCTCGCTCTACGAGCGGCTCGGCTTCCGCGCCTGTGGCCTGATTGAGCAGTGGATGCCAGGCCTGCGCCTGACGCGGGAGCTGACCGGCGCGACGGATGACTTTGCCTCACAAGTCTGGTGATTTGGACAGGATAGGAGCCTTGAGATGAGTGGAAGCGAGCGGATGGGCCAGCCGGCCGCGCCGGGCAAGCTCATGACGATGCGCGAGGCTATCGCGCGCTTTGCGCCGGATGGCGCGAGCGTCGCCATCGGCTGCGCGCTGGAGCCGCTGATTCCTTTCGCCGCCGCTCACGAGATGATCCGCCAGGGCCGCCGCGACCTGACCCTCATCGGCCCGATCTCCGACATCCTTTTCGATCAGATGATCGGCGCGGGCTGTGTGGCGCGCGTCACCGCCGCCTGGGCGGGCAACGTCAGCGAGGGGCTGGGGCATAACTACCGCCGCGCCGCCGAGCGCGGCCAGCCCCGCCCCATCGAGATCCTGGACCACAGCAACTATAGTATCGCCCTCGCGCTCCAGGCCGCCGCGCTCGGCGTTCCCTATATCCCCATGCGCTCGCTGCTGGGCAGCGACATCGCCCGCGACCACCCCGGCATCCGCCCGGCGCCCTCGCCCATTGACGGCTCCCCCACCCTGCTCGTTCACGCCGTCCAGCCCGATGTCGCGATCATCCACGTCCAGCGGGCCGACGCGCTGGGCCGCGCGCACGTCTGGGGCGGGCTAGGCGTCTGCGAGGAGGCGGCGCTGGCGGCGAAGGGCGTGATCTACGTCGCCGAAGAGATTGTCCCGGAGGAGATCATCCTCAGCGACCCCAACCGCGTGCTGGCCCCCAGCTTCAAGACGCTGGCCGTCGTCCACGCCCCTGGCGGCGCGCATCCCTCGCCCGTCCAGGGCTACTACAACCGCGATCACGCCTTCTTCGCCGAGTACCATGCCCAGTCGCGGACGCCGGAGGGCTTCGCCGCCTGGCTCGACGCCTGGGTGATGAGCGTCCCTGACCGCGCCGCCTATCTGGAGAAGCTGGGCGCCGGACGCTGGGCGGCGCTGGCTCCGTGCGAGCGCCGTCTCGCCGCCCCGGTGGACTACGGTTACTGACGCCGCGCATGTGATGCCTGGCGCCTGTGAGGCGTATGATATATGGGTAGTTATGAGGAGGCGAGCGCGTGACAGAGCGAGTGGAGGTCCCCGATCTGCGCGGGCGCGTGGCGCTGGTGACTGGCGGTGGGCGCGGCCTGGGCGCCGCCACCGCGCTGGCGCTGGCCGAGGCCGGCGCGGATGTCGCGCTCCTGGGCCGCTCTGAGCCGCACCTGGCCACTGTCGCGGGCGCTGTGCGCCAGCGCGGGCGGCACGCCGCCTGGGCTGTCGCGGACGTGGCGCTCTGGGAAGCCGTGCGCGATAGCGTCGCCGAGATCAGCGACGCCCTCGGGCCAGTGGACATCCTCATCAACAACGCCGCCGTCGAGGGTGTCACGTCCCATCTGGAGACGCTGGACCCCGACGAATGGGCGGCGGAGCTGGCCATCAACCTCAACGGCCCGTTCTACTGCGCCCGCGCCACCATCGGCTCCATGCGCGAGCGGGGCTGGGGCCGCGTCCTCAACGTCACCTCCGGCGCCGCCATCCGTCCTCTGCCCGGCAAGGCGGCGTACAGCGTCTCCAAGGCCGGGCTGGACCAGCTGACCCGCGCGCTGGCCGCCGAGCTGGCGGGTTCCGGTGTCGCCGCCATCGCCGTGAGCCCCGGCATGCTGGACACCGGGATGCAGGCCCGGCTGCGTGGCTCTCCCGCGCCTGAGATGGAGCTATTCCGCCAGGCCCATAGCGCCGGCATGCTGCGTCCGCCCGAAGAAGCCGCCGCCCTCCTGCGCTGGCTCTGTGGCCCCCACGGCGACGACTACTCCGGCCAGATCGTCAGCCTCCATGCCCCAGACATCCGCGCCCGCGCCGGACTGCCCGCCCTCGCCCGCTAAAGCGGGGCGCTGTTGCGCGTTTGTTCACAGCCTGTCGCATTGTTCTGTCGCCATTTTTACGGGTATGTGCGTACAATAGCCCATATCACAGCTACGCCATGCGGCGTAGCTCGCCACATCTCGCTTTCGATGAGGCGCTGTGAATATGG
Organism: Chloroflexota bacterium; assembly: GCA_021814145.1. Taxonomy (GTDB): domain Bacteria; phylum Chloroflexota; class Ktedonobacteria; order Ktedonobacterales; family JADMIN01; genus JAKAIY01. Next base: position 10,434 of record JAKAIY010000073.1, read on the forward strand.
GAGCGTTTCACTACACCTTCTTCGCTCAGGAAATCGTCTTTGGGCGGGGAGCGCTCGATCAGCTTGGCCCCCTGGCGGAGCGTTCCGGCTGGACGCGAATGATGCTCTGCGCGACGGCGGGCGCCCGCGCGCGGGGAGCGCTCGCGCCGGTCGAGGCGTTGCTCGGCGAGCGGCTCATGGCGACATACGACCGTGTGCAGGCGCATGTCCCCGAAAGCGATGTCACAACGGCGACCGATCTCGCCGCGCGGCATGCGGTGGACGCGATCATCGCCTTCGGTGGCGGCAGCGCGATTGGCGTGGCGAAAGCCACCAGCATCGCCCTGGAGGAGCGCCGCACGGGCCGGCCCGCACGCGCCGCGTTCCCCACCGATCAGCCGCTGATACCCGTGATCGCGATTCCGACGACCTACGCCGGCTCGGAGATGACGCCTGTCTATGGCGTCACCCGCGAAGTGGACGGCGTCTCCAGCAAAGTCACCGTCACCGACCCCAAGATCACCCCCAAGCTCGTCATCTATGACCCGCTGCTTACTCTTGACCTGCCGCCCAGAGTGACGGCCGGCACGGGAATCAACGCCGTCGCGCACTGCGTCGAGGCGCTGTATTCGATCACGCGCAACCCGCTCTCCACCGCCGCCGCGCTCGCCGGGCTGCGCGCCCTGTCGCGCTCGCTGGTCCGCTGCTGCGAGAACGGCGCCGACATCGAGGCGCGCGAGGAGGCGCTTACTGGCGCGTTCCTGGCGGGAACGGCGCTCTCCAATGTCGCGATGGGGCTGCATCATGGCATCTGCCATGTCATCGGCGGCGCCACGGGCGCGGCGCATGGCGACGCCAACAGCGTCATGCTTCCCCACGTCATGCGCTTCAACCTGGCCGCGACCGCGCCGCAGCTGGCGCAGGCCGCCGAAGCGATGGGCATTCCGGTCAGCGGGCGCGGCCCCGACGAATCCGCCGCGTCCGCCGCTGAGCGGATAGCTGATTGGATCGAGCAGATGCGCCTCCCCAGGCGCCTGCGTGAGATTGGCGTAGAGGAGGAGCGACTGCCGGAGCTGGCGCGCATGGCGTTCGCCAGCCGCACCGTTCACAACAACCCCAGGCCGGTCACCGATGTGGCGCAGCTCGAAGCGCTGCTGCGCGAGGCGTGGTGATCGGGACACGAGGAGCGGCCCCAGGCGGGCCGCCGCTCAGCAAGCATTGGAGGGGTTCATGCCGAGATGGACCTGGCCGTGGTCGCGACGCGCGCAAGCGCCCGCCGAGCCACAGGGCCAGACTCAGAGTCCCCAAAGGAGGGCGTCCGTGGCGATCAATCCGATGGACTACAGCGCGAAAGATCTCGTCCTCGATGTTGTGCGCACGGAACGTGCGAAATTCTACCAGATCATTGACGATCCGCGGAACTGGGAATCGCCCACTCGCAGCGGTCACTGGCAGGTGCGCGACCTGGTCGGACACATGATTGACGTGACCGAGGGCTATCTGACGCGCTGGGACATGGCGCGCCGGGGTGACACATCAGCGACCGGCATGGGCCTGACCGTCATGGCGCAGGAGCTTGACCGCGTCGCGCTGACCTATCGCAACCTGCCGCGCGAAGAGGCTATCGCCCGGCTCAAAACGGCGTCCGACAAGCTGATGGCCATCCTCGACAGCCTCACCGCCGAGCAGTGGGGCAGCTTCAACGTCACCCACGTCTTCATGGGGCCGCTGCCGATGTTCTTCTATCCCGCCTTCCAGATCATGGACTATGGCGTTCATACCTGGGACATGCGCATGGGGCTGGGTGAGACGGACGCGAAGGTAGACGAGCGGGCCGCTGGAGTGCTGGTCCCCTACATGTTCATCCTGATGCAATACACCGTTGACCAGGAATCCGCCAGGGGCGTGGATATCGCCTACGGCGTCATCGTGGATGGCGAGTGGGGCGGGCAGTGGCGCGTGCAGGTCAAAGACGGCCAGTTCACGTATGACTCAGCCAGCGATGTCTCGGGCCTCGCGGCGACATTCCACTTCCGGGACGCTTCAGAGTTCGTGCTCACCGCGTTCCAGCGCATCCAGGGCGGCGAGGCGACCGGCGACCCGCAAGTGATCGCGAAAGCGCGCAATCTGTTCTTCAGGATCTGACAGCCTGAAGCGCATATCCACGCGGTTTTTCAGGAGGCGTTCCCGTGACCAGACTTCAGGTTCAGGGAGTTCACCATCTCACCTTCGTTGGCTCGAATCGTGAGGCGGTCATTGACTTTTATCAGGGATTACTCGGCATGCGGCTGGTGCTCGACCAGCCCAACCTGGATGTGCCAGGCGAGGAGCACCTGTACTTCGACGCCGGTGACGGGCGCCTGCTGACCTACTTCGTCCGGCCAACCCGCGTGAACGACCCGGCGCCCAATCCCGAAGGCATCGGCAACCTGCACCACATGGCCCTGACGGTCTCGCGCGTGGTGTATACCCAGGTCGTCGAGCGGCTCAAGGAGCGGGGAATCGAAAATACGGGTCCGATTGACCGCGGGTTCATGGATTCAATCTACTTCCGCGACCCGAACGGGCAACTTCTTGAGCTCGCCTGCTACAAGTTCGTGGCGCCGGAAGGCTGCACCATCCCCGATGTCCTGGCGGTGGCGCACCGCATCCGTGTGGAGGCCGGCGATTACAACGTTCAGGACAAGCATCTGGCGCAGGCCATCGAGGAGTTGAGCCACACGAAAGAATCCATCGAGCCAGTGCGCGAAAAAACCACCGCTGGCTGACAGCCGGGCGCGCGCCTGGCTCTCAGCCGCTCACCCCGCCAAGGAGTACGCCGCCATGCCCTTTCAATCCCTGTGGGCCTTCGAGCGCGGCGCGCTCTGGGCGATGGACCTCGACGGCGCCTTGCCCGCCGCGGCGCGTTCGCACACCGCCGCGACGTTCAGCGAGGCGGCGCCTGGGGCGGAGGAAGCGCTCGCGGCGGCGATGGGGCTTGCCGGATCGCGCGCGGTCCAGCGGCGCTTCGCCGCCGGGAGCCGCTGCTTTGTAGCGCGAATAGAGGGCGCCATCACCGGCTATGGCTGGGTATCACAAGGCGAGGAGCAGATCGGCGAGCTCGAGCGCGTCTTGCGCATGCGGCCAGGCGAAGCCTATATCTGGGACTGCGCGACACTGGAGCCGTTCCGCCGCCAGGGAATCTATAGCGGGTTGCTGGCCCATATCGCCGCGACACTGCGGCGTGAAGGACTCCAGCGGCTGTGGATCGGGGCCTCCCTGGGGAACCGCCCATCGCTCAGGGGCTTCGCCAGCGCTGGCTTCCAGCCCGTCATCACCATTCTCTACATCCGGCTGCTGCGTGTGAGTCATTCCTGGCTGGTCGGCGCGGCGTCCGCTCCGCCCGCGCTTGTCGCGGACGCGCGCCGGGCGCTGGTGGCCAGCCACGATACGCGCGCTGGCCAGCCCATGACCGATCACGCGCGGGAGCGTGGGAGCCTGCATCATGGCTGAACAATCAGACCCGACCTTTGACCCACACCAGGGCCAGCCGCTGCTGACCGCTGGCGAGCCACTTGAGCGCGCCCGCGCGGTGATGCTCATGCTGCACGGGCGCGGCGCCTCGGCGGCGGACATTCTCTCATTCGCTGGCGAGCTGGCGCAGCCCGGATTCGCCTACCTGGCGCCGCAAGCCGCCGGGAACACCTGGTATCCCAACAGCTTTCTCGCCCCGATCCCCAGCAACGAGCCGCACCTCACATCCGCCCTCAATATGATTGACAGCCTGCTCGCCCGGATCACCGCGGCGGGCATACCGCTGGAGCGCGTGACGCTGCTCGGCTTTTCGCAGGGAGCCTGCCTCATGCTGGAGTACGTCGCGCGCCACGCGCGCCGCTACGGTGGCGTGGTGGGCTGGAGCGGCGGTCTGATCGGGCCGGACGGAACCCCACGCGACTATCCCGGCAGCCTTGACGGCGCGCCCATCTTCCTGGGGTGCAGCGACATTGACCCGCACATTCCCCTGGCGCGCGTCGAGCTTACCGCGGAGACGCTGCGGCGCATGGGTGGTGCCGTCACCAAGCGTATCTACCCAGACATGGAGCATACCGTCAATCAGGATGAAATCGCGTTCGTGCGCGAGATGATGGCCGCGTTCGTCGCGTGATCCCCGCGCCGGCCGCGTGGGCGGTATCCGGCGAGCGCGCGCGTGAGCGAAACGGAAAAGGTTGGAGGGCCCAGTCTATGGCGTATCGCAGCGAAGTGGTAGGAAGCCTGCTCCGGCCTCAGTATCTCGTTGAGGCGCGCAATCAGCTCGAAGCGGGCCAGATCTCCCCGGCAGCGTTCAAACCCATTGAGGACCGCGCCGTCCGCGAAGCCATCGCGCTCCAGGAGGCGGCGGGCATTGACGTCATCACTGATGGCGAGCAGCGTCGTTACGCCTTCTACGGCCATCTGGTGGAGTCGCTGGCAGGCTTCGACAAGTTCGGCGGCTGGGCGATCCCGTTCCGCGACGAGAGCGGCGAGCAGCTCGTGCTCAAGCGGCCGGTGGTCGTGGAGAAGCTGGCGTGGAAGCGCGGCATGTGCGCGGAGGAGTGGGTCTATCTACGCTCCCGCGCGACGCGCCCCGGCAAGGTGACGATGCTCAGCGCCCAGCAGGCCGCCGCGTACTATGACCCTGAAAAATCGAAATCGGCCTATCCCACCCGCGACGCCTATCTAGCCGACATCGTGGATTTCTCGCGGCGCGAAGTGGAGGAGCTGATACGGCTGGGCTGCGAGTACATCCAGATTGACGCCCCGCAGTACGCGGCGCTGCTCGATCCGCAGATGCGCGAGGGCTACCGCCAGCGCGGCAGCGACCCGGACGAGGTTATCGCCCGCTGCATCGAGATGGACAACGCCATCATTGACGGCCATCCTGGCGTGACGTTCGCCATCCACATCTGCCGGGGCAACAACCAGAGCAAGTTCTACGCGAGCGGCGGCTACGAGCCGATCGCGCGCATTTTCTCCGAAACCCACTTCCAGCGCTTCCTGCTCGAATACGACGACGAGCGCTCCGGCGGGTTCGCGCCCCTCCAGCATGTGCCGGAGGACCGTACCGTCGTGCTGGGGCTGGTCACGACAAAAAAGCCCCGGATGGAGTCGCCCGATGAGCTCAAGCGGCGCATCGAGGAGGCGTCGAAGTACGTCCCGCTGGAGCGCCTCGCGCTCAGCCCTCAGTGCGGCTTCGCCTCGACGATGGAGGGCAACCGCATCTCGCCCGACGACCAGCGCCGCAAGCTGGAGCTGGTGGCCAGCGTCGCGCGCGAGGTCTGGGGCTCGCGGTAGCCAGTCGTGAGAAGGGACGGGCCGGCCTCCTTGCCGGTCCCGCCTCTCGCGCCCCGCTATGCTATCGGCTGCGCCCGTACACCTTCCAGTCCTTGCCCTGCGAATAGAGGATGGTCGTCGCGAACGGGTTGTACGTCTGGGCAATGGCCCACAGCCCGCCGTTGCCATCCGCCGCCAGCGCGACTACCTCACCCCCCCTGATCGTGATCGGCTGGCTCATCAGCTGCCAGCCGCCGTTCGCGTATTCCCACATCGCCGTGCTCCGGCCAGATGGTTCCATGGTGTCGTACACGGTGTAACTGGTCCAGACCCCGCTAGCTGCCCAATCGAAGATGGACTGACTGATCAGCCTGTTCGCTCCAAAGCCGGGTATCTTTGCGAAGTCCGACTCGCTCGGCGGGTTCACGCGCTCCCAGATCGCGCCGTTGTAATGCTCGATCCGCGGCGTGGGCTCGGCGCAATTGGCGCACTGGTCGGCCAGCGCCCAGACATCTGCCGGCGAGGCCGCGCTAAGCGAGGTGACATACCCTGGAAACGTAAGTGATTGCGTCCAGGCGCCGTTCAGGTAGTGATAGATCGTGGCCTGCTGGATTCCGTGAGTGATTGTGAGCGCGCTCGCCCACCCCTCGCTCGCTGATACCATGACCGTTTGCGTCGTCCACGCCGCGACGGGCGCATAAGGGAAGGGAACGCGAATCGCCTTCCACTCGCCATTCTGATAGATCGCGACGAACGGGGCGGTGGATTTGTTCAAGTTGGCGAAAGTCATCTGGCCGGTGATGTAGCCGAAATCCTGCGAGAGCATACGGATCGTGCGCGGATAGGCGTTCACCAGCGCGGGCGTCTTCACCATCACCCAGTGCCCGCCCGTGTAGTGCAAGAGAACAGCGGCGCTACTCGAATCAGTCGCGGCGTTTGAGGCGCTGAATCCAACGGCCCAGCCGTCATCCGCTGAAACCATCGAGACGCTTTCGAGATTGATTCCGGGGAAAGTATCGCTCGCCGCCGTCCATACGCCGTCGTGGTAATGGACCAACACCCCTTGCGCGGCAACGACTGGCGCGCCCGCCTGATTGAGGAGAGAGCTATTGACGATGCCGCCCACCGCCCAGCCGTCATGCGCGGACGAGAAGGAAAGATCGGAGAGATAGGCGTTCGTGGGCGCCGGCAGATAGGTATCTTTCGGCTGAATGGCGACGACGCGGGTGACACCAGGGGTGGGTATCTTCTTTATGTCGCTCGCTACTCCCGTATGGCGTCCGCTCAGGAAAGTGAAGACGCTGGCGGCCATCGCCACGAGCAGCACAGTCGCCACCGCCGCCAGTGGCCCGCCCCAGCGCGGCGTCGCGCGTTGTGGATTGGGCTGGAAGGGCGGGGTATCGAGCGTGTGATTCCGTTCGGTTCGCATATATTCCTCATAGTGTGGTGATGACGCGCCCGGTCGCGCGAGCTCTCGCGCATAACGCTCCAGCCCGGCGGTAGGCGGCTCATTCCGCCGCCAGCGGCGGCCCTCGGCCAGCAACAGTTCATCGAGCCGGGCAAGCTCAGGCGCGAGCGCGGCGTCGTCCTGACCGGGCTCGCCGGGGAAGAGGTCAGACATCCGCGTTTCCTTTCTCACGCGCCGAAGAGGCGAGATCGCGGCTAACTCCGTTGAGTCGCTCGCGCAGCAGGGTGAGCGCGCGTCGCAGGCGGGTGCGCACGGTGGCGGGTGGGACGCCGAGCATGGCGCCAATCTCGGCGGAATCCAGCCCGGCGAAGTAGCGCAAGGCGATAAGCCGTTGATGCTCGGGTTCCAGGCTTGCGATGGCCTGGCGCAGATCGAGCCTGATCGCGTGATCGCTCGCTCCGGGATCGCCCGCGTTGAGTCCCGCTGGCAGCCACGCCTCCTCAGAGAGCGGCTGCGCGTGGCGCCCGGTGGGATTGTTGCGCGCGCGCCACCAGTTGTGGCAGGTGTTGACCGTGATGCGCAGCAGCCACGCGCGCACAGCGGCGGCGTCGCGCAGATCAGCCCGCCGTCGCCATGCGCTGGTGACGGCCTCCTGCGCCGCGTCTTCCGCGTCATCCGCGCCCACCATGACGCGCGCCACACGCAACATAGCCAGCAGGTGCGGTGTGACCAGCGGCGCGAACTCATCATCCCGCATGCCCTGGCGTTCTCCCTGTCTACTCACTGTCTGCTCGTCGCATGCTGTCCGTCCGTCGCTCACATACGCGCGGACAGCATACTTAGACACGCGCGGTGGCTCAAGTGTTTGCGCCGTGACACAAACGCCACCAGATGGGCGAGCTGTGGGGTGGTAGGAAGCGCCCGCCATGTGACACTATCGTAGAAGTGAACAGCGGGACAGCCGGTACGCGCGGCGTTGAGCGAAGGGAGCGCGCGATGTCAGGGAATGCGCCCAGCGTGGGCGACTACACCCCACAGGAGTTGATGGTCGTCTGCGCCGCGCGCGCCATTCGCGATGGCGAGGTGGTCTTTGTCGGCATGCGCCTGCCGCTTATCGCCTTCGCCCTGGCCAAGCGCACGCACGCGCCCAACGCCGTTGGCCTCTTCGAGAACGGCCTCGTGCGCGACACCCCCGCCCGCGAGCTGCTGCTGACGATGGGTGACGCGCCCAACATCCTCGGCGCCGAGTGGGCCACCCGCACCGGCGCGCTGATGGGCCTGCTGGCGCAGGGCTGGGCCAGTCTGGGCTTCGTCGGCGCCGCCGAGGTAGACCGCTACGGCAACCTCAACACCTCCTACATTGGCGACCGCCATCATCCCCAGACCAAGCTCCCCGGCAGCGGTGGCGCCGCCGACATCGCCTCGCTCTCCCAGCGCCTGGCGATCATCATGTCGCACGAGCGCAAGCGCTTCCCCGAGCGCGTCAGCTACATCACCAGCCCCGGCTATGGCAAGGGCGGCGCCTGGCGGCGTGAGGTCGGCCTGCCGCGCGGCGGCCCGCATGTCGTCATCACCACGCTGGCCGTCCTGGGCTTCGCCAGCGACACGCATGAAATGGAGCTTCAGTCCTGGCGTCCCGACTCCAGCGCGGAGGAGGTCCGCGCCCAGACCGGCTGGGACCTGCGCGTCGCCCCCGACGCCCGCGAGACAATCCCTCCCACCGCTGACGAGCTGCGCATCATCCGCGAGATAGACCCCGACGGTTTCTGGACCCGCTGAGAGCGCCACATCCACTTCCCTCCGCCGCCTCTCCCGGAGTGAGGATATGGGCGCTGGTTATTGTGGCATTGGCGCCGCGCCCTGCCCACATAAGGCCAGCGCCCGATCTGGCCGGATTCATGCGTCGCGCGTCAGGCGGCGCCGTCAGGATGTGGCCCGCCCAGACAGCCGGGGCTGGCGTCAGGCGCGCCGCAAGGAGGGATGCGCTCGCATGGCGGCTGAACGGGAACCCTTTTTCATCGCCCTTGCGCGGGGGGCTCTCACGAGAATCGGCGCGCAACTGTCACCGTCGCAAATGTACTGGGTCGAGCGGGCGATGAGTCAACTCGAGACCGGCCGCTGGTTTCGGGCGCATGGCTTCCGCTTCACGCCGCTCTACGCGAACCGGCATGAGCTCTACGCCGCCCTGGCGCGCGACATCGCGGATGAGTGGGCGCTCTACCTGGAATTCGGCGTATTTCAGGGGGCCTCGCTGCGCGCGTGGAGCCAGCTGCTCAGAAACCCGCGCTCAGAGTTGCACGGCTTCGACAGCTTCGCGGGGCTACCTGAGGATGGAAAGCCTAAAACCCC
>JAKAIY010000074.1 GCA_021814145.1 Chloroflexota bacterium
GGCGGAGCCCACCGCGCCTGCCGCTGCGGAAGCGCCCGCGCCTGCCGCGCCCGCCGCCCGCGCCGCTGTGGAAGCGCCCGCGCCCGCCGCGCCTAAAGTCACCAGCCTGCCGGCGCGTCCAGAGAAGCCAGCGAAGCCGGTGAAGCGGCGCAGCCGCCGGTGGCGCCTCTACTTCGTGATCTTCGCCATTGTCGCGATGCTCAGCGCGATTATCGCCTGCGCGGCGCTCTGGACAATCATCGCCAACGCGCTTGGGGGGCTCATCCACTGATCGCGTCAATGGACCTGTCCGCGATGAGGAGGGATATGGGGTATCCATGCTGACGCCGCCCGCGCTCGCCCCCGATCTCATCATCGCTCGCCTGCTCGATGACTATGGGCTGCGCATCCGCCAGGTGACTTTTCTGCCGATTGGGGCGGACATCACCGCCGCTGTCTATCGTGTCGAGCCAGAAAGTGGCGGCGCCTACCTTCTCAAGCTGCGACGCGGAGACTTCCATGAGGTGGCGGCTGTCGCGCCCGCCTTTCTGCGCGCGCATGGCGTCCGGCGGGTCATGGCTCCCTTGCCCGCTACGGATGGCCGGTTATGGGTGAGCGGGCAGGGCTTTAACTGGATGCTCTACCCTTTCGTTGAAGGCAAGGATGGCTACGAGGCCACGCTCTCAGACGCGCAATGGGTCGCGCTGGGCAAGACGCTGCGCGCGATCCATGACGCCGCCCTGCCCTCCGATCTCATACAGCGCCTGCCGCGCGAGGAGTATGCGCCGCGCTTGCGGGATACCGTTACACAGTTCGCGCGGGAGGCCGAAAGGCGGAGCTATGGCGATCCCATCGCGGCGAAGCTGGCCGCGTTCTGGCGCGCCGAGCGGTCTGAGATACGCCTGATCGTGGAGCGCGCCGGAGCGCTCGCCCAAGAACTGCGGAAAAGCGCGCCCAGGTTCGTGGTGTGCCATGGTGACCTGCACCCCGGTAATCTCCTGTTGGGCGCGGATGACGCCCTCAGCATCGTGGACTGGGATACCGTCATCCTCGCGCCCAAAGAGCATGACCTGATGTTCGTGGGCAGCAACCTCAGCGGCGTCTGGGACGACGCGCGCGAAACCGCCCTGTTCTATCAGGGCTACGGCGCGGCCACGCTCGACCCCATCGCGCTCAGCTACTACCGCTACGAACGCATCGTGGCCGACCTCGTGGCGTATGGCGAGCAGATTTTTGGCGTCCAGGGAAGCGTGGAGGACCGGGAAGTGGGCCTGCGGCAAATGACCGCGCAGTTCCTGCCCGGCAATGACGTCGCCATCGCTCACCGGGGATACCAGGGGCTTCCCTGACTGCCCGGGAACGGCCCGAGTGGCTCTACCATTCAGGCTGTTCCCCAGGCGATGTCGCGCGCCTGGCGCTTCTCAGACATTGCGGCCAAGCGGAGCGCGCAGAGCGCGGGCGAGCCGCACGGCGGACATCGCGCCGCCCATCCTCCGGCCCCGTGCGCCAGAGCGCCCCACGATCATCTGGCTCAGCAGAAACGCGATGATGCCTGTCGTTGCCATCGCGGCAAGCATGAACCGTGTCACGTCCACCACAGGCAGCACGCGCGTCTTCCCGTGAGACATGACGACGACCGCGACGGGGCGCCCACGCGCGCCGCCACCGCCGCCGACGCCACCGCCGCCCGGCATCACCGTCTCCGCGCCCGCCGCTGATGTCTGGCCCTGCCTGGCGGGCGCGGGGCCCACGCCTGAGCCGCCGCCAATGCCGAAGCTGGCCGTGATTTCCGTGCACGGGATAACCGCGACTCCCTCGCGCTCGACCACTGAGCCGAAAATGCCATCGGGCCGCACGCTGTCCATCATCCGTCGCAGGGAGTCACTAAGCGTCCGCTCCAGCGCCTCGCTGCGCGGCGCCTCCTTGACCAGCCCTTGCGCCTGCTCGCTGCCAGCGAGACGCTCACTCGTCGTTGCCATGTCGTATCGCTCCTTTCATGCCTTCCGCGTTTTCCGGTATCGCCACCCGTCTGTTGAGCCACCATTGCGCCGTGACGCCCGCCAGCGCCGCCAGAATGATTCCCGCCAGCGTCGCCAGCGCGATGATGCGGACGGGAATGATGCGCAAACGCCGTGTTCCCCGCTCGGTCTGGACCTCGATAGCGGAAGGCCAGGCGTAGACCCAGCCCCCGCCCGGCCAGCGCAGCGTCAGGCGGCGCGTGATAGGCGTCACGGTGGCGCCACCCGCCTGCCGTGGAGCGCCACGCAGCTTCTCCATCCGCGCGCCAGCGGGCAGCGCGCCATTGAGCTGGCCTGGTGTATGTGTCGTCATCTGGCCATGCGCTCCTTCTGAATACGCTCGTGCGCCTCCGCGTCACGCTGGACGCGCGGGCATGCGTATCAGGCGCAAGGCGGGCGCCACACCACGGGCCGCCTGCGGTATACTGGCTGCCAGATTGATCGTACTGATGGCTTGGCAGGACGATTCCGCGCCAGAGATCGCGCGGATTTGGCGATAGTGATCTAGCAGTTTGTTGGGGGCGGATACGGCGATATGGCGTGGGGCGCGCGCGCGCGTGCATACCAAGCTCCCTAAATGAGGGGTTATCGCCTCCATCTGGCAGTTCCGGGCTTATGTGGTTTTTCTGTGCGATACGCGAATGGCAAGACAGTGGCGGACCTGGCGAGGGCGGGGCGGTCTCCGCTATGTGAGCATTAGCTATGCGACCGATGACGCGCTCGTGAGCGCGCTGCGCCCACCTGGCTACACGATGAGGCTGATCAAGGAGTCAGGACAGGGATATCACCACACATTCGCTGTGTTGTACGATAACTACCGGGTCAAGCTGGATCCCGTAAAAGCGCTGGAGGACGCCGCGCAGCGGCCTCTTCGCGATGGGGAGCGCGTTATCTTGTGGGAGCCTGGGCTGGAAGTGGAAGCGTCGCTGATCTACGGCAGCGCCACAGATTCCTGGCTGGCGCGCCCCGACGGCGCGACCTGGCGCGATGTTCCGCTGGAACCGGACCAGCTGAGCGGCGAAGTAAAACAAGGTCACGCCTGAGCAGGTGACGCCGTATACTGGACGCATGCTGATTGACGCTCTCTTGAGCGGTTGTGTCAGACAAGAACAAGGGAGCGAACATGGATCAAGCATCGCGCCGTCCCGTGGCGCTGATTACCGGCGGCTCGCGCGGCATCGGCGCGGCCACCGCGCTGGCGCTGGCGGCGCGTGGCTACGATGTCGCGCTGACGTACCGCAACAAGGCGGCGCGCGCGGAGGCTGTCGTGGCCCAGGTACGCGCGCTGGGCGCGGACGCGCTGGCGATTGGCGGCGACATGACCCGCGCGGATGACCTTCAGCGGCTGATCGCCGAATTCTCCGCGTGGCGTCCCCAGTTGAGCACGCTCGTGCTCAACGCGTCGGGCGGGCTGGAGCGCGGGGCAGTCGCGGCGGACCCCGACTACCCGATGCGCATCAACCGCGACGCGCAGGTGGCGCTGGTGGAGGCCTCGCTGCCGCTGATGCCTCCTGGTGGCGTCATTACGCTGGTGACGAGCCACTGGGCCGTGCTCTACGGGCGTGTGCCACAGCTTCCGGCCTATGAGGAGGTGGCGCGGTCGAAGCGCGCGGGCGAGGACGCGCTGCGCCAGCGGCGGGATGACCTCGCGGCGCGCGGCCTGCGCCTGCTCTTTGTCACCGGCGATGTGATCGAAGGGACCGTCACGCCGCGCCTGCTGGAGCGCGTGACGCCCGGCCTGGCCGCCGCGCGCCGCGCCGAGGCGGGCGAGTTGCCGACCGTCACCGAGATGGCCTCGGCCATCGCCGCCGCGACGGCTGACCCGTCGCTGCCCAGCGGCCATATGGTTGTGGTGGGCGGCTCGCTGGAGGCGATGCTCGCGGCGGCTGGCGGCGCGGATGCGGACGGCGCGGGATGAACGGCGGCGAGCGCCCCGAACGGCCCGAACGCCCGGCTCGCGGCCCCAGCGAGATTTCGGCGATCATGCGGCGGGTGCATGGGCGCGACACGACGCCGGAGCTGCGGCTGCGGCGGGCGCTGTGGGCGCTGGGGCTGCGCTACCGCGTGGCGCCCGCTGACCTGCCGGGCAAGCCTGATCTGGTCTTTCCCGGCGCGCGGCTGGCGGTTTTCGTGGATGGTGATTTCTGGCACGGCAACCAGTGGCGGCGGCGGCGCAAAGCCTCGCTGGAGCAGCAGTTCGAGCGCGCGCGGCCTGAATCACGCGCCTACTGGCTGGCCAAGATCCGCCGCAACATGCGCCGCGACGCCGCGACCTCCGCCGCGCTGCTGGCGGGCGGCTGGCGGGTGCTGCGGGTGTGGGAGAGCCAGCTTGCCAGGGATATGGAGGGAACCGTGGCGACCATCGCCCGCGCCGCCAGCCCAGATAGGGCCGGAGAGCCTGATGCGACGGCGGCGCTGCGCGCGCGGCTGCCCGCCCGCGACTGCGCCGAGTTTTTCGCTGGCATCGGCCTGATGCGCCTGGGCCTGGAGCGGCAAGGCTGGCGCGTCGTCTTCGCCAACGACATTGACGAGCGCAAGCGGGCGATGTACCACGCCCATTTCGGTGACGCCATCGGGCCGGAGAGTCACTTCGCGCTGGGCGACGTGCACGCGCTGCCCGCTGACTCCATTCCATCAGTGACGCTGGCCACCGCCTCGTTCCCCTGCAATGATCTCTCGCTGGCGGGCGCGCGCGAGGGGCTGGCGGGCAAGCAGTCCTCCGCTTTCTGGGGCTTTATCGCCGCGCTGGAAGCGCTCGGCCCGCGCCGCCCGCCGCTAGTCCTGCTGGAGAACGTCCCCGGTTTCCTCACTTCGCGCGCTGGCGCCGACTTCACCGACGCGCTCCAGGCGCTCAACGGGCTGGGCTATGCGGTGGACGCTTTCATCCTCGACGCCGCCAGCTTCACCCCGCAGAGCCGCCGCCGCCTGTTCGTTACCGGGACGCTGGAGGCGTTGCTGCCCCCACCCAGCGGCGATGACGCCGCGCCGGAGGTGAGCGGCGCGCGCCCGGCGGCGTTGGTGGAGGCGATGCGCGCCAATACGGCGGTGCGCTGGCGTGTGCGCCCGCTGCCGGAGCCGCCGGAGCGCGACGGGACACTGGAAAGCATCCTCGATGACCTGCCCGACGACGCGCCGGAGTGGTGGACGGAGGCGCGCGCGGCGTACCTGCTCAGCCAGATGAGTCCGCGCCACCGCGCGCTGGCGGACGCGATGATCGCGGGCGACAAGACGCGCTATGGCACGGTCTTCCGCCGCATGCGACGCGGCGTCTCGATGGCGGAGCTGCGCGCGGACGGGACGGCGGGCTGCCTGCGCACACCGCGCGGCGGCAGCGGGCGGCAGATCATCTTCAAGGCCGGCCAGGGCCGCTACCAGGTCCGCCTGTTGACCCCGCGCGAGGCGGCCCGCCTGATGGGCGCGGGCGACTTCCAGATCTCCGGCTCGCTCAACGACGCGCTCTTCGGCTTCGGCGACGCCGTCTGCGCCTCCGTCATCGAGTGGATCGCCTCGTATTACCTCGACCCACTGGTGAACGAGCTGCTGCGCGGCGGCGTAATGGCGGCGGGCGGGACGCGGCTATGAATGGCGCGCGCAATGACCGCGGGTGGGATACAATGCGCGAAAACGCATAGGTGGAGGACAGCATGGGCCGGACAATTGAAGTCGTCATCTATCAGGAAGACGACCAATGGGTCGCGCAGGCGCTCAATGTGGATGTATCCAGCTTTGGCGCCACTCCCGAAGAAGCGCGCGCCGCTATCCAGGAAGCGCTGGAGCTGTACTTCGAGGATGCTCCCGACGCGGAGATCCCTCAGGTGCGCGGCGGGCGGATCGAAGAACTCCACGTCTAGCGCATGCCCAACCAGTATTCGAGCCGCGAGATACTGACCGTCCTGCGTAAGGCGGGGTTTGTTGAGGTCAGCCAGCGCGGTAGCCATCTGAAACTGCGCCGCCAGACGAACGGACGAACACTCACAGTGATCGTCAAGCATCCCGCGGCGCGTGTTCCGCCTGGAACATTTCGCGCCATCCTGCGCCAGGCGGAGCTTACCCTGGATGAGTTCAAGCGCCTGCTTGACTAATAGTTGACGCGCGATTGTCTCATGTCCAGTTAAGCGTTCATCGCACAGGCGATTTGCACATTGTCTTCGAAGTTATTGCCAGGCAGCGCCCACGCTTGCTGGAGCAAGGGCCGCGTCTATGGTGAGTATACCCAAAGCGTCCAATACGTGATCTATCGCGGCGAAGGCGGCCGTAATATTCGCTTGACGGCGCACAATGTAAAAGATATCGGTGACAACAGACGCGTGTAGATACGTGACAACAAGTTCCCCGTCACGGGCATCCCACAATGGTTGCGCCGCCACCAGCCATGGCTGGCGAGCGAGTATCAGGTCAATCGCGACATTGGTGTCCGCAAGCGCCCGAACAACGTTGCGCGCAGCCACGTGCCCCTGTGGGACAGATGAATCCAGTGGCGTAGTCACCCGACACATTTCTCTATGCGCCAGCGCTCAATGTCCTCATCAGAAGGCGCGGGGTGGCCTCCCAAGCCAATGCCACGAAGGGCGGCGGAGGAGACATAGGGCCGTCCCGTCTCTGGATTGATTGTCGCCAGACCTGTGTCGAGAATACGGTGAGCGAGGCGCACCTGCTGGTCTCGGGGCAACGTCTGCGCCATGCGCAAAAGAGCATCTTCATCCAGCGGTTGCTGCTCTGCCATTGCCTTGCTCGCGACGCGGCGCTCGGACGCCCTGTTCGCTCCATATGAGATTACCTTGCCGCGCCGGGAGCTCTGGCTCGCTCAACGACGCGCTCTTCGGCTTCGGCGACGCTGTCTGCGCCTCCGTCATCGAGTGGATCGCCTCGTATTACCTCGACCCGCTGGTGAACGAGCTGCTGCGCGGCGGCGTAATGGCGGCGGGCGACGCCATGCGGAGATAGGGCAAAGCGGCCTGAATGGCGCGCCGCGCTCTTGCCGCGCAAGAGAGCGACGCCGTACAATATGGGCGGTTCCTCACGCGAAAACGTGAGCGCATACGGGGCGCCGGGAAGCCTGGTCGGCGACTGGCGCCGTGTGTCGTTTGCTGGTTGTTTGCTGGTTGTTTGTCGCGGGCGCTGGTATGCCGTTCTGGCAACCGGCGCTTTTTTTGCGTGTCCGAGGAGAGATCGCTCGATGACCGACCGTGCGCGCGCGTCCACTCCCATGCGCGATTTTCCGCTAGCGCGCCAGGAACACGCCGTCCACGGACGAAGCCGGACCGCGCTCCTGAGCCGTGTGATACTGCTCATCGCCTTCGCGTTCACCGTGATGGCTGACCCCGTCTCATCAGTGGCCTACGCCATCGAAGCGGGCCTGCGCGCGCTGGGCGGCGACCTGGCGCTCCTCTTGCCCGCGATGCTCCTGGTCATCGCGATCATCGCCCTGGTCGCGGTGAACTATCACCAAATCGTTGCGCGCTTCCCTGATGGCGGTGGCGCGGCGGCGGCGGCCAGCTCCGCGCTCGGCGAGCAATGGGCGTTCCTCCCGATTGGCGCGCTGGTCGTGGACTTCGTGCTGACCATCGCGATCAGCGTCTCTGCGGGCGCTTCAGCGATTGTCGCCTACTTTCCCAGGCTCGCGGGCGTTCGCGCGCCGCTCGCGTTGGGCCTGCTCGTCGTCGTCGCCGGGCTGACGTGGTTTGGCCATGCTGGCCGCGCGATATTCTCCACGATGACGCTTGCCTTCATTGGTTCGGGCATCGCCATTCTCATCAGCGGCTTTCTCCATGCCGCGCCACCCGACCTCACCACGAGCGGCCTGACGGCGTCCTTCCCGGCGCCGGGCTCGCTGGCGAGCGTCGCCGCCATCGCGCTCGCCTTTCCCGTCGCGATGGCGCTCGCCACAGGCGTTGAGGCGCCATCGTCCGCCATCGCCCAGCTGGGGCAACTCGACCAGGCGGGGCGCCGCCGCTTCGGGCAAATCACCCTCTGGCTCACTATCGTGATCGTTGGTGGGCTGACACTCGGGCTTACCGCCCTGGCCGTGCGGCTGCGCATCGGCATTCCACCCGCCCACAGCACACAGATCGCCGACCTCGCCCGCGCCGCCGGAAGCCCCTGGCTGTTCGCGTTCTTCCAGCTCACCACGAGCCTGCTGCTGCTCGCGGCGGCCAGCTCCTCATTCCAGGCGGGTCCCGGCCTGCTCAAGGCGCTGGCGCGCTCTACGGATGGGCGCGGTAACACGGCGGGCATCCTGCCAGCCTGGATGGGCCGCGTCAACCGCCATCACACGCCCTTCTATGGCGTCGCTCTCTATCTGGGGGTGGCCGCGGCTGTCATCCTCGTAGCTGGCGCGCGCGATCAGGAGCTGGTTCTCTTCTACGCCGTCGCGGTCTTTCTGAGCTTCCTGATCGGCCTGGTGGCCATGACGCGGATCTCCCACCGCGAGGGCCAGAAGCTTTCCCTGGCGGTGAATGCGCTCGGCGCGAGTGTCGTCGCCTTCACGCTGGTGATCAATCTGGCGCGGGGGTGGCCGCTCGTGTCGCTGGGCGCCGCCATGCTGATCGCGGGCGCGCTGTACTGGCTCTGGGCGCGGGCCGGGAAGCCGCGAGGCGTCTCCGCCGCCGTCCAGCGGGCCGAGTAGAGGCGTTACCGGCTGGCGAGATCGGGGCGAGGCTGATATAACGTAGAGGCTTGTGACGGCGCGAGGGAAGGCCGCGCGGGCGGATCCGCCGGCATTCCCTCTTCAGTAGCGAGAAAGCGGCGATGACGGACGAGTTCAGCGACCCGGCGGACCCGAACGGGCTGCGCGGGCGGCGTGTGCTAGTGATGGGGCTGGGGCTGCTGGGCGGCGGCGTGGCCTCGGCGCGCTACGCGGTGGCGCAGGGCGCGGCGGAGGTCGTCGTGACCGACCTGCGCTCGGCGGAGCTGCTGGCGCCAAGCATCGCCAGTCTGGAAGGGCTGCCCATCCGCTATGTTCTGGGACGCCACGACGAAGAGGACTTCCGCGCCGCCGATGTCGTCGTGCGCAATCCCAACGTGCGTCGCAACTCGCCGTATCTGGCCGTCGCGCGTGAGGCGGGCAAGCGCGTCGAGATGGAGATCGCCTGGTTCTTCCGCGCCTGCCCCGGCAAGATCGCGGGCGTCACCGGGACGCGCGGCAAGAGCACGACCACGCTGCTGCTGCATCACCTGCTCACCCAGGCGGGCTGGGCGCCGCTGCTGGGCGGCAACCTCGGCGGCATCGAGACGCTCTCCCTGCTGCCCCAGATTACGCCCGACCGCTGGGTCGTGCTGGAGCTGGGCAACTGGATGCTGGAGGGCCTGCATACCGTCCGCCGCAGCCCACGGCTGGCGATTTTCACCAACCTGCTGCCCGATCACCTCGACGCCTACGACTCGATGGAGGACTATGGCGAGGCCAAAACCAGCATTTTCCGCTACCAGCGCCCCGGCGACCGCGCGCTTTTCAACGCCGCTAACGACTATACCCGCCACTATGCCGCCGAGCCGCAGGCAGGCGAGGTGTGGATGTATGACCCCGCGCGCGGCGTGAGCTATCCGCGCGCGCGCCCGGAGGAGACGCGCCCCTTCCGCTATGCGGACGCCATCCGCCTGCGTGGCGCGCATAACATCGCCAACGCGCAGGCGGCGACGCTGGCGGCGGAGCTGCTGGGTCTGCCGGAGGATGTGATCCGCGCGGGCGTGGCGTCGTTTGGTGGCGCGCCGCACCGGTTGGAGGTCGTGCGCGAGCTGGACGGCGTGACGTGGGTGAACGACAGCGCCAGCACCGCGCCGGTGGCGGGTATCGCCGCGCTGGGCAGCTTCAGCGAGCCGATTGTGCTGATCGCGGGCGGCAACACCAAACAGATTGATCACACCGCCTGGGCCGAAGCCGCCGCCAGCCGCGCCAGGCGCATCATCCTGCTCAAGGGCAGCGCCACTGAGGCCTTCGCGGCGGACATCCGCGCCGCCGCCGGGCGCCGGGGAATACTTGACCCCATCGAGGGCGTCTTCGACGACTTCGCCGCCGCCATCCAGCGCGCCCGCGAGCTGGCCGCGCCGGGCGATGTCGTCCTGCTCTCACCCGGCTTCACCAGCTTCGGCATGTTCCTGCACGAGTTCGACCGTGGCGACCAATTCCGCGCGCTGGTGCGGGCGCTGCCGGAGGGGTAGAGCGCCGTGTATGGTATCGCGCTCCTCGCCGCGTGCGCGTAGGCGCGAGTGGAGTGGCGCGGCTTCGACTCCGGCTTGCCACACGCCCGGCTCCATGAAGCCGCCTACAAGCCAGTGGTCTGATGAAAGAGGGCAAGGAAAGCGGAATCAGGCAGGCGAACACCGTCTGGACCGAAACGCGGAAACTGACACCCGCTGGCCTCCAGGCTCGCTGTCCGCAACGTATGGCTTCCATCAAGAAAGGTGAGGCGCTAGGCCGGATCACCGGAAAACTCAGCTGGACAGTTGATCATCTTGCCCCTTGGCATGACGGGCTGGGTGACCGCCGCGGCGTACAGGCGCTGGACTGCCGCCGCATTGTCAATCACCCTGTCTATCGGGTGGTAGAGCGGGGAAGGAGAGCGCATGGGCGGCAAGATGACATGCGGCGCGGCTGGGGTATTGGGCGCGTATCCAGCGCCGCCCGCGCTCTGACTACACGCCGCGAGCAGCGGCAAGCAGGCGCAACAAAGGATGGCTGTGGCGCTACGCCTCATGGGGAGGATCCTCCTGTGTCCTGTGGGGCGTTAGAGCGGGCAGACGCGCGCGCTCTCTCTCGGCGTCGCGCGTTGCGGCCAACTGGCCCATCCGCGCGACGCCAGGCCATTCATCGAGCGGCCCCTGCGCCGCTCATCCGCGATCGTGGCCGATCAGCGGGCCAGAAGGGAAGGATTTGTCGCCAGTTTTTGCGGCTTGTTGCGGCTTGTTGCGGTGAGTTGCGGGTCGTCGCATGAGGATGCGCGAGCGTGCGGATGCGCGAAGGAAATTGACCCCATAACTCCGGCGGTGACGAGAGGAGGAAGACGCGCCGGAAAACACAAAATATGGGGGGTAAGCGTCTTGCCTACCCCCCACACATAGTGGTGGTGAGCCCCCAGGGACTCGAACCCTGAACCCGCTGATTAAGAGTCAGCTGCTCTGCCAATTGAGCTAGAGGCCCATAGCGCTGGACGATAATGTCTCGTGCTAACGCCACTATGGTAGCACCAAAGCGCCCGCGACGTCAAGCGACATTCAACAGCGATTGGCTATAGGGCTGGGTCAGGTAGTGGACTGGCGGCATGGAAGAGATTATCCGCTCATACTGCCAGCGCGCCGACCATCAACCCCCGGGCAGGCGCAACCCGTCTGGGAGCCGGCGTTAATCCGCAGCCGCCATTGCGCGCACGCCCGCGACAACCGCCTCGTAGAGTTCGGTCTGCTGGTTGGTAAAGAAGTGGTCGGCGTCAGGGATGATGATGAGGCGCTTGGGATCGGCGAGACGCCCGTACCAGGACTCCAGCGCGACCCTGGGGCCATACTGGTCCATCGCGCCCTGAACGATGAGCTTGGGCTTGACGCAACCCGCCAGCTCGTTCGCGGAGAGCAGCGAGACGGGAACGCCGGCGCCGACGAGGCGCGTGACGCGTGGATCGGCGCAGCCTACTGGCAGGCCGATCCACGCGCCAAAGGAAAAGCCCGCCAACAGCAGCGGGACGCTGGGATAGCGCCCCGCCAGCGTGTCGAGCGCGGCGCGGACGTCATCCGCCTCGCCGCGCCCGTCATCATACGCGCCTGTGCTGCGCCCTACGCCGCGAAAGTTGAAGCGCAGGACGGGCATGCCGAGGTCCACCAGCGCCTGCGTAATGCGGAAAACGACCTTGTTGTGCATCGTGCCGCCGAATTGCGGGTGCGGATGGCAGACGACCGCCGCCATGCGTGGCGTTTCGGGCGTCCCAGGCACGGGGTCAGGCAGGCGCAGCAGCCCGTCGAGAATGCCGTGGGGCGCGGGAATATCAAGGGCGAGCAACTGCGCCATATGCCTGTACGGGTCCTTTCGTTCGGGTTAGCCTTCGATGGTCAGCAGGCCCACGCGGTTCTTGCCGGCGCGCAGCAGCAATGCCCGGCCAAAGAGCGCTTGTTCGCGTGTGATCGCGCGCTCCGGATCAGGCCAGCGCTCGTCATTGACGTAGAGGCCACCCTGCTGGATCAGCCGCTTCGCCGCGCCGCGCGAAGGCTGGAGGTCCGCGATCAGGAGCGCGTCTACTGGCGAGAGGCCTTCCGCGATGGCGGACGCCGTGACGCTGGCGACAGGGACAGCCTGCGCCAGGTAGGGTAGCGATTCAGGCGTCAGTTCAGCGACGCCCGCGCCGAAGAGAACGTTAGAAGCGGTCGCGACGCCATCCGCCGTCGCGGCTCCGTGAACAAGGCGCGTGATCTCGTAGGCCAGCCTGCGCTGCGCTATCCGGCTCGACGGGTTCTCCGCCTGCTTGCGCTCAAGCTCGGCGATCTCATCCAGGGGGAGGAATGTGAAGACCTTGAGATAGCGCCCGGCGTCGCGGTCATCGGCATTGATCCAGTACTGGTACATCTCGTAGGGCGTGGTCAGCTCGGGGTCCAGGTAGAGCGCGCCCTTCTCCGTCTTGCCGAGCTTGACGCCGGTGGCGGAGGTGATGAGCGGCGCGGTCAGCGCGTGGACGTGCGCCTCGCGCGTCTTGCGGATCAGTTCCACACCGGAGATCAGGTTGCCCCACTGATCATTGCCGCCGACCTGGACCGTGCAGCCATAGTCGTCGAAGAGACGCTGGAAATCCATCGCCTGGAGGATCATGTAGCTGAACTCGGTGTAGGAGATGCCCTGCTCGCTGCTTTCCAACCGGGTGCGCACGGACTCCTTGGCCATCATGTGGTTGATGGTGAAGTGCTTGCCAACATCACGCAGGTACTCCAGCAGCGTCACCTTGCCAAGCCAGTCAGCGTTATTGAGCATGATAGCGGCGTTCTCGCCTTCGAAGGAGAGATAGCCCGCGAGCTGCGACCGAACGCGCCCGGCGTTGGCGGCTACCTGCTCCAGCGTCAGCAGCGTCCGCTCCTCGGACTTGCCACTGGGGTCGCCAATCATGCCCGTGCCACCACCGATCACGAGAATGGGACGGTGGCCCGCGCGCTGGAAGTGGGAGAGGAGGATGATGGGAACGACGTTGCCAATCTGCAGGCTTGGCCGGCTGGGATCGAAGCCGCAATAGACCGTCAGCCGCTCGCGCTCGGCGGCCTCGTACAGGCCGCTCTCGGTGATCTGGCTGATGAGGCCGCGCTCCTGAAGCGTGGCGATCACGTTGGTCCTGGGCTTTGTCCCGGCCCGCGCCTTGCTAGCCATGGCTCTTTCTCTGCTCTTCCCTCGCTTTGGCCCCGCGTGAGGCCTGATTGTCGCGCCAATCGCGCGGTCTTCATTGTGTGACGCCGCAAGGCGCGCCCGCAAGGGGGAAATGGAGGTCGCCTGGCGCCGCCCACATCCGCGCGCAACGATGCGGAGAACGCGCTGACGCTGGCGATGGATTGGAAGCTGAGTCACCAGCTCAAGCGGGGATTGTCGCTTTGCCTCTGGGTGGTGTGGCAAGAGCGCGCCGCTTCGTGAAAGACAGCGAGGCCGCGCGCGCTCCGCAAATCGGAGCTCGCGCGGCCTCAGCGCAGCCCGTCCAGCGGGGAATCAGGCGGCGTCGGTCGAGCCGACGGTGATCGCGGGCTGGGAGCGTGGCTGCTCGTCGTCTTCGGGGATGACGTTGAGCGAGCGCTCGATCTGCGCGCGACGGCCAGCGCGCTCGCGGCGCAGCGCCTCCCAGAGCGCCTCGATCTCAGCGCTGATGGCCAGAATACGCGCGCGGTTGTTGAACGCCTGGTACGGATGCGACGCGGCCCTGGCGTACAGCTTTTGCCGCTCTTTGGTGAGCGCCTGGATGCGGGCCAGCGCGCCGCCAGACGCGCTCGCGCGGGCCTCTTCGTTCAGACGACGCTCGACGACCAGCGCCTCGACTGGCGAGAGCTCAGTCTTGCGTGGCTTGTGTTGCATAACAGCCATGAGAACGCCTCTTCCGTTTGTGTGGTTGGAAATGATGGAAAGAATGGATGAATCAAAGGGGAACCGGATAAGTCCGGGAAGGCTGATGGCGCTGACACGCGAGGCCCGCTACTGGTGAGGACGATGAACCCCGCTGCCGTGGCGCCGCGCCTTTGTTACATACGAGCGCGCGGCGCGAGAGATACACGAGCGGCTGTAAGGCCTCCAAAGAGTACTACCAGACGGAGCGCCGGCGCGAGACGCGGGAGCAAGTGCCATCAACAATATTAACATTTCTGTCACAATTGTTGATTACATATTGACAAAGTTAATGACGCGCGCGTATGCTTTGGTTGATCTCCGCACGGCGCTGGCCTGTCGCCAGCGGGAGTGTGGAGAGCGGTTGGCGATAGCGGGGAGGGCGTTCGCGATGCCACAGACGTGGATGGCGCCTGAAGCGTGCCCGGTATGTGGCGATCATCTGACAGTCACGCGGCTGAGCTGCGGCCACTGCGGCAGCGCGCTCGAGGGCGTGTTCGAGACGCCAGCGGGCGGCGAGGGAGCGCGCAGGTCAGGGCCGCCGGGAAGCGTCGCGCGTGGCGATGGGGCGCGCTTCGGGCGGCTGGCGCGGCTGGATGACGAGCAGCTGGAGTTCGTTGAGGTCTTCATGCGCTGCCGTGGGGTCATCAAGAATGTCGAGGACATGCTAGGCGTGTCCTATCCCACCGTGCGCGCGCGGCTGAACGCGACGCTGGAGGCGATGGGCTTCGGCGGTGACGAAGAAGCCCCGGCCGAGCGGCGGCGCGCGCGGCGCGAGATCCTGAGCGAGCTGGCGGCTGGCCGCATCAGCGCCGAAGAGGCGCACGAGCTGCTGTCGCGGGCGCAAACGCTGACCGATGAGGAGCATTAAAGCTGGACGATCGGGCGATGTGGTGGAGATGGTCCACCAGGCGGACTGGAGAGATCAGCATGGATTCCATGGACCCGACGGAAGAGCCGTCGCTGCCAGAGAGCGAATCCGAGGGCGCGACGGAAGAGGCGCTGAGCGAGCCAGCGGGTGGGCCGTTCTCGCCAAGCGCGCAACCCATTGGCCATCCTGTCGTAGAGGAAGGCGCCAGCACGGACGCCGTTGGTTCGGCCCCTCCCGAAGAACCCGAGGCGGCCCAGCCAGAAGCGGCGCCCGAAGCGCCTGAAAGCGCGCAGCCGCTGCGAATCGAGATTGGCGAGGTCGAGGGCTCGCTGACGATCATTGGCGGCGCCGATCAGGTGACAGTGACCGCGCGACGCTGGAATGAAGATATCGAGACGACGCAGCTCAGCGACGGCGTGCGCTTCAACCGCCTGCCGGGAGCCACCGAGCTGCATACGCCCGATAACGTGACGCTGGTCATCCGCGAGGTGGAAGGCGACCTCCACTGCGAGCGGCTGGACGGGACACTTCGCGTCAACCGCGTGCAGCGTGACGCGCGCATCGAGGATGTGCGCTCGGCGCGCATCACGGGAGTGGGCGGCGATCTGACCGCTGAGCGCGCCGAACAGCTGGAGGTGGAAGTGATCGGGGGCGAGGCCTGGATAGATGGCGTCACGTCCTTCGTCATGCTGGGGCGGGTCAGTGGCGATCTGGAGGCGCGGCGGATTGGCGCGCTGACGGTGACTGAGGCGGTGGGCGGCGACGCGCAGATTGAGCGCTGTGGCGCCGTCACGCTGGAGGGTCCGGTAGGCGGCGATCTGGAGTTGCGGCGCGTCGAGGGCGTCACCCGCCTGACGACGACTGGCGGCGATCTGGAGGCCAATGACGCGCGCGAAATCGTTGGCCGGCTCATCGGTGGCGATCTGGAGCTGGACGGGATCTCTGGCCGGGCGACCTTCGAGACAGTCGGTGGCGACGCCAATCTGACCAACACGTTTGGCCCGGTGAGCATTGGCGTGGTCGGTGGCGACCTCGAGATGGAGCGCGCGCCGGGCGGCGTGTCGGTGTCCCGCGCGGGAGGTGACGCGCGTCTCGATACGCTGCTGCGCCCTGAGTCGAAGTACATGATTAACGCCGGGGGCGACATCGCGTTGCGCGTGCGGGGCGAAGTGAACGCGCGCTTCGTGGCGCAGAGCTTCGGCGGGGAGATTCATACCCGGCTGCCGCTGACAGTGGAGCGCGGGCGCCGGCGCAATCTGGTTGGCGCGCTGGGAACGGGCGCGGCGACGGTAACACTGCAGAGTGGCGGCGACATTTCGATTGTCGCCGCGGATGGGGACAAAGGAGCCGAGAGCATGAGCGACGAGTTTGACGAGCGCGACGAGCAGGGCGGCGAGGAAGGCCAGGGGCGCACATTTGAGGGGAATGTCGCGGGACGCAAGTTCCGCGTGAAGGTCCAGAACGGGCCGAACCGCGCGGGCTTCAGCTTCAAGGGGCCGTATACGGCTGAGGAAGAAGAGCGGGCGCGCGAGTTCAACTTCGAATGGGAGCGCGGGCGCGGGGCGCATACATCAGGCGAGTATAGCGAGCAGCTTGACGCGCTGCGCGACCGCGCGGAGCAACTCGCCCACCGCGCGGGTGAAGAGGCGCGCAAGTACGCCGAGGCCGCGGCCAAGCGGGCGCGCGAGACCGACTGGGACGCCATTGGCCATGAGGTGCGCTCGACGATCGAGCGCGCGATGGGCGACCTGGAGGAGGCGTTCGGCAAGGTGCGCCATGAGTGGGAGACTCGCGGCGGCCCATCCTCGACGCCTGATACCGGCGCGCGGCCCAGCGGTGGCGCGCAGCGCGTGCGCATTGAGCAGGATGAGGAGCCTACCGCCGAGCAGGCGTGGGGCGCTGGCCCCGCTCCATCTGGGGCGCAAGACGCCGACGCGGTACGCCGTCAGGTGTTGGAGGATCTGCGCAACGGGCGTATCTCGCTGGATGAAGCCGAGCGCCGCCTGAACGATCTGCGCTAGATACAGCGCTTGCTGGGCCGGGGTATCGCCCCGCGACGCCCAGTCGCATCAGCCGCCCCCTGGCGTGAGCGTGGTTGCGCGCCACTCTCCGCCAGGGGGCGCGCTTGCTCATTGGGGCTGGCAGTCAGCCCGCGCGGGAAATGGCGGAGAGCAGCATGCCCTTTGCGAGGCGGGAGTGGGGCTTGCCATCCAGAATGGCGGCGGCTACCCGGTCAAAGGCGCTGCCAGGGCCGCTGCGCCAGAACTCGTCAGCGGCGGTAAGCGCGCGCGGCGCGGCGAGCGGGCCGCCATCGGTGGGCGCCAGCAGGCCCTGCTCGCGCAGCACGACGCGCGTCCGGCGGGCGACGGCTTCGCCGGAATCAATCACGCGCACATCGGGGCCGCAGACGCGCTCGAACGCGGGGCGCATGGCGGGGAAGTGGGTGCAGCCGAGCGTCAGAACATCAATGCCGCGCGCCAGAAACGGGCCGATATCCGCGCGGATCTGCCGCTCGACTTCCGGCCCATCGAGCACGCCCTTTTCGGCCAGCGCGACGAGCCGCTGACAGCCGACCGGATAGACTTCGGCGCCGTTCGCGAACTGGGTAATGAGTCCGCGCAGATAGTCGCTCTGAGCGGATGAGTTGGTGGCGGCGACGGCGACGCGCCCAGCGCGCGTCATCGCGGCGGCGGGCTTGACGGCGGGCACGACGGCGATGAACTTGATCTCAGGATGGGTCTTGCGCAGGACGTGAATCGCGGCGCTGGAGGCGGTATTACAGGCGACGACAATCAGCTTGGCGCCGCGCCCGATCAGGAACTCAGCG
This sequence comes from Chloroflexota bacterium, assembly GCA_021814145.1. Classification (GTDB taxonomy): domain Bacteria; phylum Chloroflexota; class Ktedonobacteria; order Ktedonobacterales; family JADMIN01; genus JAKAIY01. The sequence goes on from JAKAIY010000074.1 coordinate 17,745, forward strand.
GCGTTGAGCGCGAGCTGGATAATTTCCTCCCGCGGGCGCACGCCGTAGGGGCAATTGCCGGTATCGCCGAAGTAGGTGTAGCGCTCGCCAGGCAGCTCACGCAGCAGCTCACGCAGGATGGTGAGGCCACCGACGCCGGAATCGAAGACCCCCACCGGCGCCTTGAGCGATGGAATGTCGGGGGTTAGCCTGTCACTGCTCTTGCCGCTTGTCTTTCGCATGCCCACGCGTCCTCATTCGCTGCGCGCCTGCCGTCGTGTGAGGCTGGCGGCGCGCTCTCGCTCCATTGTAGCATGCGTTTTGCCATCCGCCACTATCGCGCGCCGGTCAGTCCCAGGGCCTGTGAATTGTTTGGCCTTGCGCGCCGCGCGCAGGAGATTGAGCCGGCCAGGCGCGGCTTTGTGGCCGCCGGCCAGCGTTCCCTCTCGCCACAGCGCTTCTCCCAGGCGGGGAGAAGGCTACGCCGGAGGCCGGATGAGGCCCCCACACGTCACTCTCCATGCGCTATACTGTCCTCACAGGCTGGCTGCGAGCGGCGGTATCTCCACACGCGCGCTGGCGGCGGGCCGCGAAGTCGGCGGGATGGGGTATCGGGAGGGCGAGGAAACTATGACCGCGCCAGGGCCGGGAACCACACGGATTTTCGTCAGCTATAACCGCCAGGATGTGGCGTTCACGCGGCGGCTGGTGGAGGCGCTGGAGCGGCTGGGCGTCTATGTCTGGGTGGACTGGGAAGGCGCCACGGAAGGCGACTTTATCAAGCGTATCAACCAGGGGCTGGAGCGGTGTGAGTGGCTGGTGCTGGTCGAGACGCCCAATTCGCTCAAATCCGACGCCGTCGAGATGGAGGTCAACGCGGCGCAGAACCGTGTGCTCTATGGCCAGATGCGCGGCGTCATGCGCCTGGTGGCCGCCGCCCGCGATCCGCGCACGGTCCCGCCGACCTGGGCGACACTCCAGTTCTACGACGCCACCAGCGACTTCGACGGGACGCTGGCCGCGATGCTGGCCGCGATCCGCGCAACCGACGCCCGCCAGCCGCGCCGTCCCGGCGCGGAGCACCCCGGCGCGCAGCCGCTCATTTCCCCTGCCGCGCCCACGACCATCCCCGGGCCGATGGGCGCTCGCATGGCGAACGCGGCGGCTGTGGGCGACTGGCATCGCGTGAATGACGCCGCTGAGACACTGCTCGAAGATGACCCCAAGGGCGCCACTACCGAGTTCTACCGGCTCTGGGGGCGCGCGTTGCTTGAGCTGGGCAAGCCCGCCGCGGCGTCCAAGGCGCTGCTCCGGGCGTATGAGAGCGACAAGTCGGACATCCCCACGACCCGCGCCGCCGCGCGCGCCCTGCTGCGGGCGGGCGATCTGGCGGGAGCCGAGCCGCTGCTCAGGCGCGCTTCGACGACCGATGACGACGATGAGCGGCTGGATGTGCTGCGCGAGTACGTCCCAACCCTCGAAGCGCTGGGCCGTCCCGATGACGCGCTCAGCCGTGTGGAACAGGCGCTGCTCCTGGCGCGTGACGATCCTTCCTGGCTGATCGCCAAGCGCGACCTGCTGGTGAAGCTGAACCGCCAGCCGGAGGCGCTGGAGCTTGCCCGCCAGCTGGCCGCGCGCCCCGACGCCACCGCCGACGACGCGCTGGCGCTGGCCCGCCTGGCC
>JAKAIY010000075.1 GCA_021814145.1 Chloroflexota bacterium
GACCCCCACGATATTGCGCGCAATCTCGTCTATCCGCGCGACACCAACCTCGCCAACCGTCAGCAGGTCATGAATGGCCGCAATGCCCTGGATACGCCCCACCGTCTCGGTGAGAATGGCGATAACCTCTTCATTCGTCGCGCGCCGCTTCTGCATGTTCAGAATCGCTACGACCTGCGACAGATTATTCTTCACGCGATGATGCATCTCTCGCAGCAGCGTCTCGTGTTTGCGCAGCCCCGCCTGTGTTTCCTCGAACAGGCGCGCGTTCTCCATCGCGATCGCCGCCACATTGGCGAATGTCATCACCAGCCGCACCTGATAATCACTGAGCATGTGCCGCTGGCTACTGAAGACACACAGCGCGCCCAGCGAATTATGAGTCGTCGCCAGAGGAACGCAGAGCGTCGTCCGCTGGCCTCCCAACGCTTCTTCCGGCAGATCGCGCAGGAAACAATCAGGGTCCAGTCGCATGCAATCAATATTCGTGACGGACGCTCCCGACTGGACCGCGCGACCGGCGCAGCACTGGCCTACTGGCAGAGCCACGCGTTCGAAGGCGCTCAGGTCAAAGCCTGAGGCGGCGCGGGCATGAAGGCGCTGGGTGACGGAATCCAGCTCAAAGAGCACAGACTTGTCCGCGCCGCTTAGCAGCACGGAACGATCCGCGATGCTGGCGAGCACGTTCTTGAGTGACAGCGAAGACGCGACTTGCGCCGATACATCATAGAACGTGCTCAGTTCATGGTAGCGGCGCCGGATCGCTACATCGGTCGCTTCGTGCAGCCGCGCGTTCTCGATGCTCATCGCGAGCTGGCCGGCCACCACCTCCAGGAAAGCTTCATCGTCATCAGTGAAGGCGCGCGGCTCATGTGACTGGACGTTGATCACACCTTCCAGCTTTTCCGCCATAAAGTAGATGATCGGCATGGAAAGCAGTCCGCGCATCGGCGTATCATAGCGCTGTAGCTCACTGGCGAACGCCTCGCGGTCCGCTCTCTCCTCGCTCAGGTCGGCGAAACGCAGTGGCCGGCCTTGCTCGCCGACCCGCCCTGTATAGCCTTCGCCCAGCGCGACGCTATAGTGCGGCACGCGCTGGCGGGGCGCCTCGCTGGTCGCGCTGATCTCCAGCAGACGGGTAAACTCATCGAAGAGGAAGATTGCGCAGAAATCCGCATGCAGTGTATCCGCGACGGTCTGAGCGGTGATACGCAGTGTCTGGTCGAGATCCAGCGCGGAGTTAATCGCCGCATTAACATCGCGCAGCGCGGCGGTAAGTGACTGGGGCGCGTCGCTATCGCGTCTGATTTCGCTTTCCATCTCGCGCCTCGCTGCTTTCCCGTCGACACCGACGTTTCTCGTGCGGACGCGGCACACAGCGCCCACCATCCATTAACTACAGAACAATAACGCGGCGTGAATGGCTGCGTCAAACACGGCGCGAATGGCCGCGCGCCCGCTCCGCAGCTTACCGCCAGGCGGGTAAGCGCGCCCGCTTGCAAAGGGATCTTCCTTATGGGCTGATGCGCCCCGTGAGCTCGCGGCCCCTGTATGCGCGGATCATGCGGAGAGCGCCATTGGGCGGCGCTCCCGATCAGCGTTAGCGCCGTGCGTATGTGAGGAGAGAAAGGCGCTTCGCCTGATAGGTGGTGAAGTGGCCTAATCCAGAATATTCCTGAGTGGAGCGGGAGACGGGATTCGAACCCGCGACACCCTGCTTGGAGGGCAGGTACTCTACCAACTGAGCTACTCCCGCATGAGAGAGGCGAGATGACTTCTCTCTCACACTATTCTATCACATGTGACGCGCACGTAAAGAGCAGATACAAGGAGGACGCGGAATGGCGCGACCCGCGCGACCTTTCCGTACCCTGCGCCCTACCAGGGAAAGGGCGTCGTGAGAAGCGTGATAGCGGTAGCAAGGGACATGAAAATACCGAAAGGAATGTAAGCGCGGCGGCCAGCGGCGCCGCTCGCCAGCAAGAGGAGCGCGGTGATAAAACCGCCGGCGACCGTGATCGCGATGGCGGTTGTAACCGCGGGCCAGCCCACAGCGACCCCCATGAGCGCGGCGAGCTTGACATCCCCAAAGCCAAGCGCCTCCTGGCGGTAGATTGCCCAGCCAAGACCATAGAGCAGCAGAAAGAGTAGGCCCGCCAGCGCGCCGCCGAGCAGCAGCGCTGGGAGCGTGGCGCTGTTGAAAAACGCGGCGAATCCAAGAATCAGGAGCATGGGCGGGAAGATGGCAAGGTCATAGATCAGCCGGTGCTCCAGGTCAACGACGAAGATAAAAGCGAACGCGGTGAGCGTGATAACCCCCAGCGAGATGATCCCCCATATGGGGAGAGCTCCGGCGTGCCGGGAGAAAGGGTGGCCAGGGTTGAAAAGCGCATGCATGAGAAGCAGGGGAAATGTGAGCGCCAGCGCGATCTGCGTAAGCGGGCGGCGGAAAGACGCCCGCTTGCCACAGTTTCCGCAAACGCGGGGCGTCCGCAACTCCCCAAGCGCCAGGAGTGATACGGGAGGGAGCAAAGCGCCACATTTGCGGCACTGAGTGGCGCTCCAGACCGGCTCATCTACGCCCACCACACGGTCCGCCAGCGTATTGACCAGGGCGCCCGCCAATAGACCAGCAAGCGCCGCTATCAGGCAGGCTCCAGCAAGCGCCGCAATCTCGATCCCGGTCATTGTGCTCCCTGGCCACGCTCACGGAGCCGCTCAGGCTCCTTATCCCATCAGGCTTCGCTCTCGCTTGCGCCCTGCTGCCCCCGCTCTTCAGGCATGGGAGCGGCTTTCTCTTCCGGAGCGGCGGCGACAGGAGCTTCGACCGCCGGCGCTTCAATTCTCGGCGCCTTGACGGTGACTACTGGCTCGCTAGCCGAGCTCAACATCTTCACGTTCGCTGGAAGCTGGATGTCCGCTACCGTTAGAACGGAGTTTAGTTCATCAAGTGAGGAAATGTCGAGCATAACCCCCTCAGGAATGTGCTCGGGTAACGCCTCAATCTCAACGCTATCGAGCAGGTGAAGCAGAACACCACCGTGGATCCTGACAGCGGGGGCCTCACCGGTGAGATGTAAGGCGACGCGGGCGCGTACAGGCTGGTCGAGCCGTACACGGCGGAAATCCACATGGAGAATCGCGGACGTGATTGGGTCACGCTCAACCCGATTCAGAAGCACAGTCTCAACACTAGATCCCCGGCCAAGGTGTATGCGCATAATACCCGCGCCGTGTCGCTTGAGCAAGTGACCCAATTCATTCGCGGGAAGCTGGATGGCGACCGATGGTTTGGCGCCACCGCTGATATTGGCGGGGATCTGGCCCTGAGCGCGCAGTTCTCGCACCCGTTTCCCGATAATCTGTCGCGTCTGGGCCTTGATGTCGAATTGTTCTGGCATAATCGCACACCTCCTGCTGGCGCTAGCCTGGTGGAAAGCGCCGGACAAGCGACAAGTGACGCATCCAAGGCGCCAGACGCTGGTAAGCGATGGCTCGCGACCAGGTCGCCAGAGATATTGGCGCCTCCCGCGTGGTAGGCAGCCTCCTCGGATTGGCATAAATCTTGGGCCAGGCGAGACGAAATGGCAGCGAGCTTGCGCGACCCATATGGGCCCACACGGATGAGGCGAAACTGGTGAGGCGAAACTGGAAAGGAGCGACTGTGAAACAAAATACACAGCAAGCGCAACCTGAGGGGAGCGCTAAACAGCTCCTCCGCCCATTTCAGGAATTTGTGCGGGCTGAATCATTTGGTGGGCTGGTGTTGCTGACGGCTATCGTAATAGCGCTGGCGTGGGCCAACTCTCCCTGGGAGGAGAGCTATCACGTCTTCTGGGAAACACCCCTAAGCATCAGCTTTGGCAGCGCCACGCTGAGTCTCACCCTGCATCAATGGATCAATGACGGATTGATGGCGATCTTCTTCTTCGTTATTGGCCTTGAGATTAAGCGCGAGCTCCTCGTTGGCGAGCTGGCGTCACCCCGCAAGGCGGTCTTGCCGGTGGCGGCGGCGCTTGGCGGCATGCTCTTACCCGCGATCATCTATACCGCGATCAACGCTGGCGGCGAGGGAGCCGCGGGCTGGGGAATTCCAATGGCGACAGATATCGCCTTCGCCCTCGGTGTGCTGGCTCTCATTGGCAGTCGCGTCCCAACCTCGCTCAAGGTATTTCTCACATCACTAGCGATCGTGGACGATTTAGGGGCTGTGCTGGTCATCGCGCTGTTCTATACAGCGCAGGTGTCGTGGATCGCGCTGGGCGTCGCGGGAGGCATCCTGCTGGCTCTCATCATCATCAACAAAGTGGGTATAAGACGCCCATCGGTATACATTATTCTTGGCTTGGGACTCTGGCTGGCTTTCCTGGCGTCCGGGATTCACGCGACCGTCGCTGGAGTGCTGCTTGCGATGACCATCCCCGCTAGCGCGAGTCTATCCGCGGCGGAATACGTCATCCAGGGCTTCCTGGGACTGCAGCGATTCGCGGAGGAGGGAGAGATAGAGCGCGGTATCCTTTCCGCGCCTCAGCGCAATGTCGCGGAGTATCTCCAGCAGACGCGCAAAGCGGTGCAGGCGCCGCTCCAGCGTCTGGAGCGCAGCCTCACCCCATGGGTCGCGTACGCCATCGTGCCTCTGTTCGCGCTCGCCAACGCAGGCGTATCACTGCACGGTGACATCAGAGTTTTGGCGCTGCAACCAGTCGCCCTAGGGGTCGCGCTGGGCCTGGTGATTGGTAAACAGTTGGGGATCACGGCTTTCTCCTGGCTCGCCGTCAAGACCGGCCTCGCCACTTTGCCTGATGGTATCTCATGGCGCCATGTATATGGCATAGCATGGCTTGGTGGCATTGGCTTCACAATGTCGCTGTTTATCGCTGAGCTGGCGTTCAACCAGGATGAACTGCTAGCATCCGCAAAATTCGGCATCTTGATGGCGTCAGTTGTGGCCGCGAGCGCTGGCTGGATCCTATTGCGTCGTTTGCCTGGCGAATCCACGGCGCATGCGGCCTCATAGCAAATAAAGCGCCACGCGCCGTCAGAGGTGGCTTCCCGCATAAATAGCGCTCCCTTTCCCGATTAACGAAAGGGAGCGCTATGGTAAAAAACACTGCCTGCCCGCCAGAACAGTGGTGACCTGGCCGGGCGCCTGGTAACACGACTGCGGAGGGACAGGCGCCCTGTGGGGCAGCCCCAGTGAAGCCTCCTCACTCATGAGGGCGAAGCCCCAGCGATCTATTGCCAGTCCATGCCTGCGGCGAGAAGCACAGCGCGCCGGACCAGCTCGCGCGCCAGAGAGACTTTGTACTGGTTGCGCGCCAGTGGAGTAGCGCCCACGATGGCAAGATCAGCCGCCGCGCCCGCCAGCTCCGTCGTAAGCGCCTGTCCGGTGATATACGCCTCTACAGCCTCCACACGGTAGGGGATGTTGGCGACGCCGCCAAGGATGACGCGCGCGCGCGTGACAGCGTTGTCCTGGATGGCGAGCTGAACAGCGGCGCTGACGAGCGCGTAAGCCCAGGCGTGGCGCTCCATCATCTTCAGATAGGCGCCGCGCGCGCCGTCGGGCTGCGCGGGGATGGTGACGGCGACAATCAGCTCGGATGGCTCCAGCGTAGTCTCATGGCGGCGCTCGTCAGTCGGCGGGCGCAGGAGCGCATCGAGCGGAATGACACGCTGGCCACCTGGCCCCTGGATAGCCACGGAGGCGTCAAGCGCGAGCAGCGCGGGCGCGAGATCAGAAGGATGCGCGGAGACGCACGGACTCTGGTCAAAAATCGCGTGATACTTGTTCTCGCCACCGCGCGCGAAGCACCAGTCGCCCCCTTTTTGCCAGCAGGTATAGGGACCCCGGAAATACCAGCAGCGGGTACGCTGCATGAGATTTCCGCCAACCGTAGCGATATTGCGAATCTGCGGCGTGGCGGCGTCGAGGACAGCGGCGCGAAGAATGGGCAGGCGCTCCGCCAGCGCGTCGTCGCGCTCAATCTCCGTGAGCGTGGTCAGCGCGCCGATGCGGACAGAGCCATCAGGCTGAACGCTAATTCCACGCAAGTCGCGCGCGGGCTTGAGATCAATGAGGCGTGCGGGCGCGACGAGATCGCTCTTCATCAGCGAGAGCAGGTCGGCGCCTCCCGCGATCAGCATGGTGGATGAACCGCCGGAAGCAAGCGCGGCGATAGCCTCTTCGGCGCTCTGGACAGTATCGTGGTCGAACGCGCGCATCTATCGCTCCCTTAGCATATCGAGCACCCGATCAGGGGTCAGTGGTAATCCAGTGACAGGCCTGCCGAGCGCATGCGCGACAGCGTTGGCGATGGCCCCGGGAGTGGGGATGATCGGCGGCTCGCCCGCGCCCAGCGCGCCCAGGGTGTTGGCGGCCTCGATGGGTGTATTGAAGAGCACAAGCTCGATCTCGGGGATGTCGCGAATAGTGGGGACTTTATAGTCACCCAGGTTGGGGTTGACGCTGACTCCGAGCCGGTGGTCTACAACACGCCGCTCATAGAGCGCCATGCCGATGCCCTGGATAACGCCTCCCTCCATCTGGCTGCTGAAGGTAAGCGGATTCACGATGCGGCCACAGTCATGCGCCGCGACGATTTTGAGAACGCGAACCTCGCCCGTGCCGATATCCACTTCCACCTCGGCGAACTGCGCGCCAAAGGTGCGGACGATGACATCCTCCGCGTTGGGACCGCGCATGCCGCGCGCCGTCACCTCATGTCCTTCGAGCTGGTTGAGGAATGAGCCTATTGCGCCCATCTCTTTTCCCGTCTCGGTGTTGATGATGGCCCCATCCTGTACATCGAGCACGTCCACTGGAGCTTCGACGAGATGGCTGATGATCTCCAGCATCTCCTTGCGAGCCTCAGCGGCGGCCATGCGCACGGCAGGGCCAACCGACGCGAGCGTCATGCTCCCGCCGCTGGCGGGCGAGAATACCCCAAACTCGGTTTCACCCAGCTCCACGCGCACTGAGGAAAGCGGGATGCGCAGCTCCTCGGCGGCGATTTGCGCCAGTACTGTACGGGTGCCAGTGCCAATGTCCTGCGTACCGGTGATAATCACAGCGGAGCCATCGGGCAAAAGCTTGGCGATGGCCTGGGCGGGCGGCCCACCATCACCCCCCCAGAGCTGGCTGGCCATGCCGACGCCGCGCCGCAGCATGCCCTGACGCCCGCGAGGGTAGCGACGCTCCTCCGCGTCGCGAGTGGCCCAGCCGATGCGCTCCGCTGCCAGCGTATACGCTTCCAGGAGCGTCTTGGAGGCATAGGGGCGATCAAGAATCTGATAGCGAGGGGCGTAGTTCTTGCGTCGCAACGCGAGCGGGTCCATGTTCAGCGCGCGGGCGAGTTCGTCCAGCGCGACCTCAAGGCCCGCTGTGCCCTCAACCACACCGGGCGCGCGGAAAGACGACTGTGTGCCAAGATTGGTGCGCGCGGGTGCATCAGTTGTGCGCACATTGGGGCAGAGGTACATCTCTTTGGGGACCATAGCGACTGGAGAGAACCACCCACCATTGGCCCCGACATTGCCAATGGTCTCCAGTTCGAGCGCGGTAAGCGTCCCATCGTTGCGCGCGCCCAGCTTGTAGCGCTGGATGCTGGGTGGCCGGTTGCCTGCGGCGAGATTCTCTTCGGTGCGGCTCAGCATGTATTTCACGGGGCGTCCAAGCGTGTAAGCCGCCCATGCGGCGAGGATCCCCGAGTTATGCGCGCCAAACTTGCTGCCGAACCCACCTCCCATATAGCGCTTGATAACATGCGTCTGGTTCTGCTGGAGGCCCAGCGCCTCCGCGACCTGCTGGCGCGCGCCATAGATATCCTGCGTAGAGCTCCAGATGGTGAGTGTGCGCCCATCCCAATTGGCGACCGCGCCATGCGTCTCCATGCTGTTATGCAGGTCAGCCTCGGTGGTGAAGCGGATCTCGACAATGACATCCGCTTCAGCGAATCCCCGCTCAATCGAGCCGCGCTCATAGACCTTGGGCCAGTCGGCGCCGATAGAATTGCTCTCGCGATCACGCTGAACTAGGGGCGCGCCCTCCGCGAGCGCCGCTTCAGGATCAGTCACGAAGGGCAACTGCTCATATTCGACGGCGAGCAGCCGCACGCCATCCTCCGCCTGCTCGCGGGTCTCGGCGACAACCAGCGCGACCTCTTGCCCCTGAAAAAGAACCTCCTCCGCGAAAATCGGGCGCTTGTTCGCGGGGTTTATGAGGCCAGCGGCGTTGAAACGGGAGAAGACCGCCCGAACGCCCGAAGCGCGCTCGGCGGCGGCGGTATCAACGGCGACGACACGCGCGTGAGGATACGGTGAGCGCAGACCAGCCGCGACGAGCATGCCCGGCAGCGTCACGTCGTACGTGTACTGCGCGCCGCCAGTTACGCGCTCACGTCCATCTACGCGCGGCGTGGGCTTGCCGACAATTTTCAGATCAGCGCTCGCGCCCCAAACGGGAGGCTCATCACCTTCCAGGACGACGCGCTGCTCGGATACCACACCCTCGAACTCAAGATGGGTCGTGACAATGCGTATCGGCATACGGCTCGCAATCCTCAATGATAGTAACCCGGATAACCCAGGAAGCTGGATGAGATGAAAGAATCCTAGCCTTCGCGGCTGGCAAGCGCGCGCGCCGCCGCGCGCAGTTTCGGATAGGCGCCACAGCGGCAGAGGTTACCGGCGAGGGCGCGGTCAATCTCTTCATCGGTGGGATGTGGGTTGCGCATGAATAACGCTTTCATCGCCAGCGTCTGGCCAGGCGTGCAGAAGCCGCACTGGAGCGCGTCATGCTCAATGATCGCGGCTTGCGTGGGATCGAGCTTCCCACTGGGCGCGAGGCCCTCGATAGTCGTGATCTCACGCTCTTCCATCTCGACCGCCAGAAGCAGGCACGCGTACATCGCCTCACCATCCACCAGAACGGTGCAAGCGCCGCACTGGCCCATGTCACACCCCAGCTTCGCGCCGGTCAGGCCGAGGTCATCGCGCAATGTGTCGAGGAGGGTCCGGCGCGGCTCAACATCCCGCTCATAGACCTCACCGTTCACCGTCAAGTGGATTCGATGTGGCGTCGAGACTGGTTGATCAGGCATAGCGCCTCCAGAACGATACGCGAGGTCAGCTCGCGGCATTGGCGAATGTGGAGTGAGTGGCGGTGGATAGGAGCGCATCGTGCGCGCCGCACGCTCGCGTGGCGTGAAGAAACGCTGACTCCGTGGGGGACTGTAGCACACGGCGTGATGGCCTGGCAACTCTAGCGGGCGAGCGTCACTATAACGCGGCGAAGGCCGGCTCCATGACGCTCTTCTCCCACAACGCTTGACACATGAAGGGCCATATCAGTACAGTACGGGCGCGCAAAGGCGACTGCGCGTTCGACAGGGAGGTAGACTGCGTGCGCGATATCAACCGCTCTCGAATGGCCGCGGGGACAAAGAGCCGTCGCGCGACACCCGATGAGTTGCGTGAGGCGCGCAACCGCGTCAAGGAGATTGACGCCGAGTTACGGCTGCTGGAGCTTTCCCCGGAAACGAAGCATGGCGAGGACCGCGAGCGACGCTATGAGCGCGTGCTACGCCTGCGCCAGATGCGGGAACAGTTTACGTCGCAGTATCCCGTATTGGAGCAGCACGGGACAAACAGCCTTGTTATGGCGGCGGCGATGACAATCATGTCCTTTCTCGCATGCGCATTCTGCGCGGGTGGATTTTACTTCGCGTATAACGCATTGACGTATAATCCCGGCCCGACTTCTGTCGCCAGCTCGTTCTGGTCAGATATCCAGGCGCAGAATTATCAGGACGCTTATAGTAATATGCTAAGCCCAACCCTGAGAGGGCAGGTAACGCTCCAGCAGTTTCTGAGCGACGCGCAACAGGCCGATACAGACTATGGCCCGGTAATCAAGGAAACGCTGACGTCACAGTCGGGTGATCTGAAAACCAGCGCGAAGCTGGTGTATAAAGTGACCCGCCAGAAAAATGGTGGGCCAAGCGTTACCTATGACACGACGCTCCAGATGGCGGCGAACGGCAATGTATGGAACATCACCGATTTTGGCGCTTCGATCTACCCGACGCTGGGTGGCGCCAAAGCCGTTCCGGCCTCAAGCACTCCAACCGCCAGCCCGTCCGCCACTCCGTGACGTACGCCAGGAGCGTAAGCTCGCGAACATATTTTGCCCATCACAGACGCTGTGTTACGCTTTACGCTGGCGTGGTATCCATCCTGCCTCTGTACGATGAGCGCTATCCATGAGCGGAATGTCACGGCGCGTGAGCGAAGAAGAAGTTGAGGACCAGTGTGGCGGCGGGCCTGACAGCTAATTCTGGAGCAGCGCGCTCCCAGAAGCGTGATAGCGTCTGGAATTTTCTTACGCTTGGCGGGGATATCGCATTTTTCAATCTGGCGCTGAGCATCGCATCGGTATACACCATATTTCCGCTCTTCGCCAGTCATTTAGGCGCTGATAACACGATTGTTTCGCTGATTCCCGCGATTCGCGCGCTGGGCGTTTTCGCGCCCCAACTCCTGATAGCGGGGCGTGTAGAGCGTGTGCGCCGTGTCAAACCGATGATTCTGACCCTGACTCTTGGTGAGCGGTTCCCGGCGCTGCTCATTGGCGTCGCGGCGCTGGCGCTGGCGGCGCATCACACAAAACTCATGCTGGGAATCTTCCTGCTGATGACATTGATCCCATCATTAAGCTCGGGTTTGACCTTTCCGGCCTGGTATGACTTGATCGGGCGCGCGATTCCCCGCGCTTGGATGGGGCGCTTCCTGGGTGTCTGGATGGGGATTGGGGGCGCGCTCGGCGCGCTTGGCTCCCTGGGCGCCGCAGCGCTCATCGCTACCTATGCGTTCCCGTTGAACTTCGCGCTGTGCTTCTTGCTGGCATTTGCCGCGTATGTGGTGTCTTTCGTGATGCTAGCGATGGGGCGTGAACCCGCGCGGCAGAAGGATTTACCACGGTCCCTCGCGCCTGTCGTGGAAGCCTCACGCCCTGGATGGCGTTCACAGCTAGCCATCCTGCGCACAGATAGCGCGTTCACACGCTATCTGATAGCGAACGCGATTTCAGGAATGGCGACCATGGCTGGCGCGCTGTTCGCGGTGGCGGGCGCAAAGCAGGGTGGCTTGAGTGACGCCGAGGTCGGAATCGAAGGGGTCGTGCTGACCGTGGCCATGACGCTCGGCAATGTTCTGTGGGGCTTTGTGGGTGACCATCTGGGACATCGCGCGGCGCTGATCTGGGGAAGCGTTGGCGCGGGCGTCGCGGCGGCGCTGGCGCTGAGCGCATATGGAATCTGGTGGTTCGGCGTGGCTTTCTTCCTGCTTGGATTGAGCGTCTCAGCGACCCAGCTCACCCAGTTGACGGCGACAGGTGAATTCGGGTCAATAGAGCGGCGAGCGTCATATATTGCGCTGATGAGTGTGACCTATGCGCCCTTCGCGGTAGGCGCGCCGCTGCTAGGTGGCTGGATGGCCGACCATTGGGGGTATAGTCTGGTATTCGCCCTTTCTGCGGCGTTCGGGCTGCTGGCGGCGCTTGCCTTCGCGCTTTGGGGGCCACGCGCGGCTAGCCCCCAAAGCGAGGCGGCGCGACAGTGACCTGCTACTCACCGATGAGCATACGGAAAACGGTCACTGTCAGATTGATTAGGGAAGACGCGCCCGCGATGGATCAAACATGGATCAAACATTCTTGAGGGCAGGCGCGGGCGCGCCTTTGGCGGGCGTCGTAGCGGTTGCCCGCCGGTGATGCGTGGCGGCGACAATCTCATCAAGTCCGCTCTTGAGGCGTTTGCCGAAGCCATACCGTTCCAATGCGCGCCACAAGCCCTGACGGCTAATCTCGGACGGCGCGATGACGGAGCGCGGACCAACGCGACGGAGATTAAACGCCTTGAGCTTGGGCGAGGTAATGACTTGCTCGGTCACCTGTTCATCGTGGAATTCGAGAACAAGGTTGGACGAAGGCAACTGGTCCGTCTGGCGCTGGCGCGCCCAGTCACGCAAGGTATAAATCACATTCTGAGGCAGCGTCTTGTTACTGTGCGCTTCCAGGAAACGCACAATGTCATCAATCGTGGATCCCGCTTCAATTCCGCGCTGGAGTGATTCACGGGTGAAAATGAAGCGGCTCGCGCGGCCAACCTGTTCGAGGCATGCGTGGCGCGCCAGCCAGTACAGCGCGGGCATATGCGGCTCCAGCAGGATCACCTGGAAGTTAGGCTGCACAATCAGCGAGCGGGGCGACGGTTGTTGCGAGGCGCTGAGCTCGCTGGTCAGTGCCTCATATCCCAGTTCGGTGAGCGCGAAAGCGACCGGGTTCACGTTTTCGTGCGGAGCGGGGGGCGCTTCGCGGTCATAGCCGAGCGAGACAAATCCGAGCTCGAAGAGCGTCGAGCGGAACATCCCGTTGATGATCTCGCCATCGGTTTCGTCCCAATGAGCGCGGAGTTCTTCAGCCAGCTTAAAGCCAGCCTCACCGGCGCACCGCTGGGAAGGACGCAAGACATACGGATCAGCGCTCTGAAGGGTAGCGCGGAAAGACTCCAGTGAGTACCAGGCGCCAGGCCGGCACTCGCGCAGGAGCTTGCCCACAGCCTCGCGCGCGAGGGGAAGCTCCACGTAGAAGGTGAGCCATTCACGATAGCCAGCGCCCGGCAAGTCAATCCACCAGCGGTCTGAAGGCCAGCGCTTGAACAGTCGCCGGGCCTGCATGACGAGATCATGCTTTCCCCATGACTCAATGCGCGGGGCAAGCGACAATTTCGCCCGCTGTTGCGCGCGCGTTGGCGGCGCGGAGACAATGCCAAGCTCGCACGCTTCCTGCTTGAGCATTTCAACATAGGCGAGCGCGTCGTCCTCACGACCGCGCGCCCGATCACTGACCAGTGATGAAAGCAGCCGCTGCGCCGCGCGCTTGGGCAGCGCGCCAGAGCGCGTCAATTCAATATCCTGCTGGGCGGCGCTATTGGTCAGAGCGATGAGATCCCAGAGAAACGCTGGATCAGACGGCCTGACGGCGCGTGGGGCCTGGACTTCCCGCAAGCCAGCCGATACCTGGGGAAGCGTCTCCGCTTTGCGCAAGTTGGCGAGCGTCTCACGCGGGATAAAGATGATACGCTGGCCATCGCTGAAGGTGTCAAAAATCAGCGCGTACTCTTCAAGGGTATGGAGCAATCCGGAAAGCGCGATATCATCCAATCCAAAGCGGGCCCGCACCGCAGTCACCGGCGCCCGGCCATCCTGAGCGCGCAGCCAGTCATAAACCGCATGAATAAGGGGGTCTACCCGTTCCAGCGCATAGCGGACAGCTTCAGCCTGGGTCAGATTCTCCGCCATGGCGGCGCGTACTTCGTTCCGCGAGTAGAACGACTGCATCATCAGGCCGAACCGTCTGCCAATCTGGTCGAGGTCACCCTGACGATATGGAAGCAACAGCTCATCAAGCGTTTTTTCAGACCGGTCAGCGTTTGGCAAGAAGAGCTCGCGTCCAGTGGTATAGAGTCCCGTCGCCAGTTCAGTTGGAACATACACGATGGATTTTTCTTCGATCGGAGCCTGGGAATTACGCGGCGAAGAATACCCATAGAACGTGGCTCTTTGGCCGAGTAACTCGCCATTCTGCACGCGCGCCACTTCAGTAAACGCCAATCGCCGGTCAATCAGCTTCGTCACGATGGGAAGCGCAATCTTGGGCGCCAGACCAGCTCGTTCGGGAATGCCCTCAATGACCTGCCAGTTGCGCGCCGATGGGCCAACGATCGAGAAAAGCACACGCCGTTCTTCAGGATTCAGGCGGTCCCAGACAAACCGTGACGCGATCGTGTCACGCAGGGAGCGCTCGAAGCGCTGGCGGGATTCGGCGTCGTCGCGTCCGGGTCCCTCCGTTCCCCACCAGGGGGCAAGCTCGCGCAAGGCTGCGATGGGCAAATCCCCCAGGATCGTGTACAGACTCTTCATCGTCGGTATCCTCCGCATCGCGTGTTCGGGCTGACAGATCCGTCAGCGGCGGATTTACTGTCGCGCGCCCCCATGTCACACGCGCTCCGTCGCCATCGCTGGCGAGACGCTGGGTTCTGGTCCGTGTCCCAACACAATGCGCTTCGTAGGCGCCGCCGGGATCGCGCAGGCTTGTTTCCACCCCTTTCTGGCTTGGTTTTGGAATGGCGCATCCATCCCGTGACGATGGCTGGTAAGGTGAGGGTAAACACGGCTCACGAGGAAAAAGCCGGCCATCCTCTCATGGCAGCGCTCTAGCGCGCACTGCTCTGGAGGCTGCTGACGTGCGCGCCGTGGCTTTCGACGAAGCGAATAACCTCACGGGTGATCTGGCTCGGGGTCGAGGCGCCCGACGTGATAGCGACGCGGCGCTTGCCCTCCAGCATCTCAGGCGTCAAATCGGCGACCGACTCGATGCGGATTGCCGGAGTCCCGGCTAGCTCCTCAGCGACCTGGGCGAGCCGGTTGGTATTATTGCTGCGCGGATCACCAACCACAATTGTAAGGTCAGCGCCTTTAGCCATGGTCGCCACAGCCTCCTGCCGCACCTGCGTCGCATGGCAGATCTCGTTGTGGATTTCCACCTGGGGGAAGCGCGCGCGAATCGCTTCGATCAGGCGCGCGGTGTCCCACTGGCTTAGGGTCGTCTGATTCGTCACCATAAGCCGCTCGGCGTGAGTGACACGCTCAGGCAGGGAATCAAGGTCGGTTTCCGTCTCGATAAGTGTGACGTGCTCAGGAGCCTCGCCGATGACGCCCTCAGGCTCAGGATGCCCTTTTTTGCCGATATAGATCACTTCGTACCCGCGTGCGACGAACTCTTGCACGAGATCATGCGTCTTTGTGACATCAGGACAAGTGGCGTCTATAACATGAAGTCCACGCACGCGCGCGCGGGCCTTGACAAGCGGTGATACTCCATGCGCGGTGAAGATGACGGTCCCGCTCTCAACACGCTCGAGAATGGATGCGCGGTCTGGGCCATCCAGTGTAGTGACGCCGAGGTTAGTCAACTCATCCACGGCGAAGCGATTATGGACTATGAGCCCAATGATGAATATTGGTCGCGGGAGATCAGGATCCTTCGCCGCTTTGCGGGCGATTTCCATCGCTTCCACGACGCCGTAACAATAACCGCGCGGAGTAACCTTTATGACGTCCATTGCGAGCGTATCACCTTTCGCTTGCCGCGTCGCGAGAGGACGCGCGCGACTGCTCTGGCGACTGGGATGGCGCGGGATGCTCTGGCAGAGCGCCAGATAGGCTGGTTAGCGGATCGCCCGTCGGAATATTTCTTCGGCGGCCGCCTGATCGAGGCGGACGATACTCGCCTCAAAAGGCTCTGGGGTCTGATCGTTAAGCCCCGATGCGCCAGCCTGATCTTCCTCATGCTCAGCGGTGGCATGCGCGATCTGGTCGCCAGACATCCCATTGACTGGTTCCATAGGCCCGATCCTTTCCGTCGCGCCAGGCGCGCGTCCGTGAGGTAGGCGTCTCGCAGGCGCCACTTCGGTATATTGTACCACTCCTAAACAGATACGGCGCCCGCTGGTCCGCGCCAGCGTCCACTACGGGCGCGCGTACTAGCCGCGCACAAGATGAGGCAAGTATAACATACGCGCCGCCAGGTTGTACAAGCGGGCAATAAGGCGCCAATCAAAGATCGCATGTATCTGCTATACTCACCTCGATTTCGGCTTGACACGGCCGGCTTGACATAGCCAGCCCGGCGCGGTTGGTTCGCCGCGACCCCAAACACTTCCGAAACTGTCGCTGCTCATATCGCGGAGGATATCTGGATGCTGAATCTTGAAGGGCGGGAACTGGGCGGCTGCCGACTAATACGCAAGATCGGCGAGGGCGGGATGGGCGAGGTATACCTAGCTGAACAGATACGGGTTGGCAATCGCCAGGTCGCGGTGAAAGTCATGCGGCCTGATCCTGGCGCGTACGACCCTCAAACAGTGGAAGACGCGAAGCGCCGGTTCGAACGCGAGGCCGCGACCCTCGGTAAGCTGGAGCATCCCAACATTCTTCCGGTTTACGATAGTGGCGTCGAGGATGAGTATTTCTACATCGTGATGCGATACGCGGTGGACGGCTCACTGGCGGACTGCATCCGCGGGCGCTCGCGGCGGAAGCTCACGCTGCCGGCTGATGCGACGCTGACGGTAGAGATCGTCTCTCAGGTGGCTGCGGCATTACAGTTCACCCATGACCAGGGCATCGTCCATCGGGATGTGAAACCCGCGAACGTCCTGACCCAGGACATCTCAGGCGCTCCGTGGCGGATGCTGTTGGCCGATTTTGGTGTCGCCCGCGGACTGGATAACACTTCGCAGCGGACACAGGTGACCGGCACGATTACCTACATGGCCCCCGAGCAGTTCCACGGCCAGTACTCACCCGCGACCGACCAGTATGCGCTGGCCGTGATGACCTATCAGTTGCTCGCCGGTCGCCCTCCATTCGAGGGCGATATGGGCGCGGTAATGCGTGGGCACATGAATGGGCAACCGCCGTCGTTGCGGACGCTCAACCCGGCGGTTCCAGCAGCTATCGAGGCGGCGGTGATGCGCGCGCTGGCTAAGGAGCCAGGGCAGCGCTTTCCAAGCGTCTCAGCATATGCCCAGGCGCTCCAGTCAGGACTACACGCGGGAGAAACGCCGCCGGCGCTTCCCCCGGACATCACATCGCCCATAAAGCTGCCTGACTCCGCGACGCCGCGCTGGCCAGTGGACAATCCAGCTCAAGGACAAGCAAAGGAGCCTCCCGGACGCGGCGGGCTAGGGAGAACATGGCTGGTAGCGCTGGCGGCGGTCGTGTTGATGGCTTCGGTGATTGGCGCGGGCGCGTATGTGAGCAAACAAAACCAGATAACGCAAGCGCGCTTCACGCAGACAGCGGGCGCGCCGACCGCGACGGCGACGGCGACGCAGACCGCGATAACGCCGGATATCACGGTCACCGCCGCGCCTGCGGGCACTCCACCGCTTCCGTCGGGCGTAGGCGCGTTGGTGTTCGACAGCCCCGCGCTGATCTGCGACAGCGGTAATCCGCTGGGATGGCAGGGGAATTCAATAGCGCAGACGAGCTGTCCTGGTGGCTCCCAGGTTGATCTTGTCTCGTCCGCGCCATCCACACAGAATGTGCTGGCGTGCCTGTCGGCGGCAGGCCAATCGCAGGCGAATGGCTATCTCACCGCGACGGTCAGCTCACAGAGCGGTTGGGTAGTCCTGGGATTCAGGCAAGGCGTTGGAAATACAGGGGGAAATACCACCTACACCACCGGCTACTACCTGGAGGTCAACGCCCAGCAAAGCCAGTATGAACTGTACAAAGTAAATAACGCGGGAAAAAGCGCGGTTATAGTCGCTGGTTCCCTTGAAAGCGCCTTGCCACCTACATTCCAGATGGCGGCGCTATTCAATGGGACGACCCTCACCGCCTTCGTCAACGGGCAGGCGCTGCCGTCGGCGCAGGATGGTGATTTCGCGAATGGCTGGGTAGCGGCGTGCACGAATGGCTCCGCGACATTCAGCCATGTCCAGCTATACAACGCATCGTAGCGAAGATACGGGGAGCGGCGCTTTGTTTGAGCGCCGCTCCATCCGCTTATTTGGAGACATTGAAGCGGAACTCGATGATATCCCCGTCGCGCACGATGTAATCCTTGCCCTCCAGGCGGACATGACCGCGCTCGCGGGTGGTCTTCATCGAGCCGCCGTCCGCCATCAGGTCATCGTAATGAACAACCTCCGCACGGATAAAGCCCTTCTCGAAGTCGGTGTGAATCTTGCCAGCGGCGACAGGGGCCTTCGAGCCGCGCGTGACTGTCCAGGCGCGCACCTCATCCTCGCCCGCCGTCAGGAAAGAGATCAGGTTAAGGGCTTTGTATCCTGCCTGAATCACGCGGTCAGCGCCAAGCGCAGGCAAGCCAAGCGCCTCCAGATATTCGGCGGCTTCGGCTTCAGGCAGCTCGCCCAGCTCAGCTTCGAGCTTGGCGGAAACGGCGATGATCTCGGCTCCCTCGGCCTGGGCGCGCTCGCGCGCCGCGAGCACGTGCGCGATCTCGCCGCTAGGCGCTGTGGGAGGCGTCTGCGAGGCCAGCGCATCAGCGGCGGCCGCCAGCGCGTCCTCGCTGACATTCACAACATACAGGCGCGGCTTGACGGTAAGCAGGAACAGCTCGCGCAAGATGGCTTCTTCAGCGGTGGTGTAGGTCAGCTCAGAGACGGGCTTGCCCTCATTGAGATGTTCACGCAGGCGCTTGAGGAACTCCAGCTCTTCCTGGAGCTTCTTGTCCCCCGACTTCGCTTTGCGCAAGGTCGTCTCCAGCCGCTTGTCCACGGTCGCGAGGTCGGTAATCGCCAGCTCCGCCATCAGGTCGTCCAGGTCGCGAACCGGGTTGACGCTGCCAGCGGGGTGCGGAGCCTGAGGGTTGTCGAAGCAGCGCAGAACGATCGCCAGCGCGTCAGCGTTGCGGATATGGCCAATGAATTCGGCTGAAAGCCCCTCGCGGCGGGCGCTGTCCGCCACTTGACCAAGCCCCGCGACATCAACGAATTCGATAGTCGTTGGGACAATCTTGCGCGGATGGTAGATCTCCGCGAGGCGGCTAAGGCGCTCATCGGGGACCTGGACGACTGCGCGGTTCGCCTGAACGGTGCTGGTTGGATAGCCGGATATCTGGGCGCCCGCGCGGGTGAGCGCGTTGAAGAGTGTGGTTTTTCCAGCGAGTGGAAGTCCGATGATGCCGACGGTAAGACCCATAGTGCGTGCTCCGGTGTACTGCAGTGAGAGATTGCGGCGCGATCACATATTGCGCGCACCAGCCCTGGTTTGTGGAATCCCGTTTCCTTCACGCCAGGCCTTGCCCATTCAAGGCGTGGATAAAGGGTGAGCGTATCCACCTCATCGCGCGCCAGTTGAAGGCGTCATGGATCAGGAGCGCCGCCGGGGCGCAAGCCGTACGAGTATATCACGCCAGGCCGGCTGGCGCGTGGCCAGGCTCTTGGGCAGAGCGCGCTGTTCCACACTACACATGACATGAAGGAATGTGCTACAGTACCAGCACACTCCCCTTGGGCGTCATCCCAACCATTTTCGCGGTTTTCTTTGAGTCCCTGGTCGCTTCGTCGCGACACCGGTGGAGCGCGACTTGTCGCTCCAAAACGCCTCGGCGAGATCTTCAAGATTTCAGTATGCGCGATGTAGCGCGGGAGGGCGTTGATGGACATCACAGGAGACTGGATCACGCACGTCAAAGGAACTGGCGCGCGATGGGCGTCGTGGGCGCTGAAGCGAAA